>CAYSDL010000001.1:0-87097 GCA_964429875.1 uncultured bacterium
TAAATATTTTATAATTCGAGATACTAAAATTATAAATAAAAAAGTATATAAACATCGAAATAAATAATAATTTTATAAGAAAAATAAACACGTGATTTTTAAAATGATTTTTCAAGATTATTTTGGAGTATTTATAATATATAATGATAGGAATTATAGATAATAAGGAAATTGAGAAATTAAAAAAAAAAATCATTTTTTAATTTGTTTATAGAGTTCGAATAAACCAAAAAAAGCACCTAAAATTAAAAAAACAATTAACCACATTTTATCATCAAATTTATTTTTTAGCCAAAATCCAATTATTCCAAAAAGTAAAATTGATCCAATAAGAGAAGATGATACAGCAATTGCTTTTTGTAAATTTTTATTAAATTTGTTCATTGGCAGTTTTTAAGCTGCTTGAAGTTTTAGATGTGGTTTCATCTTTCATTGTTGCAGTTTGTTTTTGAATCATACTACACATTCCATCAAACTTTGCTCCTTCTTCAATAGTGATAATGGCTGCCTTTAGATTCCCAGTTAAATATGAATCTCGCCCAAGAACAACCTTTGATTGAATGTCTAGATTTCCTTCAACAGTTCCACTAATTGATGCATTTTCAGCTTTAATATCACCTTTAATTAAAGATCCTTTAGCCGAATTGACAGCCCCTTTTGAAATAATATTTCCATATACTTTTCCATATATAAGAAGATCTCCAGCTACCTTAACATCACCATTGATTTCAACTTCAGGCCCTAATATTGAACTCATATTATTTTTCATATTATTTGATTGAAACATCTTTTATTTTATATTCTTTTATTAATTCCCGCGGGTCAATTATAACATGATTTTTCCATATTTCAAAATGTAAATGTGGTCCATCACTTTTTCCAGATTCCCCAACAGTACCAATGATTTGTCCGGATTTCACATAATCTCTTTGATTAACATTTGTTTTATTAAGGTGTGAATAAAGAGAATAATAATTATTAGGGTGTGCAATGATTATTGTTTTCCCATATTCATTATAATCTCCAGAAAAAATAACCATACCTTCTTGTGTTGATTTAATATTACTATTTAGTGTTGCAGCAACATCAATGCCAAAATGATTAGATTCTTTTGGATCTGATATACCTTTTGTAACTATGCCTTCAACAGGCATAATTGCAGGGATAATATCATTGAAATTATGCTTAAGATTAAATTCATTTAATAATTTATCATCAATGGTATTATTATTAATCAAATGATTTAACAAGCTTATAGTATTATATTTTAAACTAATATTATTATTTATCATTTGTTGCTTTTTATGTGGAATGAACACCCTATAAATACCCCAAGAAGCGAAAAAAAATAACACGACCAATACTGTGCTAATGAAATATATAGCCTTTGTATTTAAATTAAAGGATTTGTTAAAATTTGTGGTTTCATTTAGGATAATAAACCTAGTTTTATTTTGCATAATTATTTAGATGGAAAATTTATTCTTTATTTTATTAATTATATTAGTTAAATCTTTATCTTCTACAAAATCAATAATAATTTGACCTTTGTTTTTACTTAGTTTTTTTATTGTAATTTTTGCTTCTAAATAATTTTGTAATTCCAGCTCAATATCATGATAAATAGATGTTTTTTTATTAATTTTCACTTTCTTATTGTTTAACGTTCTAATTAATGTTTCTGTTTGCCTCACATTTAATTTTTTATTAATGATTTGTTTGAAAATTTTAATCATTATGGTAGATTCTTTTAATGCTAATAAAGCTCTTGCATGTCCATATTCAATTTTAGAATTTTTCAAATTATTTTTTATAATAGGCGGTAAATTTAATAATCTTAATTTATTAGAAATCTCAGTTCTGCTTTTAGATACATATTCAGCAATTTTTGAATGAGTATAATTATGTTTTCCACTTAAAATAGCATAACCTTCTGCTTCTTCTATTGGATTTAAATCAACACGCTGGATGTTTTCAATTAAAGCATACTCCATCATCTCTGATTCATTTTGAATATTAATAATATATGCAGGAATTTTTTTTAGTTTTGCTATTTTAGCAGCTCTAAATCTTCTTTCTCCAGCAATTAATTCAAATTGATTATTATTAATTTTTCTAACTGTTATAGGCTGAATAACTCCATGTTTTTTTATTGAGTTAGAAAGGGCTGTTAATTCATCTTTGTCAAAATATTGTCTTGGCTGATTTTTATTAGGAATAATATTTTTTATTGAAATATCATAATTCATATTAGAATCATCTTGATCTTCTAATCCATATGACCTAATTAATGCTCCTAATCCTTTACCTAAATTTTTACCCATTTTTATTTAGCATTTCTGTTACAAGATTCATATAATTATTTGATCCTGTAGATGAAGGATCATATAAAATAATAGGCTTTCCATGACTTGGAGCCTCTCCTAATTTTACATTTCGATTTATGTATGTGTTATAAACTTTCTCCCCAAAATATTCTTCTACTTCATTCACCACCTGTCTAGACAAATTTAATCTTGAATCATACATAGTAATCAGTATACCTTCAATACTTAGATCTTTATTTAAATTTTTCTGAATTAATCTAATTGTATTTAGAAGTTGTGATAAACCATCAAGAGCATAATATTCACATTGGATAGGGATAATGACAGAATTTGATGCCGTTAATACATTAATTGTTAATAGACCAAGTGATGGAGGGCAATCAATAATAATATATTTATATTTACCATAAATATTAGAGAGTGCATCTTTTAAAATTGATTCACGTGTAAACATGCTTACTAATTCAATTTCGGCCCCTGCCAACTTTGAATTTGATGGCAAAATATCTAAATAGCTAATATCAGTATTAGAAATACACTTTTTTATATTATAATTATTAATAAGAACATCATAAATAGATGTCGGTGTAGATGAAACATCAATACCAAGACCAGTTGAAGCATTAGCTTGAGGGTCCATATCAACCAGTAAAGTTGGAGTTTCTGTAATTGCTAAAAATGATGCAATATTTACTGCTGAAGTTGTTTTTCCAACTCCACCTTTTTGGTTTGATACAGCAATAATTTTTGTATTAAATGATTTCATATTTTAATTGATCGATAATTTACTTATAGCATATAGTTTAAAACAATAAATGGAATATTAAATAATAAAATGATTTATCTATTTAAATAATAATATTAAATTTATACATCTTATTAATATAGATTTAACAAAGAAAGATTTTGTTCCTCAAATTATGTTTGAAAATTTAAAATTAAGATGGGTACTTATTTTATTTGCCCTTTTTTTTGGCATTTATTTTTCTTTTCCGACCTATCAATATTTTACAACCTCTGATAAAGATAAAATATCTTCTTTAAAAAATGATGCAATTAATTTGGGCCTTGATTTAAGGGGAGGTTTGCATATTGTTTTAGAATTAGATGAAAGAAAATTTCTTGACAAATTAGTTCGTACTAAATTATCGCAAAAATCTAAAAATTCGTATAAAACAATATTAGATGAAGCTGAATTAAGAGCAGGTAATAATAATACAGATATAATTATTCAATTAAATAAAATTGCAAATGATGAAGGTATAAAATTAAATAAATATTTTTCAAATTTATCAAAATCATCAGATAATAATATTATAATTGAACAAATTATAGATCAAAAAACACTTGCGATGGCAAGTATTTTAGAAATTATGAGGAACAGAATACAAGAGCATGATGTATATGGTCTTGGTGAGCCAAGTATTCAAAATCTTGGAGATAATCGTTTAATGGTTGAATTAGCAGGAGTTGATGATGTTTCAAGAGCAAAAAAATATATTCAAAGAACAGCAGATTTTGAATTAACTCTTGTTAAAACATATGATCAATTTTTAGATCAATTAGATAAAATTGATAATTATATAATAAATAATAATTTGAATTTTTCTTCATTAGATAGTTTGATATTTTCATATGCAGGAGGATTCTATGCTGATGAAAGCAATTATTCAAAATTAACAAAATTATTTAATAATGAAGAAATTTATAATCTGCTTAATCAAAACAGTAAAGTTGTATGGAGTAATATTCCTGTTAATATAACTGAATCCAAAAACAATCAAGAACAAATTCAAATTCGACAATTATATTTAGTATCAAATCGCCCTGCTATATCAAGTGGAATGATTAAAACTCCAAAGGCAGTTGTCTCAGATATAGGATCTAGCAATGCTGGGCAGTGGGTTGTTAATCTAGATATGACAAAAGAAGGTAGAAAAAGATGGAGTAAATTTACGGGTTCTAATATTGATCGCCAGGTTGCAATAATTTTAGATAATAAAGTGTTTATGGCTCCAGTTGTAAGAGATAAAATTTCATCTGGGAGTACTCAAATTAGTGGTTTTGCAAATATGCAAGAAGCAAAAGATATTGCTGGTATACTCAAGGCTGGAGAATTACCAGCTCCTATTAATATTATACAAACAAATTATGTAGGCCCATCATTAGGGGAGGATTCAATTAACTCTGGGGCTCAATCAATGTTAGCTGGCCTATGTTTGGTTCTTATGTTTATGTTTATTTATTATAATGGTTCAGGGATGATTGCAAATGTAGCTTTAATATTTAACTTAATTATTGTATTTGGTGTATTAGTATCTATGAATGCTATTTTAACCTTACCAGGTATTGCTGGATTGTTACTTACAGTGGGAATGACGGTTGATGCAAATGTGATTATTTTTGAACGAATAAGAGAAGAAATCAATTCCGGAAAAAAATCATTTAATGCTATGAATAGTGGTTATAAAAGAGCATTTGAAACAATTTTAGATGCCAACATAACTACTTTATTAACGGCCTTTGTTTTATCTTTTATTGGATCCGGCCCAATAAAAGGCTTTGCAACAACGCTAAGTGTTGGAATAATTTGCTCTATGTTTACTGCGATTTTTGTTACAAAAACAATTTTTCTAACAATTTTTCATTTTAAAAAAATTAATAAACTAAGTATATAATGAAGATATTTAAAACCACTCCAAAAATTAATTTTTTATCAATATCACAATACACACTCTTTCTATCTTTATTATTAATTATAGTAGGAGTGTTTTCTATCGCATATAAAGGCGTGGATCTATCTATTGATTTTAAGGGGGGAACAATTATTGATTTAGAAATATTTCAAACAGATTTTGAAATTTCAGATTTAAGGACTCAGTTTAATGAGACTCTACAAAGGCAGGCTAATATTGTTGAAGTTAATAAAAACGAAATTTATAAAGGATTAATTATTACAACTGAATTTTTAGATAATGAAAGTGAAAATTTAATGAATGATTTATTAATAAAAAACTTTCAAGAGAATTATAAGATTAAACAGATTGAATCTATTGGCCCCAAACTAGGGGATGAACTAAAGAGTAATGCTAGAAATGCAATAATTGTCTCTTTACTTTTAATTGGGATCTACATCACTTTAAGATTTGATAGATTTTATGCATTAGGAAGCCTTATTGCTCTTTTACATGATATTTTCATTATACTGTGTTTATTTTCATTATTTGATTTTGAAATTAGTGTAGCAATTATTGCTGCTTTTTTAACTATAGTTGGGTACTCTCTAAATGATACAATTGTAATTTACGATCGTATAAGAGAAAATATTCAGAAATTTTCTAAAACAGACAAATTTACAGTTATAAACCAATCTTTAAATGAAACATTAAGTAGAACTATTATTACATCATTAACTACATTATTTGTAGTAATCATTTTATATGTTTGGGGTGGAAAAGTATTACAACCATTTTCTTTAGCATTAATAATAGGTGTGTTTGTAGGGACATATTCATCTTTATTTATTGCGAGCCCATTTATGTTTTTATTAGCAAAAAAAATTAATATAAATATTGAGGAGGACTAATATCAATGTCAGTTAATGCAATAGTTGGAGGACAATGGGGAGATGAAGGTAAAGGTAAAATTGTTGATTTACTAAGTAAAAACGTTGAAATTGTTGCAAGATATCAAGGTGGAGCTAATGCAGGGCATACTGTATATTACAATGATAATAAGGTTGTATTACATCAAATACCTACAGGAGTATTAAGAAAAAATAGTAAGTGTATTTTAGGAAAGGGTATGGTTATTGATCCAGTAGGTATTACCCAGGAAATAGATTGTCTGAATAAAAATAATATCAATTATAATGGAAGAATATTTATTGACTATTATTCTCATGTTGTTACACCTATTCACAAACTAATTGATAAAACAAATGAATTACGTTCAGGTAATAAAATTGGTACTACATGTAAAGGAATAGGTCCAACTTATACAGATAAATATAATAGAATAGGACTGAGAATGATTGATGTTTTAGATTCTAATTTAGTTCAAGAAAAAATGAATGAACGTTTAAAAATCGCACTTAATAAAAATGAAATTGAACATGATGATATTGATACATTAAAAGATGAAATTGTAATATTTTATAAAGCATGTAATGAAATCAAACATTTTATAAAAGATACCTTTGCAATGATATACAACAATATTAATAATAATATATTAATAGAAGGAGCACAGGGGACTCTTCTAGATATTGATCATGGGACGTTTCCCTATGTTACTTCATCTAATTGTTCATCAGGAGGAATAGGTTCTGGACTTGGAATTCCTGGAAATAAATTAAATGAAATAATAGGAATATTTAAAGCATATGTTACAAGAGTTGGTAGCGGACCCTTTCCTACTGAGCTCTTTGATGAAGATGGTGACATATTACAAATATCAGGTAAAGAATTTGGAGCAACAACTGGAAGAAAAAGAAGATGTGGTTGGTTTGATCTAGTAGCCGGACGTTATAGTGCAAGAGTTAATGGCCTAACTGGAATAGCATTAACTAAATTAGATATTTTAGATGAGTTTGATACCATTAAAGTATGCACACATTATGAATATAACAATTTAGAGATTGAAGATATGTCCAATGTTTTAAATTGCTTAGATCAAGTAAAACCAATTTATAAAGAATTTTCTGGATGGAATGAATCTGTTACAAAAGCAGAATCATTTGAAGATCTACCAGAGGAAGCAAAAATATACATTCATTTTCTTTCTGAAAAATTAGAAACGCCGATAAAAATTATTTCAGTTGGACCAAAAAGAAAACAAATTATTTTAAAATGATTTAATGCATTTATAACAATGATTTATTAACTTTAATTATGAAAAAAATATCTATATTACTAGTTTTCAATTTAATTTTTTATAGTAATATTTTTTCTGATCCCTTTGAACAACTTGATATTGATTTTTTAAAAAAGAAAACAACTCAAGAAGTTAAAAAAAATGTTCAGAAAAAAAATAAATCTTCAGACTTCCCCCAATATGAAGATAAAATTAAAGATTTAAAACCAATCTCAGGATTATTTAATTTTTATTGGGATAAAAATAAAAATAAATTATTTATTTCTATTAAGCCTGACCAATTTGGAAAAACTTTTTTAGCTAATATGACTCGTCAATCTGGAGATGCATATTATTACGATGGGTCTAATCTTATGAATGAGTTTCCCTTTACTTTTAATAAAGTGGGCTCAATAGTTCAATTAGTGCATATAAATGTATTATTTAGAGCAGATAATGATAGAGCAATTTCTAAAGCCATTGATAATGATCTCCCTAATTCTATTATTGCAACAGGTCAACAAATATCAATGCCACATAAGGAAACAGGTGCAATATTAGTAGATGCAAATAAATTGTTTCTTAGAGATATTGGCTATGTATCACAACATCGAAAAGGACGTTATAAATTTGATCCATTAAATAGCTACTATTCAGATATTAAATCATTTCCTGAAAATTCAGAAATAGATCTTATAATTCATTATAATAGTTTAAAAGGATCTGATGCTTTTACATTGCCTAATTCAAGAAGTATGGAAATGAGATATCATATTAGTTTATCTTCATTGCAAAAAAATAATTTTAAACCAAGAGAAGTAGATGATAGGTTGGGTTATTTTACTACAATATATCAAGACTATACTAATACATTACAAGAAACACAGTATGTCCGGTATATTAATAAATGGCATTTAGAAAAAACTGATAAATCAGCTCAATTATCTGAACCTATAAAACCCATTGTTTTTTGGATTGAGAATAAAGTTCCTGAAGAATTTAGAGATGCAGTTAGAGATGGTATTCTAGGGTGGAATAAATCATTTGAAAAAATTGGATTTAAAAATGCCATAGTTGTTAAACAAATGCCAGATGATGCTGATTGGGACCCTGCTGATGTAAGATATAATACTATAAGATGGTTTGTCCAGCCAGGAAGCGCTTATGCTGTAGGTCCTAGTAGAGCAAACCCATTTACTGGGGAATTATATGATGCAGATATTAGAGTAAGTGCAGATTTTGTAAAAGCATTTTATAGAGAATTTGATGAATTTGTTACTCCTGTAACTAATGATGAGATATCTAAAATTTGGGAAGATGATATAGAACATAATCATAAACATTGTAATTATTCTCAGCATTTACAATCTCAAATGTCATTAGGTTGGCATAATTTATTAAGTCAAGGTATTATTAAAGGTACTGATGATGAATTAATGGATTATGTATATAAAGGATTAGTTGATTTGATATTGCATGAAGTAGGCCATACTTTAGGGTTACGACACAATTTTAAGGCAAGTTCTATTTATTCGGTAGATCAATTAAAAAATAAAAGTTTCACAGAAAAATATGGGATAAGTGGATCTGTAATGGATTACCATCCAGTAAATTTATTTGATAATGGACATACTTTATTTCAGACATCTCCAGGGCCATATGATGACTGGGTAATAGAATATGGTTATTCAGAGTTTTTATCTGGATCAGAAAAAGATAATTTGGAAAATATTGCTAACCAATCTAATCATCCATTATTAGCGTATGGTACAGATGAGGACACCTTTGGAAGAAGCTCAAGAGGGATTGATCCCCTTTGTAATTTATGGGATATAAGTAATGATCCTATTGCCTATTATAATAATCAACTTAACTTAGTTGATAAATTATGGACAAATCTCTTGCAGGATTTTGAAAAAGATGGAGAAAGATATCAAAAAATAAGAAGTGTATTTTCTCAAGGAATTTGGGAGTATATAGGGGCGGGAAGAGCTGCCCCTAAATTTATAGGCGGAATTTATTTTAAAAGAAATCATATTGGTGATCCAGGAGATACAAATCCTTTTGAAATTGTAAATCCAGACAAACAGAGAGAAGCATTAGATTTTATTATTAATAATATTTTAGATAAAGATACATTTCAATTCGATCCAGAATTATTAAACAAATTATCACCTGAAAGACATGAAGATTTTGAATGGAAAGTTTGGACTATGGATCGTATTGATTATCCTATTCATAATGTAGTTAAACGTATATATGCATATACTTTATATTCATTATTTGATCCTAGGCGCTTAGCAAGAGTCCAGGATAATGAAATCAAATTTACTAGTGAAGAGTCATTTACGATGGGTGAAATTTTTGATAAAATTAATCAGTGTGTTTGGCAGGAATTAGATTTAAATGAAAATATTAACAGTTATAAACGTGAATTGCAAAATCTTCAAATTGAATTATATTCTAAAATATTATTTTCAAGTTATGAATTTAATAGTTATTCTCAATCTTTAACAAGAAGCAGTTTAAAAACAATCCTTAAAAATATATATACTACACTTAGTGAAGCCAAATATAATAGTATATCTAAAGCACACCTTGAGTTTTCTGCAGAAAAAATTGAAGCAATTTTAGATGCAGAAATTCAACTGAATTAATATCTATAATAAACAAAAAACAATTATGGAAAAACTATTAGTCATTCTAGGGCCGACTGCATCTGGGAAAACATCCTTTGCAGTAAAACTAGCAGATAAATTTAATGGTGAAATTATTTCAGCAGATTCAAGACAAATTTATAAAGGCATGGATATTGGAACAGGTAAAGATTTACATGAATATAAGTTAAAAGATAAATCCATACCATATTATTTGATTGATATTTTAGATCCAAAAATAGATTATAGTGTTTTTCAATTTAAAAATGATTTTCATAAAATTTTTAAAACCATAACAGATAAAAATAAACTACCAATATTATGTGGGGGAACAGCACTATACATTGATTCTATTCTATTTAATTATGATATGTCACAGATTGCTCCTAATTCTAAAATAAGAAATAAACTTGAAAAATTATCAATAAAACAACTGAAAGAAAAATTGTTAAGTAGAGATAAAAAATTATATGATGAGAATTTTCATGTAACTAAACGAAGAATTATTAGATCATTAGAAATTTCTGATCCTAATAATAATACAATTAATAAGTCTATTGATAAATCTATTAATCATCCACTTATTATTGGAATGGATATAGAAAGAGAAATAATATTAAAAAAAATTAAAGTACGCTTACTAGAAAGATTAAAAAATGGCATGATTGAAGAAGTTCAAGCATTAATAGAAACAGGGGTGGATCTTAATAGACTTAAATATTTTGGATTAGAATATAAATTTATTGGTCAATATCTTTTCAAAGAAATTGCATATGATGATATGCTACATAATTTAAATGTTTCTATAAATAGATTTTCAAAAAGACAAATGACTTTTTTTAGAAGAATGGAAAAATGGGGGATGAAAATTAACTGGCTTGATCCTACATCAGTAGATGATGCAGTTCAATTAATTAATAATTATTTATAAAAAATGTATGATCCACACCTCCTTAACAAATATTTAACTAAAAGAAGCTTTCATGATTTAGCAGTTCCACATAATCATCCTAAAAAACTACACTATAGTAAATTTATAGTGATCCCCTGTTATAATGAATATGATTTTATTTTTCAGACTCTTGATTCTATTAATGAACAAAACCTTAATTTATTAAAAGAAACTATTGTAATTATTGTCATTAACAATTCTAATACTGATAGTAATATAGTAAAAAAAAATAACCAGTTAACTTATGATTCTCTAATTGAAAAATCATATTTTTTTGAATTTATAATTTTAAATAATTTTGATAAAAAAAATGCTCTGAAAGATAAAATTGCAGGAGTTGGAACAGCCCGTAAGATAGGGTTTGACTATTGTTTAAATTTTGTTAATAATGGAAATAATTTATTTTGTTCATTAGATGCAGATACAATAATGTCCCCTCAATATTTAAGTACAATTAATAATGAATTTAAAAAAAAAATTAATGTTGCAGTTGTAAACTTTCAGCATCAAAAATCTAATGATATTTTAATTGAAAATGGTATTAGGAAATATGAATCTATTATAAAAAAAATTGCTTCTAAAATTCACAAAACAGGCTCACCATATGGCTATGTAAGCATGGGTTCAACTATTATATGTAATGTTAAATCATATATAGCATGTGGAGGAATGCCTAAAAAGAAAGCAACAGAAGATTTTTATTTTATGCAGGCATTAGCAAAGTACACGAAAATAAAACAAATCAAAAATATTTTAGTATATCCTTCATCAAGAGATAATCAAAGAGTATATTTAGGTACTGGCTATAGAATGAAGAAATATAAGCAAGGTGAAAATTTTACAGATCTTGATTATAATAGAAAATCATATAAATCACTAAAAATAATCATTGATTGTGCGGATAGATTTTGGGGGAAAGATTATTGTCAATTCTATCAATACCTAAATAATCGTTTAGATAAAAAAGTAATAGATTTTTTAAGTTCAAAAAGTATTGAATCAGTATGGAATAAAATGAAGATCAATGCAAAAAACAAAAAACAATTTATGCTTTTTTTCCATCAATGGTTTGATGCTTTAATGATAATACAATTATTAAAAAAATTGAATAATTAGTATTTTATAATATTAATCTAATAATGAATTATAATGAATAATATTCAAAAAAAAGAAATTAATGGAAACTTATTATATACTGGGATTAGTGCCGGTATTAGAAATTTATTAGAGTATCAGGACAAACTCGATGAAATCAATGTTTTCCCTGTTCCTGATGGTGATACTGGAACAAATATGTGCTTTACACTGCTCCCAATCATAGAAGATTCTAAAATAGAAATTACTGATAGTGTTGATGTAACAGCTAATTTTATTGCTGATACTGCTTTAGATTCTGCAAGGGGGAATTCCGGAACAATAATAGCTCAATTTTTTCATGGCATGAGAAAAGCTTTATCAGGGCTCGAAGTAGCAAATATTAATGATTTTTCTAACGCTTTAAAGGTTGGCTATAAAAGTGCAAATGATTCTCTTTTAAATCCAGAAGAAGGC
Source organism: uncultured bacterium (assembly GCA_964429875.1). Taxonomy (GTDB): domain Bacteria; phylum Fidelibacterota; class Marinisomatia; order SCGC-AAA003-L08; family D37C17; genus CAYSDL01. The sequence continues at coordinate 12,342 of CAYSDL010000001.1, forward strand.
ACTATTATTACGGTAATGAGAGATGTTTCAAATACAGCACAAAATTTAGTTGAAAATGAAAAAGAAAATTTAGATTTTGTTACTTTTTTAAATAAGTGCTACAAAGAAGCTGAGCAATCTTTGCAACGTACTAAAACAATCCTTAAAATTTTACAAAAAACAGATGTTGTTGATGCTGGAGCATTAGGATTTGTTTTATTGATTCAAGGCGTCCTGAACTCATTACAAAAAGGATCAAAAATTCAAAGTACACATTTAGATATTTCTTATAAGCTAGAGAAAGTTGAAGCTTTAAAAAGGGATATCGACTTTACAATTCACAATAAATTTTGCACAGAATGTTCTATTGGTGGAAATAATATTAATAAAAATGAACTTAAACAGCTTATTAAGCATTGTGGGGATAGTATGGTTCTAGCTGGTACTAGTAGTAAAGTTAAGGTGCATATTCATACTAATGATCCTGGTAAACTATTTCAAATTTGTGAAGCCTACGGAAAAGTAATTGATAGAAAAGTTGATGATATGACAAAACAGGAAAATTCAATTCATCATGAGGGAGCAAGTTCAATTGCTATTGTTGTAGATTCTGGAGCAGATATTCCAGAAGAATATTTGAGTGATATACAAATTGTCCCAGTGAGGTATAGTTTTGGGACACAACAGCATATTGACAGAGTAACACAAAGTTCAAAAGATTTTTATAGACAAATGCAAACAGATTCAAACCATCCTAAAACATCACAGCCAACACCTGGAGATTTTAGAAAAACATATAATTTCATATCATCTCATTATAATAATGTAATTTCTATTCACTTATCAAAAAAAGTTAGTGGGACCTATCAGTCTGCTGTAAATGCATCAAAAAAAATAAAAAAAATTAACATAAAAATTATAGACTCTTATACTGCTTCAGTTGGTTTAGGCCTTCTTGCAATGTATGCAGTTGATCTTAAGCAAGAGGGAAAGAGCTATCAAGAAATTATTAAATTAGTTAATAAAAAAAGAGATAAAACACATGTGTATTTAGTCCCAGATGATTTAAGCTATATTGTCAAAGGTGGTAGGGCTCCTTCTAAAGTTAAAACAATTGCAAATTTATTTAGGTTAAGGCCTGTTCTAGGAACAAAAAAAGGGCAACTGAAAGCAAGAGGCGTTTTATATGGGAAATCAAACACTGTTGCTAAACTATCTCAATATTTAGTAAAGAAACTTGATTCAGAAAAAAAATATAGATTGATGATTTCTCATTCAAATTGTAAAGATAAAGGAAATCGTTTATTAAATAGATTGCTTAATTGTGATTTGAATATTGAAAATCATTATTTAATAGAATTGGGAGGAGCTCTTGGAGCACATGCTGGCCCCAACTCAGTTGTAGCAGGATTTCAAGAAATAGATTAAAGATGCAAGAAATTATAAATATCATACTCAGTTATTTAGTTGGTTCAATATCAGGAAGCATGGTCCTTGGCTATCTAAAAGGGATCGATATAAGAAAAATGGGTAGTGGCAATGCAGGTGGTACAAATGCATTTAGAACTGTCGGAGCAGTATTTGCTCTAGGTGTTATTACTGTAGATATTTTAAAAGGAATTTTAGCTGTGATATTTATAAGCAAGCTTAATTTTTTAGGTAATTATTCTTTTTTAAATTCTAATATTGTTGAAATTTGTTGTGCCATAGCAGCAGTATTAGGTCATGTTTATCCTATATATTATAATTTTAAAGGTGGAAAAGGAGCTGGGACATTAATAGGAATAATAGGAGTATTATTCCCAGAGTGTATCATTTATGCACTGCTTGCTTGGTTTATAACATTGATTTTTACTGGCTATGTAGGACTTGGTACAATGATTGCAGGAATTACCTTGTCTGCTAGTGCATATATACTTGGGGTATCTAATATTCATTTTTATTTTTCGCTATTAATGTCAGCATTTATAGTATTTACACACAGAAGCAATATTAGAAGAATGATTAAAGGAAATGAAAACAGATTTGAAAAAATAATGATATTTAAACGTTAGTCTTAAGAAAAATAATTTAGTACAAAAAAAAAGCCTTCTTTATTAAGAAGGCTTTTTAATTTAATAAAAGAACTTCAGTTATTTTATTTTCTGCCTCTTGCCATTGCAGCTTTAGAAACATCACCATCTTTATCGATGAAATATAACCAACCAGATTCTCTTGTTACATTAGTGTCAGCAACTTTTTTTGCATTTCCACCTTTTTCGTTACCTCTTGCCATTTTAGATGCCCAAACATTGCCATCTTTGCCAAGATAATATAAGTAACCTTTTTCTTTTTGAACGCCACATGTAGCAACTTTTTCAGCCATGATTTACACTCCTTCTTTAAGTTATTTTTCTACTTTACAAAAATATAGTACCTAATACTATGTATTTCTCTTCTAAAAATCAAGCAAATTTTGTAAAAATAATAGAAATTTATAATAAAAAGCATGTTTTTATGTAAAAAATACACTCTTTATATCAAGAAAATGAGTTTTTGTATGAAAAATAACATATAAAATATTAACTAATTCAATAATTTCGATATTTTTATAATATAATTTTTAGGATGTGATTACGAAAATAGTTAATTATCGACTAGATTCAAACTTTTTCATAACTAGTTTAAATTCTTCAAAAGAGTTACAATTAAAAAAATTTGATAAATCTATATTTTCCTTTATTGTTATAGTAGTAGAGAACCCGTAGTTATGGCCTGGATATATTAATGTATCATTTGGAAGAGAAAATATTTTCTTATAAACACTATTATATAAATCTTTAATATTACTATTGTTGCTAATTGTTCTCCCCGTTCTACCAACAAATATTGTATCTCCAGTAAAAATGCATTTATTTTTTTTGTTCCAAAAACAAACACTATCTGAATAATGTCCAGGGGTATGAATAGTTATTATCATTTCTTGTCCTAAAGTTATAACTTCATAATCAGACAGTTTTTTTATGTAGTGTTTAAATGTTTTTATATGTTTTTCATGGCATAGAATTTCGATGTTTGGAAATAAATGAAGAAATTCATCTAAATAAAAAATATGATCATGATGAGTATGAGTGATTAGGATTTTTGATAAAATTAAATCTGTGTTTTCTATGAATTCTCTTATTGGTGTAATGTTAACTGATGGATCAATAATTGCAGCATGTTTTGTTTTATCGCACCAAATTAAATAACAGAGATTTTTATCAAAACCTCCTTCGAATGATTTTATTTTCATTTATTAAACCTAAAGTAATATGCGAAAAAACTCACCATTTTTAACAGTTCTTTTAATTTGAAAATAGGTCCTCTATCAGTAGAAATTTCTCTATGTTCATACAAAAATGAGATTAATAATTTGCTATCTGGGAGAGCATTTGCTAAATAAGTGGATTCTGTAAAAGGCACCATTGAATCATTTGCTCCATGAATTACAAACACTTTATTTTTAATATTACTAGCCCAGTTACTTGGAGATAAATACTCTAAGAGTTCAATATTAGTAGAAAGCATTTTATCAATAATATTTTTTATCTGATCATCAACAACGCCCTCTAAAACCTTCTTAATGAGTTGTTGGTCATCCTTTGACAATTTTCTTAAAAGTTCATCTACCTTATCATGATTGTCCTCTATTCTATATTTTAAAAGTTCAGTAATTTTTTTCTTATCATGATTTGAATCAATTGTTTTAAAAAAATTATAAAAAAGAACTATAGTCCCCCACTCATGTGGTTTAATATTAAACTCTTCTTCCTTATATTTAATTTTACCGCTAATAAAAAAATCAAGAGCACTTTCAATAGAATAATATGTGCCATAAGATAATATAGATTTTGGAGCAGGATTATTCATTCGGGAATCCATGCTAGCTTTTAATAGGTTAGCCCCTCCGTAACTTAGCCCAACAACCATTACATCATTTTGATTGATAGAATGGTGTTTGAGTAATTCCTGGTAACAATGAGCAAACCAATCAACATTTTCTTTCACGAGCAGTAAATTTTTTAGATTTGGTATTCTTGGAAGAAATACATTATACCCAGCATTTCTAAGTGCATTTCCAAGCATTATCATACCCGGATGTTCCTCGGCATAGGGGGATGCCCCAGGAAAAATTATAATTGACTGAGTATGTTTTTTATTTGTATAAAACACACGAACAATAATATCATCATTCTCAAATCCTTTATATGTTTCATCCTTAAAATCAATTTGAGTGATTTTGTCTTCATTGAACTTAACAAGGCCAATAATGTATTTAACTGCACTTATATATGAATTTATAAATGAAAACATAAATTGTAGGTAAAAAAACCACTGAATGTTCAGTGGTTTTTGTATTAGTAGCCCGTAGGAGAATCGAACTCCTGTTGCAGAGATGAAAACCCTGAGTCCTAACCACTAGACGAACGGGCCTGAGCTTATTGAAATTTAAATAGCTTATTAGATTACTAACAATAATTAATTACTAGATTGAAATATTTAATAATTATTAACTTCATACTAAATTTCAAAAGATTATAAATGTGCTCAAATATAATTAAATCAATTAATATTATTAGTGATCATGAAAAATCAATAAAAAATTTTTCTAAAAGTTGGAACAATGATTTTTTTTCACTTAAAAATTATACCAATGGTCATTATCAAATTGATTGCAGTATTGATCAAAGTATCATAAAACCCTTTTCAAGGGATTGGTCAAATTTGCCAGGTCACGCAGATATTTTATTTAGACCAAAGAATGAAAAAGAGTGTGCAATTATTTTAAAAATATGTAATGCATGTAATGTCCCATTAACAATTTCTGCTGGAAAAACAAATCTAACTGGAAGCGCAACGCCAAAAGGTGGAGCAGTATTATCAACATCTTTATTAACATCTCCTAATATAAATGTTGATATAAAATCAAAAGAGGTTTTAAGTCCCGTAGGTATTCCTCTTGAAATATTAAGGTCAGAAATCTTAAAACAATCAAATAGAAAATTATATTATCCAGTAGATCCAACAAGTAGACATGATGCATTTGTTGGTGGAACCCTACTTTGTAATGCCTCAGGTTTTATCCCTGGTGAAAAAGGAGCTACAAGATATTGGGTTAGGGAAATTGATGTATTGCTTCCTAATGGAAATTACATCAAAATTAAAAAAGGTGATCATCTATCATTAAAGGGAAAATTTGAATTACATGATGATGATGATGTTATTGATATTAAGGTACCAAATTATGAACGCCCCAAAATAAAAAATGCAAGTGGTCCATATTCATGTTATGAAGAAGAAATAGATTTAATAGATTTTTTTATTGGCAGTGAAGGTATTTATGGTATGGTGACATCATGTAAACTGGGACTTGATGATATGCCAGATAATCATTTAGAATTATTTATATGTTTAGACAGTGAATCGAAAGCTATAAAATTTCATGATTATTTATATAATTTGTTTTCCGGAGATATGAGTGAACTGACAGCACTAGAATATTTTGGTTATAATTCTCAAACGTATATGAAACATAGGGATTTTCTTTTTAAAAAAGATTCAGATGTAGGTATTTATTTACAAATCCCAATTTTTAATGAAACAATCGAAGATGTAAGCTTAAAGTGGATAGAAATTCTTAATAACTTTGATAATAATATTGATATAGATAATATTATTGTGCTTAATGATCCTGCAAATTGGAAATTTTTTTTTGAAGCCAGACATTCAATCCCTGATAATGCTTTAACAAAAACAAAACAGCTTGGTGGTATTAGTATTATTACAGATACAATAGTTCCACCTGAAAATTTTGCAGAGTATTTAGATAAAGTTCATAATAAGCTTCAAAGTAATAATATTGAATATTTACTATTTGGACATTTGGGAGATTGTCATCTTCACTTTCATTTAATTCCAAGTGACAAACAAGATGATAAATGTATTGAAATTTACGATTATCTAATTGATCTATCTGCTAAACTTGGGGGTGTCTATTCTGCAGAACATGGAACAGGAAAAAGAAAAAGAAATGATTTTAAAAAATGTTATGGTAGTAATGCCGTAGAAATGGTAAAACGGTCTAAGATTGCAATTGATCCAAAATTAATATTAAATAGAGGAAATGTTTTTAATTAAATCATTATATGCCAAAACAAACAGAACAACAAAAAATAGATTGGTTTAACAAGCTTCGATTAAATAGCTGGGAAGTTGAGATACTTATTGTAGGATTTGTACTTGTCATGATGTTTCAAATCCCGGAATATATAGATTATATGATTGATAAAGTAAAATTTTCTTTACCGAAGAATACAATATTTGAACTATCAAATTGGATTGGAAAAGTCTCTTCACTTTTAGTAATCAAACTATGTATAAACATATTAATTATAAGTTTTACTATTTATCTGGGCCTGAGAGGTTTTTGGGTTGGGCTTATTGGTTTTTCATCTGTTTATCCAAATGGTATTAATATTAAAAAATTAAATTATAATAAAGTATTTTCAGATCCATTAGAAAAAATTAATTTCAATAATTATATTATAAAAATAGATAATGCATGTAGCATGATTTTTTCTTTTTCCTTTTTCTTTTCATTTCAAATTGTCAGCTTACTTTTATTTGTTATACAGGTTTTAATTATAGCTTCATGTATGGTTTTTTTATCAGATAGTTTTCCAAATCAATCTTTTTATTTAGAAGGAATATGCTATTTTATTTTTTTAACTCACTTATTATTTGGCAGTATATATTTTTTAGATCATTCAACCAGTTATTTTAAACGTATCCAGTGGAGACCATTTGCAGTTTTTTATAATTTAATAGATAAATTTTTTACATATACTACTCTAATTTTTATATATAAACCACTTTACTATGCTATAGTGAGTAATATTAAGCACAGAGTTATCTTGGGTATTGCCACAATAATTCCATTATGTTATGCAATAGATAAATTTTTTATTTCTAATTCAGATTTTATTTATTTTCCTTATGAAAATACAGAAAATTATATGAAAAATATTTATTATGAAAATAAGTTTGAAGATTTAAATATTGAATATGTTTTACCACAAGATCCATTTATAAATGCAGATATTATAACAGAAGGATATTTAAAATTATATATTCCATATTATCCAGAATCTAATTCAATTTATAAATATAAATGTGATAATATTGAAAATATTAATTATGAATCAGCAACGCCAGATAAAGAAAAAATGGTTCTAGATTGTATAAATAAATTTTATAATATTACTATTGATGATGAAAATATTAAATCTGATTTTATATTTTATCATTATTCAAAATTAGGTGTTGAAATGAGAACATTCTTTATGCCTATACCAGTCAATGATTTAAAGAATGGCAAACACAACATCAAAATTAAAGAAGAATTTAATACAATCACCAATGAATCAGAAAATACGTATGCTTCAGAAGAGGTATCTAGAAATCCAATAACTTACGTTATCCCATTTTTTATATTTAAAGATTAATTTTTATTAGTTGGAATATATTTCATTAAATCATAAAAGCTAGGAATAATCAAATCAGCTTGAGTTAAAACTTCTTTTTCAAGAGATCCTTCTAATGCAATTACATAACTTCCTGCTGCTTTCCCAGATCTAATTCCTTGAATAGAATCTTCAAAAATAATGCATTCATGAGGACTCAATTGTAAACGTTCCATCGCTATTAAATATGGATCAGGATTAGGTTTATGCATTGTTGTATCTTTAGAAGTTATGACTAAATCAAATTTTTCATATATTGATAATAAACTATCAATATGATCAACAAGTTCAGGGCCTGTTGAAGTTACTAAAGCCAATTTATACTGCTTCATTGAAAAAGAATAAAATTCATTAAAACCATTCATATATTTTAACTCTTCAGTAAATACATTTTTCAAAAAATTTCTTCCTTTTGATATTAATTCTTTTCTAGAAATATTAATATCAAACTTTAAATAAACTAAATCATAAAATTCTTTTTCAGTACATCCTTTAATATAATACCAATCTGATTCTTCAAATTTGACCCCATATTGAGCAAGTAATTTTTTTTCAGATTGGGAATATAATTTTTCAGAATCAATGACAACTCCATCCATATCAAATAAAATAGCTTTTATATTTTTATTAAATATCTCATCCATTATTTTTAAACTTTTCTTTCTGACTTAGATAATAATCATTATTGGGATCAAGCAAGATAGCTTCTTCTATTGTTTGTATGGCTTCATCAATTTTTCCTAGTTTCCATAATACTTCAGCTTTAGTATCAATAATGTTTGCCAAACCATTTTCATCTGGATCTATAATATTAAGTGCATGATTAATTTTTGTTAAAGCCAAATCAAGATTCAAATTCAGTTCTGTCATTCGCCAAGAAAACTGATTTAGAAACCATGGATCATCAGAAAATATTTCAATATATTTTATAAAATATTCAATTTCATTTTCAGATAATTCATTTTTTTGATAGTAGCGTAGCAATTTATTAAGTGCATCTTTTAAATAAGGAGAATCAGAATATTTTTTGATATAGTTTTCTAATTCTGTGGTTATTCCGTCTTTTAATTTTTGTGAACTAAGAAAATATTTTGCTTCAAAAAACATTTTAGATGAAACATTTTTTGATAAGATAACATTTTGGTAAAGAGTTGCAGCTGAACTATCATTACCTCTTTCAGCATATTTTGAAGCAAGAATAGACATTGTTTCAGCGCTATTGTCTCCAGATTCATACTGTGCTTGAAGAACAGGAAAAGTATTATCTCCATTTTTTATATCGATTAATTTTTGAAGAAAAGGCTCTGGTTCTAAAAAACCATAAAAACGTTCAAGTTCATTTTTTTTAGAATCTAAAAATAATAATAGTGGGTATCCTGTGCCATTATATTGACTAAATAACATTCTTCCATATTCACCATCAGCATCTACTTTAAGATTAATAAAATTTTGATTTAAATATTTTGAAACATTACTATTTGAAAATGTATTTGCATCCAGCAAACCACACGCATATCACCAATCAGTATAAAAATCAACCATGATAATTTTATTATCAGCCATAGCTAAAGCTTCATCAAGATTACCAGCATACCATTCAACTGAATTTTTGCTACAACCAGAAAAGAGCAGCAAAGATAATGCAATTAAATAATATTTTTTCATTTAGTGTGTATGGTTTGGATCACTATGGTCGTGACCATGTTTTATTTCCAACAATTCTACTTCAAAAATAAGTGTAGCATTTGGAGGAATGAGGCCTCCTGCACCTCTTGATCCATAACCTAAATGTGAAGGAATAATAAATTTAGCTTTAGTGCCAACAGATAGTAGTGCAACTCCCTCATCCCAGCCTTTTATAACTCTGCCTGCACCTAATGGAAATTCAAACGGTTCATTTCTACCATAAGAAGAATCAAACATTGTACCATCTACTAAAAAGCCAGAATAATGAAGTGAAACATTATCACCCTTATGTGGTTTTTCTCCATTTCCTTCTTCTAATATTACATACTGCAAACCACTGCTTGTTTTAGTTGCACCTTTTGTATGTTCTTTAATTTTTTCAGCAAGTAATTTTTCTTTTTCTTCTTGATCTTTTTTTAATTGTTCTATTTTACCATTAAATATTACTGATGCATTAAAAGATTCTGCTTTATTGCCATTACGAATAATAGTAACATGTTTTATAATATCATTTTGTTCAATTGCATCAACAACATCCTGACCTTTAACTACATGCCCAAAGATACTATGCTTACCATCAAGCCATGGAGTTTCTTTATGAGTAATAAAAAATTGACTCCCATTTGTTCCTGGTCCAGCATTAGCCATAGATAATATTCCTGGTCCAGAGTGAGTTAAAGTTGGATCAAATTCATCAGGGAAATTGTATCCAGGGCCACCTCTTCCAGTACCTGTTGGGTCACCACCCTGTATCATGAAATCAGGGATAACTCTATGAAATTTTATTCCATCATAATAAGGTGCACCAAGAGGTTTAGCATCATTTGCAATAGTTCCTTCAGCTAATCCAACAAAATTAGCTACTGTCATTGGTGTTTTAAGAAATTCTAATTCTATTAATATGTCACCTTTAGATGTCTCTAGATTTGCCTGTAATGAATTCATAACGTCCTTTTGTTTATTTTGTGTAGCATTTTTTTCTATTTTAGTTTCAACTGTATTTTTTTCATTATTGTTTGAGTTATTATTAGTTTCATTTGATTCTTTACATGAAATAAATAATGTTAGCGTCAATATTAATAATAATTTTATCATTCTTTCTCCTTAATAAAGTATACTTTCCACAAGCAAAACAACATCAATGATATTTACTGTATTATCAGAGTTCATATTTGCCTGTTCAATTTGATTATCATTTAGGGATTGATAACCTAAAATAAAATCTACCAATATTACAACATCAATAATGTTAACATTCCCGTCATTATTGATATCTCCTTGCAATGTTGGTTCTATATAAAAATAACATCTCCTTATAAGAGTAGAATCAACAATAAATGGATTTGGTAAGTCATCCTGATAATTTGCAATATTCCATGTTCTTTCATTTTCAGAAGCATCAGGTAAATCATGATAATGCCATTGCAGTAAGGTTTCTTTTTGTATTTCAAAAAAATCATCATCAGCTACACTTGTATACATTGTATAAAAATAAAACATACTCCGAGCAATATCTCCTTTCACATCCTCACGAGGTTCAAAATAGCTTGACCCACTCTCAGAAAACTGATCTATATTACTTTGCGGGATATTTGAATATTGATAATTTAACCAATACCATGTATTTGTTTGATTATCAGGGATATCTGCATAAGGTTTATTCCCTCTAGATGTATTTACATTTTCTTTGCAAGGTCTTAAATGATGCATATCACTTTTCATGGGAGAACTACTAGCACCAAGACTTTGTGGCCAGAGATGTTCACAGTTCATTCCATTATTATATAAATCAGTACTTGGATCAATACCAGGAGTAAGGATTGTAGAATAGTTTGTATAGATACCAAACACTTCTCCATTATTATTATCAATTTCTGAATACATAAGATCTCTTGCAGGGCCATATCCAAGCACATTATTTGTTTTATAATTTGAATTTAGATATTCGATTAATTCTTGAGAATTTAAATCAGGAGCAATTATATCTTGAGACAAAAAAATATTAAAAATTAAAATTATTATATATTTACACTTATTTTTCATTACTGGAAAATTTACCATTTTTTATTTTTAAATTCATTATCATGAAAATTGACAGAAAAAATATATTTAAAAGATACACATGGCTAAGCGAAAAAAAACGACCTTTTATTATTTCTAATGATTATGATGGATTAATATGTGCATCTTTTTTATCACACTATTTACAATGGAATCTTGTAGGTTATTATGATTACAATTCAATATGGTTATCTAAAGAAGCAAAAGAAAATAAAAAAGATATAATATGGGTTGATCTAAATATTTTACCTGAAACAGGAAAATCAATTGGGGGACATATTATTTCAATTAAAGATGAAACTCCCATTGGGTTTAAAACTTCCTGTAATGCCAATATTTTAGCAAAATTATCCTCAAAAGATTTCAATAAAAAATATCCATTTTCAACATTACTTCTACTTTTATGGCTATATAATATTCAATATAAAAAAGATGATATTGGGAAATTATTTCTTTTACATAGTGATAATACATGGATGAAAGTACAAAAATATTCAAAAAACATTTCTAATTGGACAGAATTATTAAGTGATTATAATTGGGATAAATTGTTTAAAAATATAGATTCAATTGATTATGAATCAAAGATAGATCAATATTTATACCCAAAGCTCATTCAAATTGGAGCATCTTCAAAATTTGGAAAACTAACGAGTAAATACTTAAATATTAAAAGTAGAGAATGCAAATTCAATCCTGATTGGGACTCAGATATTATTTTAAAGTTATTTGATTTTTTTGGAACATATTTAGGATGGACGCCTCCATCACTTCCTGTAATTACTAAATGTGTTGAGGGGAAAAGATATAAAACATCTCTTGAACATGTAAAAAAAATTGGTCTTAATAAATTTATTAAGAATAATAAAATTTTCTCTTATGCAATTACTTCTCCAACACATATAAACTATACATTATTTAATTCATATCATTCTAATGCAAAGAAGTCTTAAAAATTTGATCAATGAATTTGGCCCTCCTGATGTATTAATTGATCATTGGGATGATAATCGTAAAGGATGTGCTATCTGGGGATTTGATGAAACAATATTATGGGATTCATCAGGGCTTTATCTATCAGGAAAAAAAAATAATGAAGAAAATCTAAATGTAGTACAAGAAATATTAGATGATTGGAAGAAAAAATCTAATCAAATTGCTGCTATTGGGTTTATAAGTTATAATTTTAAAAATATTTTATATCCACACTTATCTTTTAATAATAATGATAAAAAATTTCCTTATTTATTTTTTGGAAAACCACAAAAAATTAAAAAATACGATGTCCGATCTGAAAACATTAGAGTAAAAACATCTATCAATCTTTATTCTGATATTTTGAATAAAAATCAATATAAAAAGAAAATTTTATCAATTAAAGATGAATTAGAAGAAGGAAATGCATATCAAATAAATTTTACAATGCCAAAAAAATATAAAACAAAGAACAATGCATTTGATATATATTGTCAATTAAGAAATCATTCAAAACCAAAGTTTGGGTATTATTTTAAAGCAGAAAATTTTGAAATTCTAAGTTTTTCACCTGAATGTTTTTTTAAACGAAAAAATAATAAAATTTTTTCTTATCCCATGAAAGGAACAAGGCCTAGATCTAAAGAAAAAAAACATGATATTCAATTAAAGGGTGATTTAAAAAAATCAATAAAAGATAAAGCGGAACATTTAATGATCGTTGATTTAATACGAAATGATTTAGGTAAAATATCTAAGTATGGTAGTGTGAAAGTAAAGGAGATGTATAAAATTGAAAGTTATGAAACTGTTCATCAAATGATATCATGTGTGTATGGAACCTTACAAAGCAATATAAAAGAATTTCATATTATAAATGCACTATTTCCTGGAGGATCTATAACTGGAGCACCAAAAGAAAGCGCTATGAAGATTATAGATAAATTAGAAAATTATAGTCGAAATATTTATACTGGATCAATAGGGTTTGTTAAAAGTAATGGCGATATGAATTTTAATATGCCCATTAGAACGATGACTATTAAAAATAATGAAGCAATTTATCCTGTTGGTGGTGGTATTGTTTGGGATTCAGATTATAAAGAAGAATGGGATGAGGCTCAAATTAAAAGTAAAATATTGTCCTATATAGAAACATAGGTTTAAGTATGTATAATTATTATGTTAATGGAGAGTGGAAAAAATCAAAGGATGCAAAAATTCCTTTTGATGATACTGGATTTTTATATGGAGATGGTTTATTTGAAACCATGAGATTTGATAATAAAAAAATTTTTTCTCCAAATAACCATATCAATAGACTTATGAATAGTCTTAAGATCATAGATCTTCAAATTAATCAAACTATTGATGAACTTATTAAACTTCTAAATACAGTTATAAATAAAAACTCACTAAACTCAGGAATTATCAGATTAATGGTAACCAGAGGAGTCCCTGAAAATAATAATCCTGGAATATATATTAGTATTAAACCTTTTTATAAAATCCCAGAACCGCCAGTAAAGGTTATATATTTAAAGGAATCAGATTATCCTATTATTAGATTTACTCCCGCAATTAAATCAATGAATTATTTAGGAAATATGTTAGCAAAAAAAAAGGCAAGAAAAGAAAAAGTTTTTGAGCCAATTTTTTATAATCAAAAAAAAATCATAACTGAATGTGCTATTCGAAATATATTTTATTTAAAAAATGAACAGCTATTAACACCTTCTTTAGATTTAGGAATATTATCAGGAGTAATGAGAGATACGATAATTAAGGTAGCAAAAAAAATAGGGATATCCTGCAAAGAAATTCATATTAATTTAGATGATATTCATGATATGGATGAGGCATTTATGTCTTCAACTGGAATTGGTCTTTTAGAATGCTATTGGGATAATTGGACTTCTGATTATTCAATAACAAAACAAATAAAAAAAGAGCTATTTAAAAGTATAAATAATAATTAATTTACGACATGAAACTCCCTCTATTAACCCCAGAGACAATGTCCCTTCAAGGTGAAGAATTATTACATCAAATTAAGGATGATTTTATTGGTTTAGATACGAAATATTCTTTAGCTGATGGTAGTATTTCTCCTAGAATATATTTAGATACTACAGCTTCATCTTTAATGATGGGGGTTGCTTACAGAGCGTCATCAGAATTCTTAAAACATTATTCAAATACTCATTCTTTACTTCATTTTAGTGCAAGAATATCTACTAAAACCTATGGCTGGATACACAGCAGAATTTTAGATTTTGTTCATGCTGATTCAAATAAATATACTTGTTTTTTTATGGGTAGTGGGGTAACTGCAGGAATGAATAGAATGGCTAAAACATTAAATAGATTAAGGCCTGAAAGAGATATGGTTTTAATTTCAATTATGGAACATCATTCAAATGATTTGCCACATAGAAAGCATGGTGGAAAAGTTATTCATATTCCAGTTTCAACTGAAAAAGCTACAATGGGAAGTATGGATATGGATGTTTTTGAAAAATATTTAGAACAGTTTCAAGATAGAATTAATTATTTATCAATAACAGGCTTAAGTAATGTTACTGGTATTATTAATCCAATTAATGATATTGCAAAAATTGCACATAAATATGGAGTATATGTTATTGTTGATGCTGCGCAAATGGCAGCACACGTACCTATTTTTATGAGCGGGTTTGAAGATGAAGATATGGAAATTGATGCACTTTTATTTTCAGGTCATAAAACATATGCTCCTGGTTCTCCAGGTGTAGTTATTGCAAGAAAATCCTTTATGGAAGCAATAGAACCTGAAGAAGTAGGTGGTGGGATGGTAGATAAAGTATTCCCCGATAATTATTTTGTTTCAAAAAAATTTCCAGATCGAGAGGAAGCAGGGACTCCTAATATTCTTGGTGCAATTACACTTGGTGCAGCGATACATGTTTTAGATAGTATAGGCATGGATACTATTTTAAAAGAAGATATAGAATTAATTCAATATACAATGGATAAAATGAATAAAATTTCTGATGTTTATATTTATGGAGATACAGATGCAGCTCTTTGTCCACGAGCAGGCACAATCTCTTTTAACATTATAAACATGGATCATGGATTAGTTGCTGCTATTTTAAATGATTATTTTAATATTGCTGTTAGGAATGAATGCTTTTGTGCTCATCCATATGTAGAAAAAATGTTACATATGACTCATAAAGAAGAAATAAGTGAACTTGAATGTCAGGATAATAGATTAGCATGGAAAGTTGAACCATGGATGGGGATGGTTAGAGCAAGTTTTGGTTTATATAATAATTCTAATGATGTAGATGCTTTAATTTTAGCTTTAAGTAAAATTATTGATAACAAAGATTTCTATAGAGGAAAATATCTAATGAATGACGATGGTGAATATCAACATAAAACATTTAGATTTTCCAGTAAAGATTTTTTTAGTTTAACTGGGACCATTGATAAAGATATAACTTCTAAATAAAACTAAATTATTCTTTGAAAAAAACTGATTATTATGAAGCAATGTGGATGATCTCAATTATTTTGAATTAATATGGATATTAAAGGCCATATTTTACAGTTAAAAAAAACTCTTAATCAGCATAATATAGATTATTATGTAAATGATAATCCCTCAATCTCTGATAGTGAATATGATTTATTGCTAAATGAATTAGATTCATTGGAAAAAAAATATCCTAAATATCTTTCTCAAGATTCTCCAACACAAAGAGTAGGTGGAAAACCGCTCAGTGAATTTGGAAATATTCAACATTCATTTCCTATGTTATCACTAGCAAATGCTATGGATGAAAATGAAATTAATGAATTTGGAAAGAGAATAAAAAAATTTTTAGAAATTAATAATGACATTGAATACATAGCAGAACCAAAATTAGATGGTTTAGCTGTTGAATTGGTATATGAAAAAGGACAGTTTTCTCATGGCTCCACTAGGGGAGATGGAAATATTGGTGAAGATATAACAAGTAATTTAAAAACAATAAAAGCAATTCCTTTATCACTACAAGGTAGTTTAATTCCAGATTTATTAGAAGTACGAGGAGAAGTATTTATAGATAAAAATGATTTTATGAAATTAAATAAGAATAGAAACAATGAAGGTCTACAATTATTTTCTAATTCACGAAACTGTGCTGCAGGTAGCCTAAGGCAGCTAGATCCAAAAGTAACAGCTACAAGACCACTGAGAATTTTTTGCTATGCTCCAGGATTAATTGAAGGTATAAAATTCAAAAGCCAAAAAGAATTTTTAGATCAATTGCCCATATGGGGTTTTCCAGTTAATCCATTAATTAAAAAAGGCATAGGGGAAGAATTTTTAATAGAATTTTATAAATTAATTGAATCTAAAAGACAGAGTTTGAGCTATGATATAGATGGAGTAGTATTTAAAGTTAATTCTTATAAATTCCAAGAGATCTTAGGAGCAAGAAGCAAATCTCCAAGATGGGCTATTGCAGGCAAGTTCAAAGGTGAGCAAGCTACAACAACTATTAATGATATTATTATTAGTGTAGGAAGAACAGGTGCACTAACCCCAGTTGCTAAATTAAATCCTGTGAAAATTGGAGGAGTTGTTGTTTCAAATGCAACTTTACATAATCAAGATGAGATTGAAAGAAAAGATATTAGAATTGGAGATACAGTTTTAGTTCAAAGAGCAGGTGATGTAATTCCAGAAATTATAAAAGTAATATTGGATAAAAGGGATAATAATATAAAACAATTTCAAATTCCACAAAATTGCCCAGTATGTGATAGTTTAGCTATACGCAAGAAAGATGATGCTACTTTAAGATGCACAAATTATTATTGTATGGCAAAAATAAAAGGTAGCATTGAGCATTATGTCTCAAAAAATTGCTTAAATATAGATGGCCTTGGAATTAAACTCATCGAGTTACTTTTGACAAAAAAAATTATAGAAGATGTAGGAGATTTATATAATCTTAATTTAAAAAAAATATCACAATTAGAAGGATTAGGTGAAAAATCAGCACAAAATATAATTAATGCAATTAATAGATCAAAAAATACAACTTTAGCAAGATTTGTAAATGGACTTGGTATTAGAAATGTTGGTTTAAATGCTTCAAAACTACTAGAAAAACATTTCAATGGAAATTTAAAAAGTTTAATGGAAACACCAAAAGATGAGTTAATTAAAATAAATGAAATTGGTGAAATAATGGCTGATTCAATAGTTGAATATTTCACTAATAATAATAATAAATTACTAATAGAAAAATGTATCTCAGGTGGATTAGTATTTAAAGAAATTAAAAAAATTAAAAATACATTAATTTCTAATAAAACTTTTGTTTTTACTGGGACTTTAAATACAATGAGTAGAAATGATGCAAAAAAAATAATTGAATCATATGGAGCAAAATCATCTAGTTCAGTTAGTCAAAATACAGATTATGTTATTGCTGGTACAGGAGCAGGTATAAAAATAAAAAAAGCAAAAAAGTTACATTTATCAATATTAAATGAATTAGAATTTCAGCAACTAATAAAAGATTTATAAATAATTATATATTAGCCTTTTTCTTACGAATCAATCTATTCGTGATATTTATCACACCAATAAAAACTTATAAATATTAGATTTCAAAAGTTATAATAATGCTTTACTATAAAATAGGGAGGAATAAGCGAAAAATAAATCGCTAATAATGTTGGAGGAGGAGATCCCCAACAAAGGGAAGTATAATTAGAGATACTTCTATAGATAGGCCCAATATTATTGGGCCTATCTATTTATAGGAACAATTTTAGAATAAATACGTTTACAATATAAGCGATGACAATAAACAAAAAACTCCTCCTTGTTTATTTGTTCAAAATAAATCCTCCTATTTATTTGAACGCATCATATAGAAGCCAGTTTATCTGGCTTCTATTGTTTTAGACTCTTTTTATATTCAGAAATAGTTTGGGTAATCATGGATAAGGCATGAATTTCTTTTTGAATCATATGATTAACAAGCTTATAAATAGTTTGGTGACGTTGTAGGAGCGACAGACTAACAAAATCATCTGAGACAACATGTAGTTTATAATGTCCACCTCCATCATAATGTTTATGATGCTTATGTCCAGCAGATCTATCCTTGATAGATATGTACTCTACATTAATATTTTTCTCAATTAATTTAGTTATTGTTTCTTTTACCATTTTCAATAATTTTTTTTATGTAATAAGAACTGACTGACACCATAATAGATAATAAAGTAATAAATATAATTGAAAAAACAATTAATAATAAAGAAGAATTTAAATAAAACAAATTAGCTACTCTTTCTAATAATAGCGTACTATCTTTATATTGAATTAGAAATTGTAATAACCATGGAAATAGCCCTATCAAAAACCCTAAATATAAACTTTGCTTATATGAATTAGATCCAATTCCAATAATACTAGAATAGATTAATATGTTAAACCAGTTATTTGCGCTTAATTGTATAATCATTGCAAGAATTATAAATATAATTGATTTAATTATCATCATTTTTTATTAATTTGACTTTATAACCTTTAATATTATCCTTATTAGAAGAAAATTCTAAATCATATAGTTTCCCACTAACCCAATCATTAACCATATTATCATAATATTTGCTCCCGGGGAATCCTGACTGACCCCCTGGATAAATTCCCTTTATAATTTTAGGATCATCCATAATAATAATAAACCTCCATGATGGACCAAATTGTTTTGTAGTTGCATTTACAGTCCATGATCCCCCAGAAGTATATAAATTCATGTTTCCAAGGCCAGGAATTTTTGCTAAATGTTCTATGTCTACTCCTTGATAATTTCCCCATTCCCATTCTGTACTTATCTCATTATTATTATTGTATATAATATCTACTATTTCATTAAATGCACTAGAAGAAATAATGTTAAAATCTTCTTTAGCAGATGTATGTTTATTATCAAACCATCTAGAATTTTTATTGTGTTCTATTAATTCTGATAGCTTATCAATTTGTGGCCACATTGTATATTCATCTCTTTCACCTAAATCATCAGACCATGTTTTTTTATTGATTTTTTTATACCATAAATCAAATATAGTTGCATTAATTGATCGATTTATATTTTTATAATCCCAATTTTTTATTTTATTAAAAATAGCACTTTCTTTTTTATTTAAATCAATACTATTAATTGAATTTATCATATGTGGTAAAATTGTAACAGCTAACATATTTGTATTATCATTTTGTAAATTTTGCATGCTGCTCAGTGTATGTTTATTTGATTTTCTTAATTCTTGATTGATTTTAATTGCCCTAAATGATGGCCAAAATGTTTCACTTAAATAATAGGGATATTTACTATCAGAAGGATGTTGATTAGCAGAAGATAAAAACCCTTGTTCAGGGTTTTTCATATGAGGCTTATGTTCATGTGGGATAAGATCCCCCCATTCATATTTAGGATTTCTTCCATCTCCAATAAATCTTCCTTGTTCTTTCCATTTTATTGGAGGAGATCCAGCATGCCAAATAGAAATATTATTTTTATCAATATATGCAAAATTTTGACCAGGGCAAACGAACCATTCTAATGCATCCACAAAGTCGTTATAATTTTTAGCATTATTAATTTCATAAAAAGTTCGAATTTCATTTGTTCCATCATGCGCTTGCCACCTCAGTGCTCTACCCATTGAAGTTTGTCTTGGTCTTGTTCCCTTTGAACTCTTTGAGCCTATTGCTGATGTTTGATAATCATAATCCCAAACTACAGGGCCATGTTTAGTATATGTGATGGTATCATAAAATGTATGTTTATTTCTTATATTAAATTGTTCAATTTTCTTATCAGTTTTATGCCAATTATTATCATAATAATATTCATTCATAGTTTTATCTTTAAAATAGATATCATACCAATCCATAACATCATCATATCCATTTGTTTCTGCCCAAGCAATACTATCATTAAAGCCAATTATGATTCCAGGTGCTCCTGGAATTGTTACACCCATTACATTTTGGTTGGTATCATTAAGATGCATAGCATACCATACTGAAGGGAGAGTTAAATTTAAATGTGGATCAGAGGCTAGCATTGGTTTATTATGTGCAGAACGTTCTTTTGATACTACCCAATTATTACTAAATCCATCTATTGGCTCATATAGTAAATGTGATTGAAATGGATTGGATACGTAAAAAGAATCAGGAGGATCTGGTATGTTGACATCTTTAAAATTAAAGATTGTATTTTTAGGAAAAATAGGATCTACATTATATGGAATTAAAGGAAATAATTCATTAATTATTTCTATATCATATTCATACAATAGTTTTGTATAAGCTAGGTCTGTACTTTTCCCAGATAATGTCCATGCCATATATTTTAAAATAAGGATTGTTTTATATGGGGTCCATTTTTCTGGGTAATAATCTAATATTTTATATTCAAGAGGCTTTGTATGTTCATTTAAATTTTCTATATAAGCATTAATTCCATTAGAAAAAGCTATTAGCATATTATAAATAATTTTATCATCTTTAATTGTATTAAGTGAATTTATAGCACCATATCTAATACCAATTCTTCTATGAAACTTATCAATATCTAATGCTTTAACACCGACTATTTCAGATAATCTACCATCAGCGACGATTGATTGAAATTCCATTTGCCATAATCGATCTCTTGCCATTAAATATCCTTGAGAAAAATAAAGATCATATTCATTTTTTGAGAAAATATGTGGAATTCTTAAATCATCCCAAACAATTGTTACACTATCTATTAGATCATGAAAAAAAATATTATTTTTTGGGAGATCATCAGAATTAGTAAGATTAAGGTATCCATTAAATGGATCAAGAAACTTACCTAAAGGAGGAATAGAAAATATTCTGGTATTAAAAAAATAAATTATAGATAAATTAATTAGTATTGTAATTAATATAGAAAATATATTTTTTATCCTCATATATTAGGAGAATTTAATCGTTTCTCTAATTCTGAGGGATTGAATGCAAAATTTATTGCATTTTCTTTTGATATAAGATTATTATTGTATAATTCTAAAATTGAATCATCCATTCTTATCATTCCATCTTTACTTCCACTTAATATATAATTATCTATCTGATGGATATTGTTATCTCTAATTAAGGCTTTTATTGAAGGAGAATTAACTAAAATTTCTAAAGCAATTGATCTTTTTTGGTTAGTATTTGGAATAAGCTGTTGTGAAATAATTGCAATTAATGACATTGATAAATTTGTTCTAAGAATATTTTGTTTTTCAGGTGGAAAAGCATCAATTAATCTAGTAATAGTTCCAGATGCACTATTTGTGTGCAGAGTCCCTAAGACTAAATGTCCTGTTTCTGCTATTGTAATAGCAGCACTCATTGAATCTACATCTCTTAATTCTCCAATTGCGACAACATCAGGATCCTGTCTTAAACAACTTCTAAGAGCTGAAGAGAAGCTCATTGTATCTGACCCAACTTCTCTTTGATTAACTATAGATAACGAATGATCATATAAATACTCTATGGGATCTTCTATAGTAATAATATGTGATTTTTTATCATTTGATATTTTTTGTATCATTGATGCTAGGGTAGTTGATTTTCCACTCCCAGTACCACCTGTAATTAAAATAAGACCTTTTTTAAAATTAGTTAGATTAATTACTGACTCTGGAAGACCCAATGATTCAATTTGAGGAATTTTATCACGGAGTCTTCTAAATGTTGCAACAAAATTACTTCTTTGTTTAAAAATATTTACTCTAAATCTACTGGTTCCAGGAAGCCCAATTGAAAAATCAATATCTTCACCATTATTCAATTTTTTTAATCTTGTTTTAGTTAAATATTCTTTTAACAAATCATTAATATTTTCTGGAGTAAGACTCTCTGTTTTTTCTCCTGTTAATTTTCCATGTATACGCATTCTAATAGGGGATCCAACAGTTAAATGCATATCACTTGCATTCTTTTCAACCATTTGAGTTAACATTTCCTTAAGATTTTTCATTGGCAGGTAATTAAGGTGAATAAATAATGATTATTCGAAGGTATTAAATGTTATATTTTTTGTCCAATATGCAACTTTTACTGAATCTGGAATATTTATTGATAGTTTAAACGTTCCTATTTCACCTGGGTTTAAACATGAATTAGAAATAACATTATTATTATATGATATTGTATTCCCAGAAATAAAAACTGAATCAGCAAGGACAAGCTTAGTTTCAGTCTCCCATAATTTGTATATAACTCGAATATAATCTCCTCGTCTTCCGCCCTCATTTATAAGTTGACCCGAAAAAATTAAGTTAGATGGATTAATTTGTTCTTTAATAGTTGATTCCTGAAAAACTATTTTTGGTGTAAGAGGATCAAGGTTTTTAATAGAAGCTATAGTTGTCTTATCAAGTTTCAATTGTCCAATTTGAGTTTGTACAATCATTTCATTTGAATCTTCATTAATAATTTTACCCTGAATAATCGTTCCATTTTCCATCGTAATTTCATGTTCAACCTTTGGAGCTTTAATTAATTTTAGAAGTTCAGCATTTAATGAAGGAGCATGTAAAGTAGATTCATATTCTTGTACTTGTGCTTTTAAAATATTAATTTGATATTGGAGATCTTCCATTGATTCTTTTAATGGATAAAATGCATCATCATGAGAATGATGCTGGACTTTAGAGTCATCAAGCTTTATTGCTATTACTTCATCTTCTATAATAACTTCCTCTTTTCCAGCGCAGCTAAAAACTAAAAGGCATGAAAAAATCATATATAATAATAATTTAATTTTCATTATTTATTTGTTTGCATAGCTTTATATCCAGCTAAATTAAATTTATTCAGGTATTGTTCTTCAACATTTAGATCTTTTGCTAAATTCATAATTTCATAATAGTAATCATAATTACTTTTATCTTCAAGTAAAGTAATTAAATCATCTAATATAGAAGGGTCATTAAACTTGCTTAATGCATTGATTGCTTTTATTCTTAGCAGTTTAGGGAAACCATCAGTTTTTGCAATTTCTAAAAAAACAGGTTTCATATTAGGATTATTGTAATCTTCTAAGCTATCCATTGTTGAATATAGCACTGCATGATATCTATTTTTCCCTGTTTCATATGATTCTAATAAAGCTAACATCAACCTATCTTTTTCCACTATTCCCATTGAATTATTAATAAAATTTAACATTTGATCATTAGAACCAGGACTACCTAACATCTCAATGAAAAAATCAACAAGCTCAGGAGCATTTTTTCTAGATAAAATATCAATTGCTCTATTTCTTACTCTTAAATCTATTTCATCGTTTTGCGCTATATCTATTAAAATAGGGATAGATCTATTATCTTCCATTTCTCCAAGTGTTAGAGTTAATAATTCATTCATCCTTTGGTGATTAGATAAACTGATATCATACAAATCAACAAGAGCTAAAACTTTATCTTCAGTATTATTTTCTCCAATAGCCTCAATTAGGGATGTTCTTAAATCCATTATTTGATTTTCAGAATTTTTTAAAGCACTAATAAGAGCTTCAGATGATTCTAGGTCATCAAATGATAATAACATTTTTATAGATTGTGCCATAATTTCTAATTCTAAAAATTCAGCCTGACTAATTAATTCGCTAAGGGCTGTTTTAAGCATAGGATCTTTATTTGTAGATAAAATATTAAGAGCAGCTAATCTAACAGATAAAACTTGATTTTTATCCTTACTAATTTCTATCAATGATTCTAAAGCCCCACCCTTTTTCTTAGACTGTAATGAGGTTTCAAGTTTATTGATATCTTCAATTGTATATGGGTCTTTAAATAGAACAGCAGATTTCTTTTTTGCAAAGCATATAGAACTGATAAGAAATAAGGTTAAAGATAAATATATAATTTTTTTCATTAATTATAATTTTCTATTGTGTAAGGTTCTAATTATATAACACTTTTTAATATGCTAAATCTACAAAACTTTGCCAATCTCCTTGCCAATATTTTTTTTCATTTATCATCGTTACTGTAAATTTAGATAACCAATCACCTAAAAAAATCATTTTTTTATCATCTTTTTCATAAATCCCGGTCTGATGATAATGACCAACTAAAACAGAATCATAGCCTAATTCCCATTTTTTTTCAGAGTATTCTTTTATATCATGTTTAATTATATCTACATATTTATCATGATGATTATAAGCTGAACTTGATTTAGAAATTCTTTTAGCTAATTTACATGTAAAATTTGCAGGGAGTATTTGAAATGATTTAATAAAAATAGGGTGTCTAATAATTTTTTTCAAGATTCTATAACCATGATCATTTTTAAGCAGTCCATCTCCATGGGTAATTAAAATCTTTTGATTTGAATAATTAAATTCAAAATCACCTTTGTGAATAACAATGCTGGCTTCTTTATTTAAATAACCAAAATCCCAATAATCATGATTCCCAAGTACATAATGAATTTTAACTCCAGATTTTGCTAAATCTTTAAATGAATCAATTAAATTATCATATCCACTTGGAATAACATGTTTATATTCAAACCAATAATCAAAAAAATCTCCCCCTATAATTAGAGTAGAATTATCAAAACTTTTTATTTTATCAAAGACTTTAAATAGTTTTGTTCTTCTATCATTTTCTTCTTGATTATTATCCATTGAAAAATGGTTATCAGATACTATGAATATTGGACCGTTCAATAATTTAACTTATTTTAATTATATTAATACTGATTAACTTTAAATGTATTATTTGATAATAATTTATTAAAAAATCTAATTACTAAGTGATAAAAAACAAATATTTAATCATTTTTATTTTATTATTTAATTTTCAATTTGGACAATATGGAAAAAATATTGTGCAATACGATGAATTTGAATGGTATTTTATTCAAACCTTACACTTTGATATATATTATTACTCACATGAAGAAAGCCAGATTGATTTTGTCGCATCACATGCCGAAAAAGCTTACGATAAAATATCTAATTTAATTGGCTGGGGATTAAATGATAGATCCTCAATTATTGTTTATAATTCGCATATAGATTTTCAACAAACTAATGTAGTAAATAGTTATATGAGAGAAGGTATTGGAGGAGTCACAGAACTTATGAAAAATCGAATGGTTATTCCATTTGATGGATCCCACAAGGACTTTAAACATGTTATTTATCATGAATTAGTACATGTTTTTATAAATGATGGTGTTTATGGAGGGTCCTTAAAAAATTTAATTAATTCTAATGCAGTTTATATTCCCTTATGGATGAATGAAGGTCTTGCTGAATATCTTGCAAGTAAATGGGATGCAAACTCAGATATGTGGATAAGAGATTTATCTCTGAATTATGATCAAATACCTGAAATAAATTCTTTAAACGGTTATCTTGCCTATAGGGGAGGACAATCAGTATGGAATTTTATTACTGAAAAATGGGGGGAAGAATCAATTAAGGAAATATTTTATAATGTTCAATTAAAAAGCAATATTAATAAAGGATTTAAAGAAGCAATAGGAGTTGATATTGAAGAATTATCTGAACAATGGCATAAATATATAAAAAGAGAATATTGGCCAGACATAACTTTAAGAGATGATATTCAGGATATTGCAAGACAAGTTACTGATCATATAAAATTATATAATTCATATAATATTTCTCCCTCTCCTTCTCCAGATGGAACAAAAATAGCAATGTATTCAAACATAGATGGTGAAATGGGAATTTATATTGTCTCATCAATTGATGGTAAGTTTTTAAGGAAAATTATAAAGGGAAATAAAACAGCAGAACATGAAGAACTGCATATATTAAAACCTGGTATATCATGGTCTCCAAATGGAGAAAAAATTGTTTTTGCTGCAAAATCAAAAGGTGAAGACGCATTATTTATTTATGATGTAAAAAAATCCAATAGTCAAGAAAAGATTTCTTTTAAAACTAATAATAAATATAATTTAAAAGGAATTTCAAGGCCAGTTTGGAATCCTATATTTAATGAAATTGCATTTATTGGCCATGATGGGTTTTCTAGTGATGTTTACATATATAACATGGATAACAGTTTAATAAAAAATATAACTAATGATTGGTATAGTGATACTCAGGTTTCGTGGCATCCCAATGGAAAAGATTTATTAATAATATCTGATAGAGGAAATAATGAATTAGGTAGAAAAGCTGATATTTTAAATTTTATTGATCATGATGTAGATAATTTAGATATATATAAACTAGTTGATAGTTCTAATGATAAATATGAAATTGTGCGATTAACAAATACTCCTGATAATGAGAGTTATGCAATATATTCTTCTGACAGTGAAAAAATCGCATATATTTCAGATTTATCGGGCATAAATAATATTTATGTTTCAACAAATGAATGTCAAACTAGTTCCCCAATAACAAACATTTTAACAGGGATTACTCAAATTCATTGGAATTCAAATGATCAAATAATGTTTACAGGTTTTTATAAGAGTGGTTTTGATGTATTTATTTTATCTAATATTAATAAATTAATAAATACAGCAGTTGAAATTCCCACATCAAATTGGAAAAATAAAAAAGAAATTGATTTATTACGAAGTCCAGATTTTTCAAATACTTATTCAAAAAATTATGAAAGTTTTATTTTTAATGAAAATAATATTGAAAAATTTTCTAAAAATATAATTATAGATGAATCTGTATTAAAAAACAAACATGGTCATTATTATCCAAATAAATATAATACACGATTTACTATAGACTATGCACAGGCTAGCTATACATTTGATTCATATTATGGCAACAAAGCTATGGGGACATTTCTATTTAGTGATATTCTTGGAGACCATAGAATAGGTTTTGGTATAGAACTTGGAGATATTACACAGCTTAAAGATTCTGATTATTTTTTAACATATAATCATTTAAAAAATAGATTTAATCATCAATGGACGTTGTATCATCAAGCCTATAAATCTAATTATATTATTGTTCCCGATGGGTGGGATGGTATTATGGATCCTGGTGATTATTATGATCAATTATTAAATAGAAATCTAGGTATATATTATACCTCTTCCTTTCCTTTTTCAAGGTATAGTAGACTTGAAGGATCGATTAATTTTAATAGGTATATACGACAAACAATTAGAACCGATTACTGGGCAAATGAATCATCAGTAAGTTATGATTCTGAAAATTTATTTTCTCCATATATAAAATATGTTTGGGATAACACAAGATGGTTTTTTATTTATCCTGTTAGTGGTTCCCGAATTTATGTTAAATATGATTTTGCTCCTTCAGCTAGTTATAATGACTATAGTTATGAAATGTTAACATTTGATAGTAGGTCTTATATAGAAGTTTCATTTAAAAATAAAGTTAGTATAGCTGCTAGAATTTTTGGAGGATCTAGTTGGGGAAAAAGTAAAAGAAAATTTTTAATAGGTGGTACTCCATGGCTTTTTTCAGGAGATGATAATATGATTAATTCTAGTTATGAACAAACCATGGAAGAAACTGGAGATTTTTATTTTATGAATAATTATATTATCCCAATAAGAGGACATGAGCTTGCAGCTAAATATGGACAAAATGCAATTTTAATGAATTATGAATTACGCCTTCCATTTTTTATGTATTATGTCCCTACTATTCAATTTTTAGGTCAAATATTTGGAGTCTTTTTTGTAGATGTTGGAGTAGTATGGGATAAAGATTTTCCAAAATATCATGTAGAGGATAATTGGAATACTCAAAATCATTGCTTTTCTGATGAGCATACAGATGATTGTGCTGCAGGATGGTTAATGTCATATGGACTTGGTCCTAGATTTATTTTTTTAGGTATGCCATGGAAACTTGATTATGCATGGCAATATAATCCACATAAAGGAAAAACTTCAGATAGAAAATGGTATATATCAATTGGCTTTGACTTTTAATTGGGGGAAAAAATACCAGTAGATTTCTTTTCACATAATGATGTATTGAAAATTAGCAAGAATTTGATTGGAAAAAATATTATTACAAATATTAATAATAATATAACAAGTGGAATGATTGTTGAAACGGAAGCATATGCCGGAATATATGATAAAGCATCACATGCATATAAAAATAAAAGGACAAATCGTACAGAAATTATGTATAAAAAAGGAGGAATATGTTATGTGTATTTATGTTATGGAATGCATTATTTAATGAATATTGTAACAGCTGATGAAAATATTCCACATGCTGTTTTAATAAGAGCAATTGAACCTAAAAATGGCATAGATATTATGTTGAAAAGAAGAAAATTTAAAAAAGTATCTTGCAATCTCACTAATGGTCCTGGAAAATTATCACAAGCACTTGCGATTGATCAGAAATTAAACGGTGAATTATTAGATGGGGAAAATATTTGGATTGAAGATTCAAAGGTTAATATAGATGAAAAAGATATTTTATCAAGTCCACGAATAGGGGTAGATTATGCCAAGGAAGATGCAAGTCTTCCTTATAGATTTTATATTAAAAATAAATGGGTAAGTAAAACATAATATTTATGAAAAAGTTAATTTATATTTACACTGATGGTGCATGTCGAGGGAATCCAGGACCTGGAGGATGGGGAGCTATCCTGGAATGTGATGGCTATAAAAAGGAAATTAATGGGGCCTCACAGTTAACTACGAATAATATTATGGAACTAACTGCAGTTATAAAAGCCTTAGAATTAGTAAAAAATTCATCTAGCATTGTTATTACAACAGATTCGACTTATGTTAAAAATGGTATTACAGAATGGATTCATAATTGGAAAGTTAAAGGCTGGAAAACAGCAAATAAAAAACCAGTAAAAAATAAAGATTTATGGCAATTATTAGATAAACTATCTCAAAAACATAATATAGATTGGAAGTGGGTTCGTGGGCATACAGGTCATCCTGGAAATGAGAAAGCTGATCAATTGGCAAATGAAGCTATAGATGTTTTATAATTAATTATGTTTGAAGAAATTGCTACAAACAGCAAGTATTACTATCACAATATCATTTCCTTTATTATGCTTGGAGTATGGATTTATTTTGCAATTAAAGGCTCTTACTCTAAAAATAAAAAATTTACTTATCAAGTTTCAACTTGGATTATCATATTTTGTTTATTTCAGGAATCTATAGATTTTATAAATCGATTTTTTTTAGATCCCAATTACATATTTTCAATTCAAAGGGATCTTCCACTATTACAGTTTTGTCAAATCAGTTTTTATTTTTCATTACTTTGTATATTTTTTACTAAAAAAACTATAAATCACAATAAACAATATTCGATAAATCAGTTTTTATTTGATGGCGCATTCTTATTAGGATTCTCTGGGGCATTTCAAGGTATTATAACACCAGATTTTGATAATATTAATAATATAATTGGTGTTATATGTATTCAATTGCAACACTCTTTAATTATATTAAATGTGATTTGGCTTATGTCCGCATATAATTATAGGTTGAAGTTTAAAGGTGTATGCTTCACATACTTATTAATCAATCTAATTGCTCCGTTTGCACTATTTATAAATAATTTATTAGGGACTAATTCAACAGGTGAGTCTGCAAATTATTTTTATGTAAATGAATTACCAAAAGTAGATAATTTTTTCCTTAATTTTGTATCACAATATCCATCGCCTGATTACATTTTATACATACAGCCTATTTTTATTATTTACTTCATTTCTTTATACCTGCCTTTTATGTTATTAAATAAATTCAAAAAATAATTATTAATTATGAATTTTAACCAAAAATGCTATGAATTATTGTCTCAAATCCCCCAAGGAAAAATTTCAACTTATAAGCAAATTGCAAATATGTTAAACACCAAAGCATATCGTGCGGTAGGGAATGCAATGGCCAAAAACCCAAACCCTATTATCGTTCCTTGCCACCGAGTTATAAAAAGTGATGGACACATTGGAGGTTATGCTTTAGGAGTTAAGAAAAAAAATAGCCTATTAAAAAATGAAGGGATAATAATTAAAAAAGGTAAAATAATAGATTTTGAAAAACACATTCATTCATTTAAATAATTATTAATTATGAAAAAAGAAAAAATATTATATTTGCTACTATGTATTCTTCCAATCTGTAAAATTATAGATGTTTTACTTGCCCTAATATATTCAATTGGAAAAGTAAGTTTTGAATGGGATGGAGCATATTATATACTATCAGGTTTTGTAAATCAAAGTCTATTTAAAGAAGATAAATTGGCATTATTATCAATTATTGTAATGTTATTTATGACAATCTTTTCTATTCTTGTAAAATATAAATTCATTTTTTAGAAGTTTTAATATTAATAATTATTATTGAAGAATTGTATTAATCAAGATAATGATATCTTGGATATTAAGAATATTGTCTTGATTCATATCCCCCGCTTCATTTTGATAACTTGATGCGTCAGTTGTCCCTAAAATAATATTAACAAGTTGGACAACATCTAGGATATTAATCACTGTATCTTGATTTAAATCTCCTGAAATAATAGGCATTTCTTCAAGTGTTAAAGTAATTGGAATTGAAGTTGTATATTCAACATAATCATTCTGATTTGAAGAAAAATATAAATAAAGCTCAATATTTAAATTATCCATAGATGCATCAAAAATTATTTGAAATGGAGATTCAATATTGATTCCAACTTCTCCAGGATTAATATCCCCAAAATTAACATTTGGGTTTACAATATTTACATCTGAATTAAGCGATACTAAAAATCCAGAAGAATTTAGTGCAGTCCCCCATGATGGATCATTAACTAAAACAACGGAGAGTTCTATCTCTTCTCCTGGATTAATATTGCCATCAGAATCATTTAAAATATATATATCTTCACCTGCATAATCAATTTTTGGGAATAATGGAGTTTGTATTGCTTTATAAGCATCTACTCTTCCTTTTCCTAACATTCCATCTAAATAATTTTCAGAGTTTACATCATAAATAACAGGGTCAGAAGTAGCTAAAACCATAGTTCTAATCATTTCATTAGTCCAATCCATATGTTGTGATTTAACTAATCCAAAAACACTAGCTACTACTGGTGATGCCATTGAAGAACCATCCCAAGATTGATAGCTGCTTGGGTTAGTGCAACTCCTGATATTTTCACCTGGAGATGCAAGATCAATAGTTTCATGGTATGTCCCCCAGTGATTCCATTGATTATTGTTTCCTAGAGGACAAACAGATACTGAGTTTTCATAGCTTGATGGATAATGTGCTTCATAAGCTTCTCCCCATCCAGTTGTACTTCCATTTCCTCCAGCACAAACAACTATAGCATTATAATCATTAACAGCAGTATTTATTACACTATTTTCATACTGACTAAAACCACCTCCACCCCAACTATTATTAATTACTGTAAAACCTTCAGAAAAATATCCTGCTTTAGCTGCATAAAGGATTCCTGCAAATCCATCTGTTATATAGATATCTCCAGATTGATTTTCATCAGAAACTTTTACAGACATTAAACTACAATTAAATGCAGTTGATGCAATCCCCGCAGAATTATCTGTTGTAGCAGCAAGCAAACCTGCTACGTGAGAACCATGTGACCACCCACCTGAATTAGGAGGATCTGGATTATTATCATCAACACCTCCATTCCCAGATGGATCCCAGCCAATTAAATCATCAATATATGTATTTGCATTGTTGTCCCAATCATCATCATCAATACCATTTAAGTCTCCTGGGTCTAAAATATATTGACCACCAGAATAAATAATAGTATGCCCATTACCATTTGCATCCTCACCCAGATTTTCCCATAAATTATTTCTTAAATCTGCATGAGTCCAATTCACTCCTGTATCAACTGATGCTAAAATAACCTGTCTATTTCCTGGAGTTTCTCCATTATCAGTCCAATAATCCCAAGCATCATTAGAATTTATGGAATAAAGGTACCATTGTTGGCTAGTTGCGCTACCAAAATATGTATCATTAGGGGAGTAGAATGGTCTTCTTTTATATTCAAATTCAACAGAATAAATTTGATTTATTTTTTCGAGTTCATTTTTAATTATACTTAATTCTTCTCTGCTTTTTTCAGATAAAAAAACTCTGTAAATTCTATTTAAATAAATTTCTCCATCATGATCCTCATCTGTTGCTCCAGGCAGCCAAAGCTCTAAATTTTGAACATTATTTTTCACAATAAAATTATCTAGTTCCTCTAACCCAGTTTTCAACAAACTATTTTGTCTATTAATAATTATTTTCGGAGCGTCTTTTTTCAAACAAAATAATAATTTATTATTATATGAGTTATCTAAGTTATCACAAAATAAAAATGTAATAAAAATTGTGATAACAAATATTTTTTCAATTAGTCTATCCATTTAAAATAATTCCCATTAAAAGAACAATATCTTGAACATTAATTCCACCATCTCCATTCATATCACCTAAACTATTATAAGCAGATTCATCTAGGATTATATTAACTATTATAACAACATCAATTACATTTATTACTCCATCATAATTAATATCTCCGATCAATGAATTTTCTATTGATATACAAGATCCAATATTAATTACCAATGGAGTTCCTGATTCATCAGTTAATGTAACATTATCAATGCATGCTTCACAATCTCCAGTGCCAGAATAAATTAAATTAGTTAATATATGATTTCCTGGTGAAATGCTTGCGCCTGTCATAGAAAATCCTAATACAATTCCATATTCTCCAGGTTCTGATGTTGTTACTGTATAACCTTCATTTTCTGCTTCACCTCCAAAAGCAGACACAATATTAATACAATTTGGGTTGTCTACAATATTAAACTGAAAACCTGCAATTGGAATTTGGTGTTGCACTTCAATTGCAAGTTCATTTGTAGACTCAGCATTTAATTGGAACCCTATATTAGCAAGATCACATCCATCATTTTCTGGATTATAATATCCAGATGAACAATCATCACATGTATCATTATCATCATCAGAGCAGATGTATGGATTGTAATCATTAGAGTCTTCCCAATCAGACGCTCCATCATTATCATCGTCACTATCCCCAGCATCACATAGTCCATCACCATCATAATCTGCACCATCATTACTTGTATTATATGTTCCAGATGAACAATCATCACATGTATCATTATCATTATCAGAGCATATATATTGGTTGTTATCATTAGAGTCCTGATCATCATCAACTCCATCTCCATCACTATCAGCTACTCCATCATAAGTTCCATCTAATGTATATACATTTGTATTTTCAGGATCTAACCAATCTTTTAATCTTGAGCTTGAGTTGCTTCCATTAGACCAGGATTTTGAAATTTTACCATAATAATCTGTCCCATTTCCACATTCGCCAGTACCACCAGAAAGTTGACCTACTATTTGATTATTATTATTAAATACTGGAGAGCCAGAAGAACCTCCTTCAGTTCCGCCATCATCCCAGCTAAAACACCAGTGAGTATTATTGCTATACCATCCACATGAATATGCAGTATCATTATTATCATAATTAATTTTCTTAGCATTTCCACCAGGGTGATGAATGCCAACAGATATTTGTGGAGATGATGTAGATCTAGACCACCCGGCAAAATAAGGATCAAAGTAACTTGGAGGGTCATCATCCATTTCTAGTAGAGCAAAATCTGATGAATTCATAGTTCCCCAGGATCTAATATATGAGCCATCTCTAGAGTAACCATAATTTCCACTAGATCCACTACAAGATGAACTTTGATGTTTAAAATAAAATGTAAAATAATTATGACCACCCAAAGACCCATCATCTTCAACGCAATGATATGCTGTTAAAACATATGGAGTTAAATCTTGACTAGTATTATTAACTAATGCAGCTGAGCATATATATTGATACATTTCTAGAAAAATAACTGAATTAATTTGATTTTCATAAGGATCAGCATCAGAACAAGCTACATTATCTCCACAATCACGATCTCTTCCTTCATAATATCCATGTATATCTCTGTATGCATGAATTACATCAGAGATTTGTAGTAAATGTTCACCATTATATGAGTTAGGAACAAAATATTCTATAAATATTGAGGATCCTTTAAGTAGTCTGTGACCAAAAGAACTATCTATATTATTATCTTCATGGTTAATTGGTCCTATGATCATTTCCTGATTGTCATTATAAATAAATAACTTAGAATTTTCACTTAAATGAAATTCATCAAATAGTAATTTTAGACCTATAGCATCTTCAGATAAGATATGCAATTTCCAAACCTTAAATGTTTGATTATATTCAAACCATTTTCCTGAATTAGAAGTGTTAAAATTTACATTTATTTTTTCAGCAAATTTTATAGGTCCTGGCTTATCGTTTAATTTATCTTTTAATAATTGATCTTCATTATCAATATATGGCATAACAATTAAAGGAATTTTTGAAAAATCTGCATCACTTGTTAATTCAATATCATTTGAAAGAAGATAACAACTTAATAAAATAATAAGTATAGTTTGTTTTGATTTCATTATAATTCTCTTATTTAGTTTCTAGATTGAAATTACAAAAAAGTATAATAATAAATTTGTAATGTATATCACTAATTCTGAAGTATGATATTTATAATGACAACAACATCTAGAATATCAATATTGCCATCACTATTTACATCAGCTTGAGAATTACTTTCACTTGATAAAATTATATTAACTAATATAATGATATCCTGGACATTAATATTTCCATCACTATTAATATCACCCAATATTGAAGATGAATCAGAAAAAGTTGGAGGAAAAATAATATTATCAACCCATACAGCATCTTGTCCTGCAACTACTCCTTGGTCCTTATTAAATTTCCACATAAAAGTATGCTCCCCAGCTAAAACTGGGAATGAGCTTTGAGACCAATCTAATTCTCCAGCCCACTTTGCTTGTTCAATTCCATCAATGTAAAATGCTAGAAAATCATAATAATTGCCTGAGTAAGATCCAACATCTTCACAAGATACTTTTTTATGAAATGCAATATTTCCATTTTCAACTGTTTCCATAGTTAGCGAGATTTCAGAGGTCATATTATTATCGATTAACCCTGATTTTGCACTATATGCACCATTATATGCATTAAATATATCAATTGACCAATTTTCGTTGCCAGAAAATTGCCATCCTAAGCTTGCTAGATCACCAGATTCAAAGGATTCTACTAAGTTTTCAACTGTAAAATCTAAATTATTTGTATATGTATTGCTTTCTGTATCTATCTCAAGAGATAAAGTAAAAGAATGACCATATGGAGCATTGGAGTTCACAGTAAAACTTAAATTTATAGATTGAGATTCTCCAGAAGCTAAACTATTAATTACATCATACCCGTCAGTAATAGAAATGTAAGGACTTCCTGAACCTGATGTTAAATTTGTAGTAATTTCAGATGCGTTTTCAGAACCGACATTCTCAATTGTGATAGTAATATTTACTTCTTCACCAATTGAGATAATATCATCAATGCCATCATTTACAGTAATATTATTAACGGTAACATACGGTCCATCAGGGGCACTCAAAATAATAGTTCCAGTATATGGTTGTAAGTTTTGACCAGTAACAACTATAGAAATTTCTCCTGGATCATTAGTATTAATTAAATCTATGTTTGCTGTTCCAAATGGATTAACTAATCCAGAACCAATTAATTGACCATCTTTAGTTAAACCTATGTATGAATAAGGTTCTGCATTTATAGTAATTTGAGTTTCTCCTGGACTTAAAAATACTGGATGTTCAATAATATTAGGGTTAGGGATTCCTAGATATGTTGATAGAGATGGATCCCCCATTAAATGATAAATTTCCCAATAGTAATCATCCATCCCATTAGCTTGCTCAACTGCCAAATTTCCAACTATTATTACTGCACTATTTACAATAGCCCAATTATCCTCATTGTTTTCATGAAACATACCATCATAAGCTCCTTCTCCAGTATTATTATAAGAAGGATTTGAGCTTATACTTCCTGATCCTACGCCCCACCAAAAATCTTCATTCCAATAAGTCACATCTGATCCTCCAATATATCCAATTGCTCCACCATTATTTTTTCTAAGAAGGGCTTCTCCAAAGCATTCTCCTGTATCAAAGGCATTAGTTAAGCAGCAATTCCCAACCATAGTTGGGTATTTATTGGAATTTGTCATATTATTTACATTTGAATTTGTGAATGATGGATCAGCCCATCCTTGTTCATATCCATGAGCAGTATAATTAATAAATGCTGCTCCTTGGTTTGCAAGATTTAAAATTTGAGATCCAGAACTTCCAGAAGCAGGATATAAAAATGTATTAGAATCAATATTGTGATTTGAATTGAAATAATAATTGTTACCATAATTAATTTGTCCATTACCATAAGTTGGAGCATAGTTAGAATCTACTCCAGAAATTAATATAACATCTTCTAAAAAAGATGGATCTGGCATGGTGTATTGCTCATATTCTAATGTTTTATCAATTTGAGTTTGCAAATGTGAGGGAGTTTGAGCAGAAAAGCGCCCACAAAGGACTTCTGGCATATCACTTCCTGAAAAATTGCAATAATCGAGATCAGATACATGTCCTCCACTTGTATAAGAAACTGGAAGTTGTTGAGTATCTCCTACCAATAGAACAAAAGAAGCTGGTGACATTCCTGCTGGCGGATTGACATACTGCTCCTGAATAAAAGCTCTAATGGATGAAGCTGATGAGCCTATTTCATTAGTATAAGCCGTAATTACATTAAATCCTTTTTGTGTTTTCCAATTGATAAACTCATCTAAATAGCCATTGAATGCTTGGTTGGCTACAATTACATAAGTTACTGGATCAATAATAAAATCATCTTCTCTTGTAGAGTAAGGAGATTCATAATTAATTAAGGAATTTTCATAAATTGCTTCAAAATAAGGAGAAAAATAATTTTCTTTTATCAATTTTGTTTCTGTAAGATTTGCATTATCAAAGTATATTTTAAATTGAACATTATTATGTATAATTAGTTTGTTTGACACAGGATTATATTCAAAAGGACTAAACATTATATTACCGATTCTCACTTCCCTTAATGTTCCCTTATCTAAAACATTAATAATTTCTTCTTTTATATATTTATTTTCAGAGTAAACATCTTTATCATAAACAAATTCTAGTTTACTTAAATCTGCACTTTTAGATACTGGGTTTTGAACAGGCAATAATTTCGCATTATTATTAAATGAGTTAAGGTCAACTTCTACTAACTCATCATGAATTATTTCTATTCTTATTGTTGCTTCTCTTGGAATTTCAATTAATTGATTTAATTTTGGGAGTTCTGGTGATCCAATTATTGTTGATGGATATAAATTTTCATAATTAATTTTCAAGAATGTTTTATTATTTAAAATTGTTTCTGCAATCTCAAAATTTCCTAACTTAATTTCAACATTCATTTCTAAAGGAGATAATTGCTCATACTTAGCATAATGATCATTCCCTGTTTCAACAATATTATTTGAAAATAAAAAAGAAGTAATAAATAATAATAATATATTTTTTGAATTTTTCATTGTATTTACCTTTCTTTGATAACCTTGATTGAAGAAATTATAGAAATAATATTATAAAACATATGCATTTATATTTACAAAATGTAACATCATTATCTTTAAAATATAAAATATAAATTATCTCATATATTACGTAATTTATTATATACATGTATTATACATATGATGGCGAATCATTTAGTAAATAAATTAATTATTAAACTCATTTTTTCTATTTGTAGATTCAGCAAATATAAATTTGTAATATTTTATTTATTATTTTCCTTCTTAATCCCTAATAAAATTAATTTTTCAGCTAACAGTCTAGAAACGATTATTGAAGATGATATAGAAAAACAAATTTTTAAAGATAATGTGGTAATAAATAAAAATAATATGCAATTATTCACTGATAAGGCGATTTATTATCCAGATAAAAATGAAGTACTATTAATTAATAATGTAAAAATGTATGATACTAATGATTCATTATTTTGTGATTCATTGATATTGTATGATGAAGAACAAAAAAGTTTTGAAGCAATGAAAAATGTTAATTTTTATAAACAAACCAACAAAATTAAATGTGAAAAATTAATTTATGAAACTTTGCCCGATACATCTAAAAAAATAATTCAAATTTTTGATAATGGTAAAATAATTGATTCATTGAGAGTAGTAAAGGGAGATAGTATATACATTCATTATAAAGATTCATCGCTTGATCACATTAATATATTATCAAATGGTGAAATAATTAATTATAGATATGCAAAAATAAATAAAAATAAAAGATCCCAATTAATAGAAGATTATATATCTAGCAAATATATATATATGGACTTTTATAACTCTAGTGTTAAAAATATATATTTAAAAGGAATGTCTACAACAAAACTCAATGTTGTTCAAGATACATTGATACAAGGATTAAATAAAGCCACAGGAGATTCCATATCAATAAACATGAATAATAATATTATTGATAGATTGCAAATTATTGGGGGAGCTGAAGGAACTTTTATTCCAGAAAAAAATAACTCTAAAATTGATTCTACAATTGTATATAAAGCAGAATACATAGATTATTTAGTAAATGAAGAAGTTAGCTATTTAATTAATGATGCTTATGTTAACTATGATTTTACTGAGCTTAATTCTGGAAAAATTTATGTTGATTGGAATAACAATTTTTTAGAAGCAACAATACAAGACTCAATTTTTCCATCTATTAATGGTTTTGGAGAAAATCCTACATTTGGAGATAAGATGATTTTTAATCTTGTAACAAAAAGAGGAAAAATTTTTAAAGGAAAAACTAAATATAATGAGGGGAATTATCTTGGAGAAAATATTATACGCGATAAAGATGAAGTATTATATGTTAGTGATAGTCAATTTAGTACATGTGATTTAGATGACCCTCATTATTTTTTTCATAGTGACTACATGAAAATGATCCCAGAAGATAGAATTATAGCAAAGCCAGTCCTTTTTTACATACAGGAATTACCAATATTTTATTTACCATTTGCTGTTTTTCCTAATAAAAATGGAAATCGAATAAGTGGGTGGATTATGCCCTCTTTTGGTCATAGAAATACCTCAGGTACTTACTTAGATGATTTAGGATATTATTATGTTCCTAATGATTATTCCGATTATAGAATGTTAGTAGATATACAAGATAAAAAAGGTATTATCACAAATCAATTGTTAAGATATAAACGCAAATCTGGGAAATATTGGTATAACTATTATTTAGATGGTTCTTTTGAATATGAAAAAAAATATTATTTATCTGATGAAGACAATGACATTACAAATTTATTTAATGAAGATACTCGCATATATGAAAATGTTAAATGGAGGCATAAGCAGTCATTTGATCCAACACAAGATTTAATAATTAATTACAAATATAAATCAACACTAGATCCTCAAGAATCTAATTTTAATGAAAGATTAGACCAAAATCAATTAACTACTCTATCTTACCAGAAAAGATGGGAAAGAAATTCTTTAAATATTGGTTTTGAAAAGTATGAAGAGCTTTACATCCCATTGCCCTCTGGGTACGACCAAATTAATGTATATAAGTGGCTAACTGGTCCAAGACTTTCATTTTCTATGCCACAAAGAAAATTATTTGGTAATGGAGATAGCTGGTATAATAAAATTTATATTAATTATGGAGTATCATACAATAATGGGAAAGAAACTTTTACTAAGAATTCTTGTCTTGATATTAATAATGATAATATTTGTGATCCATGTCTAGAATTTGATGATGAAGGAACTTGTCTGGATTATGGCGAATGTAATGAATTTGATGATAACGGGAATTGTACTCAATATATATGGTCCTCTGAAGATAGCGAAGATATTAGTAGTGGCGGTGCAAAAAACAATATACAATTATCTTCTACTAACTCTATTGGATTTATTACTATTTCTCCACGTTTAAATATAATAGAAGATTGGGTTTTCCAATATAGAGATTATAATTTAGATGGAGAATTTATACAAGAAGATGGTTTTAATAGAAGGTTAACATGGAACTCTTCATTAATTTTAAATACAAAATTGTATGGTATCCTCCCAGTAAATTTAGGGGGAATAAATTCTATAAGACATAAAATCACCCCAGCAATTACCTTTAATTATATCCCTGATTTAAAAACAGGTTCAGATCAAATTGTTAATGATTATGATATATTAAATGGAACTTCTGCTTCAAGTTTATCAAATGGCAGTCAAAATATTCGTTTTTCTATTGATAATAACTTTCAAATGAAAATTAAAGATCAATATGGTGAAATAAATAAAATTGATTTTTTAAATTATTATCTTACCTTTAATTATGGTGGATATAATGGAGAAGAAAATAAATTTTCATTAATTGATTCAAAGATAAGTTTTAAAAAACCGAATGGAACAGAATTATTATATGTCCATATGCAGCATGATATGTATAATGAAAATGATCAATTATTGATTAAAGAAAATAAGCTACCTAGATTAAGTTCATTAACAGCTCAAATGTCATCATTTTTTAGAATTAATGGAAGAAGTTTTGATAATAATTCAATATTAGTTGAACAGCCTGTAGATGAGTCAGATACACTTGATTTTTCTAAATATAATTCAATTTTATATATGGATGAGCAAAAACCAAATATTAGTTCTAATGAATTATGGAGGTCTGATTTAAGTTTTTCAATTCAAGGTAATTATGATGTGGAAGAAGAAAAATGGGATTTTAATTATTTTAATTTAGATACTAGAACAACTTTACATTTAACAAAAAAATGGTTACTTACATATGCTGTAGGTGTTAATTTAATGGATATGAAAATCAAATCACAAAGCTTTAAATTCTATAGAGATTTACATTGTTGGGAATTTATGTTCACATGGTGGCCCGATGGTTTTGGAAAAGGATTTCAACTAAGTATTAATATTAAACATCCAGATTTACAAGATATAAGGCTAAGATCATCTTCACCAAATAGAAAATTTATGACAAATTAAATATGAAGTTAACAGATACTTTAACAGAAAAAACAATTATCTTACCATTAGAGGCCTCTAATAAAACAGCATCTATAAAAGAATTACTTAATTGTTTATTAAATGAGGAATATTTAACTGCAACAACTAAATTATTTTCTTTAATAGATGAACATGACAAATCATTGAACTCAGCAATTGGAAGAGGAACAGCCATTCATTATTCAAGTTCAATAGAAATAGATAATCCAGTTTCAGTTTTTGGAATATCTAAACAGGGCATTAATTATGATTCCCCAGATTGCCAAAAAGTACATTTTATTTTTTTGATCTTAGATTCAATAAACAATCCTATTGAACATAGAAAACTAATTACACGTTTTCAGCATTTTATTAATGAGGTTGATATAAAAACAAAAATTTTATCTGGAGATACCACTTCTGATATAATGAAAATTATTTTAAATTGGGAAGAGGAATATTTATTTAATGAAAAAATTTAAAGTATGATTAATAATATAAAAGGAACTAAAGATATACTCCCTAACGA
Organism: uncultured bacterium; assembly: GCA_964429875.1. Classification (GTDB taxonomy): domain Bacteria; phylum Fidelibacterota; class Marinisomatia; order SCGC-AAA003-L08; family D37C17; genus CAYSDL01. The sequence goes on from CAYSDL010000001.1 coordinate 54,327, forward strand.
AACTCCTATTTGGCAATATGTTGAAAATAAAATACATGTTTTTTTCAAACAATTTGGATATTCAGAAATAAGAACACCTAAATTTGAAGATACTGCATTATTTCATAGATCTATTGGTGAAGACACAGATATTGTTACCAAAGAGATGTATAGTTGGGTTGATCAAGGTGGAAATAATTTAACATTAAAACCAGAAGTAACAGTATCGGTGGTTAGGTCACTTATTCAGCATAAACTTAATTACACTAATAAAATTAATAGATTATATTACATAGATTCACTATTTAGAAGAGAGAGACCTCAAAAAGGTAGATTCAGACAATTTGAACAATTTGGTATAGAGGCTATAGGATCAGATCAACCAGAACAAGATGTAGAAGTTATTTCTATGGCTTATTATTTCTATGATAGCATAGGAGTTAAAAATTTAAAATTAAAGATTAATAGCATTGGGTCTCAAGAAACTAGAAACGAATATAAGAAAGCACTTCAAGAATTTTTATTAGATTCTAAAAAAGATTTATCTGAAGTTAGTCAAAAAAGACTCATTACTAATCCAATGAGAATTTTAGATACTAAAATTGATTTTGAGAAAGAAATCATTAAAAATGCTCCAAAAATCATTGATTTTTTAAATCCAGAAGACAAAAAACATTTTGATACTATATTAAATTGTTTAGATAAATTAAATATCAAATATGAAATTGATCACTTGTTAGTTAGAGGTTTAGACTATTACTCAAGGACAGTTTTTGAAATTCAATCTGATTTGCTAGGATCTCAATCAGCATTATGCGGAGGTGGACGTTATGATTATTTAGTCGAAGAATTAGGAGGAAAACCAACCTCAGCAATAGGTTTTGCAGCGGGCATTGAGAGATTAATAATTATTTTAAATGAAACTTCTAATATTCCCTATAGTTATCCGGATGTATATATTGTTTCACTAGGATCTAAAGCAATTGAATATTCTGCAAAATTAGCTCAAGATCTTCGTTTTAATAATAATTTAATTGTAGTGACTGATACTCTTAAACAAAGTTTAAAATCACAAATGAAAGAAGCAAACAAATTGAAAGCTAAGCATACAATTATAATTGGTAAAAAAGAATTAGATAATAAAAAAATAATTATAAAAAATATGGAATCAGGGAATCAAGATGAAATAGATTTTGAAAAAGTAAGATTGTATTTTAAGTAAATAAGATCGAATGAGCTCACCTATATATACTATCTTAATCCATTATAGTGAAATTGCGTTAAAAAAAAATAACAGATCTTATTTTGAGAATATTTTTATTAATAATATCAAATTACATTTAAAAGCCCTGCCCTTTTCTTCTGTTTCATTAGTTGCTGCTAGAGTTTTTGTCAATGGGATAGATAATGAACGATTCAATGAATATAAAAAACGCTTAACAAATGTTATGGGTTTAAAAAATGCAACTATAATGTTAAAAACAAATTCAAATTTAGATGATATAAAAAATGCTACTTTAGAATTAATTAAAGATAGAAATTTTAAAAATTTTAGAATTACAACAAAAAGGCATGATAAACAATTAGAATTTGATTCTCAGGATGTTAATTTGCTTGTAGGAGATTGTGTACGAAAAGCTTCAAAAAAACCTGTAAATCTAAATAACCCAGATTGCAATATAATTATTGAACTATTAAAAAATAAATCATTTATTGGTATTGATAAAATAGTTGGTTATTCAGGGCTCCCTGCAAACTGTCAAGAAAAAGCTATTTCTTTAATTTCATCTGGAATTGATTCTCCAGTTGCCTCTTTTGAGATGATAAAAAGAGGAGTAAATATAAACTATGTGCATTTTCATAGTTATCCAGCAGTTAATCAGCAATCAATTCAAAATGTGAAAAAAATATTAAATGTATTATCTCAGTACCAACTACACAGCAAATTATATCTTGTTCCATTATTAGAAATTCAACAACATATAATGCAAACAGTTCCTGATAAATATTGGGTTATATTTTTCAGAAGGTATATGATCAAAATTGCATGTATTCTGGCTGAAAAAAATAATGCTGTTGCTTTGATTACTGGAGATAGTATTGGTCAAGTAGCGTCGCAAACATTATCAAATATTAGAGCAATTTCAGAAATTAGTAATATCCCTATTATCAGACCTCTATCGGGCCATAATAAAGAGGATATTGTAAATAAAGCAAAAAATATAGGGACTTATGATATTTCAATTGAACCATATGAAGATTGCTGTTCATTTTTTGTTCCTCCACATCCTGAAACAAAAGCAAAAATGGGCCAAATAGAATTAATAGAAAAAAAAATAAATTTGGGAAAAATAGTAAGCAAAACAATCGCAGAGATTGAAGAAATAAAAATAGAATATTTAGGAAATTAATAATATGAAAATTATTTCATGGAATGTCAATGGTATAAGAGCAGCAATAAAAAAAGGTTTTTATGATTTTATAAATGATAAAAACCCTGATATTATTTGTTTGCAGGAAACAAAAGCTCATAAGGACCAAGTGGATTTACAGTTATCTAAATATCCATATAAATACTGGAATTCTGCTGTTAAAAAAGGATATTCTGGAACAGCTATCTTTTCAAAAATTGAACCTTTAGATTGTATAAAAGATTTAGGAATAGAGCATCATGATCAAGAAGGTAGAGTAATAACTTTAGAATTTGATAAATATTTTCTTATAACAGTGTATACCCCAAATTCAAAAAGAGAGTTATTGCGTTTAGAATATAGAATAGAATGGGATTCTGATTTTTTAAATTTTGTTAAAGAATTAGAAATGAAAAAACCAGTTGTTTTTTGTGGTGATCTCAATGTCGCTCATACAGAGATTGATCTTAAAAATCCAAAAACGAATCATTTTAATCCAGGTTTTACTGATCAAGAGAGGCGAGGTTTTACAAATATAGTTGAAGCTGGCTTTATTGATACATTTAGAAAATTTACAAAAGAAAGTGGGCACTATACATGGTGGAGTTATATGTTTCAGGCTCGAATAAAAGATATTGGCTGGAGAATTGATTATTTTTGTATATCAAAAAAATTAGATAAAAATTTAAAAAGCTCAACAATTTTAAAGGAAGTTATGGGTTCTGACCATTGTCCAGTAATGATAGAAATTGATTTTTAATGTTAAGTCTAAATAAAATAAAATATTTACGTTCATTAGAGAGAAAAAAAAATAGAACTAAAGAAAATAAAATAGTTTTAGATGGTAGAAGACTTATTGATGAGGCTATTAATAACAATGTAAATATTGAATATATATGGATTAGTAATTTATTAGAGATAAATGAAAATAAAGATGAGCTCATTAATAAAATAAAGAAAAATAAAATAAAATTTTCATATGAAAAAGAAAAGAATATAAATAAGGTATCAAATACAAAAAATAGTCAAGGTATAATTGCATTAATATCAATAGTTGATTTTTATAATAAAGAATTAGATAAATTTGATAAAAAAATTATTATCCTTGATCAGATTTCTGATCCTGGTAATTTAGGAACTATAATTAGAACATGTGCATGGTTTGGAATTAATTCAATAATATTAACTGAAAACAGTGCAGATATATTTAATTCTAAATGTGTACGTTCATCTGTTGGAAGTCACTTTTTCATTAAACATTGTACATACCTATCATATAATACTATCAATAATTTTTTAAGTAAAAATGCTATTTTAACATTTTGTGCAGATCTTAATGGAAATACAATTAATAATAAAGATGTAAAAAATAAATGGGCATTGCTTCTTGGATCTGAAGCACATGGTCTAAGTGGAAAAATAAATTATGATAAAAAAATAACAATTCAAAAAAAAGGTAGTATTGAAAGTTTAAATGTTTCTGTCGCAGCAGGTATACTTCTTAATGAACTTACAAAATGAAAATAATAACTAAGAATAAAAGCTTATTCTTTATTTTAATTTTTACATTATCAAATCTCACTGGAACTGAGATATGGGAAAAAGAAATTCCTCCAACAAGGTATCTTGAGAATTTTGCAAAAAATAGTGAAGAGGAAAATGAGAAAGGACTAAAAAATATTAGTTATGCTCTTCTTATTATGGGAACAGCAGCCATTACAGCAAAAAGCCCTACTAATGAAACAAAAATTGTAGCACCTATTTGTTTATTGGGAGGTGCAATGGGACTATTGATTCATAAAATAAGAAAAATAAAAGCTTTTGATAAACCAAGAACACCATCTGGAAAAGAATATAAAAAAATAAAAAATAGTGAAGATGAAAATAAAAAAGAATTTTTAGCTTACCAATCTCTAGTGAAATTAGCGGATGATTCTAAAAAATCCCAAGAACAAAAAGAATCTCAAAATAGAAAAAAACGATATAATAATGCTAGTAGAGAAGAACATACAAAAAATATCATTTCAAACTTCATATCTGGGATCTTAAAAGATAAGTTAAGAAAAGAGGAAAAATTAAAAACAAAAGAAGAAAAAGTTTTAGATGATTATTTAAATCAAAAGCCTATTAAATAGTTAGCTAAGTTCATAATCATTTTTTATTTCTTGATAAATTCCAATTGATTTATTTTTAACAAAATCATAGCATACACTTGTTACAGTGCTTATGCATGCTGGAGAATTATCTTCTTCAACAAATATCGCTGAAAGAATATCATAACTTTTTGTTCCAAGCCTTGAGACCTTTTGTCCAATGGTAATATTTGAAGGATGTTCAATTTGCTTTATATAATCTATTTTTACGGATGCGACAATAAGAGATTTTTCTTTTAAATTTATTCCCCATCGTTTAAAAAAAAGGATTCTAGCATCTTCAATATAAGATAAAAATGTTGCATTATTAACATGCCGGAATGCATCTAGATCTCTCCATCTAGTTTTTATTTTATGATGAAATGGAAAATCTTCTAATTTTATATCTAAATTATTTTTCATCATTAATTTTAAAATGATTGTAAATACTCAATATATACAATGTATTCATAATCCACATTAAATAAATAAAATGTGAACTAGGTATTAATGCATATCCAAGGATTGTTCCCATAATCATCATGATTCCAAAACAAAATAATAGTCGTTTTCTAACTGTATTTTGAATAATCATTGAAGGAGTTGAAAAAGAAATAATAAAAAAACCAATTATAGATACCCATAATCCAAAAAATCTATATATTTGTCTTAAGTATCCTGGAAGAGAATTGTTGATTTCTAATTCAAATAATTCATCAAATGTCATCCCCAGTCTTTCAACATTTGCAACTTCATCAAGCATCCAGGGATCTTCAACAATTAACCATCTTGTCCCAAGAAAAATCATTGTTACACCTATTAATATCATTATAAATGAAAATAATTTATTATTGTTCATATTAATCTAAAAAATGATCTATTGCATTTTCAAATGCAATATATAAATCTTCATTTGTGATATTATCTTTTCCATTTAAAAGTTTTACGTAATCTTTTTCTTTATAAATTATTGTTATAAAAGGAATTTCAATTAAATCTAATAATTCTGAAAGAGTGTATGCATTGTATTGCCAAGTACCTGGAACCAATATTATTCCATCAATCTTTTTCCTGTTATTTTGAATATATTTTACAGCTTTATTTTCTTCATGGGTTTGTATAATTTTAACTTCAATATTTTTATCACGAACATGCATTCTAATATGTTTATTTACTTTATCTAGTGTTACTTTTGATCCTTTTTTAGAAGACCATAAACCAAGTAAATTCAAATTTGGACCATGTATTATTAATAATCTCATCTTAAAACTTTCTTTAAATAAATATTTAGTATTTTCTGGTGGCACTCAAATGCTAAATCGGGGCAATTATCAATATTAAATAACTTAGCACTCAATGCATCATCCCCAGCTTTTAAATTACTCCAGTTATCAATTTTTATTTCTACACCTATTAAAAGAATATCTCCAAAAACTGAATTAAAGTGTGAGCAATTACCCAATAATTTAACAAATTTTCCATTTAAATTAGTTTCTTCCTTTAATTCTCTTAATGCTCCGTTTTCTAATGTTTCACCTAACTCTAAAAAACCACCTGGAAGCCCCCATTCTCCTTTGCCTGGATCAAAAGCTCTTTGTACAAGTAATATCATATTATCTTTTGGGCATATTAATGTTGCAGTAGGCTTAGGGTTTTGATAATGAATGCTACTGCAATTCTTACAATGATATCTTCTATCTCCATCAATAAAACCAAAGCTATTTTTTTTACCGCAAGTTGAGCAATAAACTAATTTTTTCATATATTCTTATGTTAGTATATATTAACCTAACTAATTTATAATGAACATAAAATAAAAAATATCTCTAAATGTCTGATTTAAAAGAAATAGTAGCAGTAGGTTCCATAGCTTTTGATTCTATTGAAACACCTAAAGGAAAAAGGGATCATATATTAGGAGGCTCATCAACATATTTTGGTGTGGCATCTTCTTTATTTACAAAAGTTAATCTAATTGGTGTTGTAGGTAGTGATTTTTCTAATAATGAATGGAAATTATTTGAAAAATATAATATTGATACGTCTTCAATTGAAATTGCAGATGGAAATACATTTAGTTGGGGTGGTAAATACAATAAAGATTATTCTTCTAGAGAAACTCTTTTTACAAATTTAGGTGTTTTTGAAAATTTTAAGCCAAAAGTTAATTCTAAGTATAAAAACCCAATTTTATATTTAGGAAATATTCAACCACAATTACAATTTGATGTTATAAATAAAATTAAGGATCCATTATTAATTGCAGCAGATTCAATGAATCTCTGGATTGATTTATTTCCTAAAGATGTTTGGAGGCTTATAACTAAAGTAAATATTTTTATGTTAAATGATGAAGAAGCATTTCAATTAACTGGAGAAAAAAATTTAGAGAATATAATAGCTCAGTTTTTATCGCTTGGTCCAAAAATTGTAATTATAAAAATGGGTGGAGATGGATGTTTAGTTGCCTATGATAACAAAATTGAGCATGTTTCTATTGTCCCTGATACACCAGTTTTTGATCCTACGGGTGCTGGTGATAGTTTTGCTGGAGGTCTTTTAGGTTATATTGCAAAGCACGGTATATCTGACCCAACTCAAGCAGCTGCTTATGGCAGTGCAGTTGCATCATTCACTGTTTCTGGATTTGGACTTGAAAATCTTGTTAAGATGAATAAAGCGAATCTAGCTACTAAAATAGAAAAAATTAAAATTTCATGACTGCTACATTAATATACTTTGTTTTTGAAATATTGAATCTTGTTTTAATTATTAGAATTATTTTATCATGGATTCCTCATAATAGATACCATCCAATCATTAGTTTTATTTATGATATAACAGAACCAATATTAAAGCCATTTAGAAATATGATTGATCCAATCCAGGGGATAGATATTTCACCTATAATTGTATTTATTTTACTTAGATTTCTTAGAAATTTGATTATATAAAATATATTTGAAAATTAACTGTTTAATGTTAGATTCATCTCTATGAAGTATTTTTTATATATCTTATTATTTTCATTTTCATTTTTTGCACAAGACTGCCCTGAAGGATATGTTAATGATATTTCTGGAGAAGACTGTATCCCAGAACTATTCTTCCATAATACTTCAATCCTGCAAGCATTTTATTATTTTATCAATGTTAGTATTAATAGTGCTCCAGTAGATAATGACGATTGGGTTGCTGCATTTAATGAAGATGTTTGTATAGGTGCAAGAAAATGGGATATAACTCAATGTGGCAATCAAATTTGTGAAGTCCCCGTTTTGGGTGATTCAGGAGATAATAGTACAGATGGTTATATCTCTAATGGAGAGGTCCCAATATTTAAGATTTTTGATGCATCTGATAATGTTTATTATAATGCTATTCCATCAGAAAATGTCCCATGGCAAATTTCTGGAGTCTCAATAATTGATTTATTAGAAGCTCAAATTTCAGAGTGCCCTGAAAGTATTGAAGGAGATTTAAATTTGGATAATATTACTAATATCTTAGATATTGTTTTACTTGTTAATTGTATTCTTTCAGATAATTGTAATAATTGTTTTGATTTAAACTATGATAATGAAATTAATATTATAGATATAGTAACATTAGTGAATTTTATTCTTAATTTTTAATTATAATGATGGAATAAAACTATTTTCATTTGCTAGTGTAAAAATCTGAGCCATATTTTCAGGAATTTTTCCTTCAAGAAATGATCCAACTTTAACTATAGGGTATATTTCATCAAATCTTTTAACTTCAGTATGACTGACTCTTCTATTTATATCATATCTGTTTAAATCTTCCATTTTCGAATGGCCAGTTGCAGAAAGTAAGTCTATTACACTATTTACTGTTTTCTCATGATATTTTGCTACTCTAATGTATTTATCATTAACATTAAGACCTTTTACTAAATTGGGATCTTGTGTAGCTACTCCTGTTGGACAAATATTTTTATTACATTCTAAAGCTTGTATACAACCAAGTGCAAGCATCATTGCTCTCGCACTACTAACCATATCAGCTCCAAGAGCAGCATTTTTGATTATATTAAAACCTGTAATTACTTTACCGCTTGCAATTATTTTAATATTTTTTTTCAGATCAAATCCATTTAAACAATCAGCAACAAAAGATAACCCATCATTTAATGGCATCCCTATAGAATTAGAATATTCAAGTGGAGCTGCACCAGTTCCACCTTCTCCTCCATCTACAGTAATAAAGTCTGGATAAATTTTAGTCTGAGATATAGCTTTACAAATTCCAATAAATTCAATTTTGTTTCCAACGCAAAGCTTGAATCCAACAGGTTTCCCATTTGAATTCTTTCTTAAAGTTTGCAAAAACTCAAGTAATTGAATAGGTGTAGTAAAAGCACTATGAAATGGTGAAGAAATTACAGGATTATAGGGTTTAACTCCTCTTATCTTTGCAATCTCAGGTGTATTTTTTTTGCCAGGCAATATTCCCCCATGGCCTGGTTTTGCTCCTTGGGATAATTTAACTTCAATCATTTTGACTGCATTATTAGAAACATTATCTTTATAATGGTCCCTACAAAAGTTTCCTTCTTTATTTCTACATCCAAAATATCCAGTCCCAATTTGCCATATTAAATCACCTTTATGTTTTAAATGATAAGGGCTAATACCTCCCTCACCAGTATTATGAGCAAAATTCCCATGTTTTGCCCCTTTGTTTAAAGCTTCTATTGCATTTTTACTTAAAGAACCATAGCTCATAGCAGAAATATTTAATATACTTGCATTGTAATTTTGAGAACAATCAGGACCACCGACATTTACTCTTAAATCATTTTCTAAATCTTTGACATCTTTTGCACTTATTGAATGATTCATCCACTCATATCCTACACCATCTACATTTAATTGTGTACCAAATGGAGTTGTTGCAATATCCCCTTTTGCTCTTTGATATACCAGTGATCTATGTATTCTAGAAATAGGGGTTCCATCAATATCAGATTCTACAAAATATTGATATATTTTTGGTCTTAAAAATTCCATAAAATATCTACCCCAACCAAAAACTGGAAAATTTCTAAGCATAGAATGTTTTTTTTGAAACATATCATGTATGCCAATTACTAAATATGGACCTAAAACAATTAATGTCCATAAACCAGATTGCCAATATTTAAAAAACAATAGCTCAATTAAAATAATTGCATAGATAGATAGTATAAATATTTTTCTCATAGATTATTTATATTTAATAATGAATTATATAAAATATAATCAAAAAATTAGAATAAAAATGAGGTTAAAATGATTTTATTAAATTTGATTTTATTTACAACATTTTGTTATACATCAGATACGTACTTAGATAAAAACCATTTTTTTTATCAGTTTACTCAAAGTGATAAAGAACAATATAATAATGATGTTATTCAATTTCTTTATTCTAATAATATCTTAGATTTTAATGTTTCTTTTGATATTTCAGAAAATATTGATCCTATAACAGGTATAAAACATTATAATTTTTCTCAAAAATATCATGAGATTGAAGTTTTTGGAAAGAGTATTAAGTTACATTTTAACATATTAGGCCATCCCTCTTCATTATCAAATAATTTTTTTACAGGATTTTTTAATAGCTCTATTCCTTCAATCATAGAAAAAGAAGCAAAAGATATTGTAAAATTTGATTTTAATTTAGAAAATGCAATTTTTAGGAATATCAAATTAATCTATTATGTAGATGAAAATGCTAAATTAATGTATCATATTGATGCAATTACATATTCTAATGCTATACGATATTTAGTAGATGCTCATACTGGAGAAATTATAAAAAAATGGCCTTTGATTTTTGATGATGGTCCAGTAATCGGAAGTGGAGAGAATTTACTAGGAGAATCAGTGGATGAACTTAATATTTATGAAGGGATGACATTTAATCCTACTGGAGATTTAATAACTCCATACTTAGTTTGTGAACAGTATTGTTTTGATTATGGTGACTGTGGAGGTTCCTCAAATTCTGGTTGTAATATCACACCACAACAAGGGGGCTGTCCTGAAAATTATGTAGAGGATTGTAATGGAGATTGTTTTCATGAATGGTATTTGCAATTTCCAGGTGTAGGCAATGGATTTTGTAATGATCCATGGATTAATGTTGATGATGATCAAATCACAGGTGGATTATATAATATGGTAGATGTAAGTAATATAGATACAGGTACAATTTTTACTATTAATTCATATGGGGGTTTTTATGAGAATTTATCTTATGTAAATTCAAATGACATTATTTTTGATTCTAATGTTGCCTCTTTATCTCATGCAGCTGGAGTAAGTGCACATGATTATCAAAGAAAAACATTAGATTATTATTGGAATTACCATGGATATGCTGGTCCTGACGGTAATGGGAAACGCTCAATATCTGTAATTAATTATGGTAGTGGTGGAGGTATAAGTCAAAATAATGCATTTTATAATGCAGGGTTAGATGCATTTAGCTATGGAATTGCAGGTGGAGCATACAGACCCTTTTGCGCTGCTCAAGATATTGTTGCTCATGAATTCACTCATGCATTTACTGCTCATACATCAGGTTTAATATATGAAAATCAATCTGGAGCTATGAATGAATCAATGTCAGATGTATTTGGATATTTTGTAGAAGCAGAATTTCAAAATGGTGGAGATTGGACTGAAGGTGAAGATATACGTATTAATGGTGGAGCAAGTAGGTCATTTTCTGACCCTCCAACATATGGAGATCCTGATAATATTAATCACCCATATTATGTCCCATTTTCAAATAATCCAGATATGTTCACAAATGATAATGGAGGAGTGCATAGCAACAGTGGTATAACAAATAAAATTTTATATTTAGTAGTGCAAGGAGATGAGCACTATGGAATTCAAGTAGACCCATTAGATGAAGATATAAATATAGCTAGAAATATAGCATCTGATATCTGGTTTAATTGGAATAAATATTATCTTTCTCCTGAAGATGATTTTGAAATTGGGAGAGAAAAAATGTTGCAAGTAGCCATAGATTTGTTTCCAAATAATACTCCTATTTTTCAAACTATATGTAATGCCTGGGCTTCAGTAGGCCTTGGTAATCCACTATTTTCAGGAGATGTTAATAATGATGAAATTATTAATGTGCAGGATATAATTATTATAATAGGATTTATTTTAGGTACAATGTCTCCTGATGAAAATCAATTATTTGTTGGAGATTTAAATTTTGATGGTATTATAGATATTTTAGACATTGTATTAATAATAAATATTATTTTTGAATAATATGGATATTAAAAATAAAATATTATTTTTATTTGTTCTATTTCATATCTCATGTGATAATCCTTTAACACAAAATGAAGATTTCCACTGCATTGTTGATTATAATGGTTTTTATGATGATTGCGGTATTTGTTCTGGAGGATCATCAGGTCATATTGCTAATAGTGAAAAAGATTGTAATGATGAATGTGGTGGAACCGCAGTTATTGATGCTTGCGGATTATGTAATGGGGATGGGACCTCATGCGATGATGAGTGCGAAAATTTCGGGTGTGATAATGTATGTGATAGCGGACTAATAAATGATGATTGTGGTTTATGTAATGGAGATAATTCAGATAAAGATTTGTGTGGTATTTGCTTTGGTGATAATAATAGCTGTAATATAGGTTTAATAACACTATCCGAATGGCATTTTTCAGAAATTCATTTTTGGAATAACTCTGATTGTAATGGTTTCCCCTACACCTCTTTTTATGATTATATTTGTCTTGAAAATGAATGCTATGATTATCAAATAAATTTTTATTTTGATGCAAATGATGGTTCCTATAGTTTCTTACAAATCAATAAAACATGGGATGCTAATTCTTTTAATAATGTAACTGAAGATATTATAAATGGAATATGGTACTTTGAGGACTCAGCTCTTTGTCTTGATTATGATAGTATAGAATTAGAAGACAATTGTTATGAAATGATTGAATTTGAAAATACTTTTTTTGACTGTGAAATAAATATAGAAAACTGTGTTAATAACATAGTTAGTTTTTCAAACATGAATGATATCGAAAATACATGTTCACTAGAAAAATATGATACAATAAATAATATATCAACAAATAAAAAGTTTCCAAATTAAAAGACAATACAATGAATGAATATTATTTAACATGCCCAAGAGGTCTTGAGGATATTACTTCTTCAGATATTTCAACATATTTAGACAAACCCGCGACACCTGATAAAGGTGGAGTTTTTTTTAGTGGAAGTTTAAAGGATATGTATACTATTAATATGTACTCTAGAACAGGGATGTTTGTTTTAAAAAAATTATTTTTTCTTGAAGCAAATAATTATAATGATTTGTATAAAAAAATATTTGAATATCCATGGCATAAAATAATTAATTCAAAAAAAACATTTTCTATTAGGTCAAAAATAAACTCTGATCTTTATACCAATTCTAATTTTACAACATTAAAAATTAAAGATGGAATTGTTGATTCAATTAAAAATAAATTAGGGACAAGACCATCGATTGATAGATATAATCCAAATATAAGATTTTTTATTTTTATAAATAATAATAAAGTAAAAATATATATGGATAGTTCTGGGGATCCTTTATTTATGAGGGGATACAGAACTAAAATTCATAAAGCTGCCTTAAATGAATCTCTAGCTGCTGGTTTAGTGCTTCATAGTAGTTGGAATAAAAAAGATAATTTTTATGATATTATGTGCGGATCTGGAACTATCCCAATTGAAGCTGCTTTAATTGCATTTAATATTCCTCCAAGAATTTTAAGAGATGAATATGCATTTAAGAAATGGGATGACTATGATAGTCAACTTTGGGAATCTTTAAAAAAAAATGCTAAGAGCAATATCAATTTAGATGATAAAATTAAAATTTATGGATCAGATATTCTTGGAAAGAATATTGATTTATGTATTCAAAGCTTAGAAAAACTTGATCTTATGGACAGAGTTAAATTTTCAAAAAAAGATTTAAATGATTTTTCTCCAGATTCAAATTCGGGAACAATTATTATAAATCCTCCTTATGGAGAAAGAATTGGTGAACAGTTTAATCTAAAATTATTATATAAGCAATTAGGTGATAAATTTAAAAAAGATTGTTCTGGCCATGATGCTTATGTTTTTACAGGAAATCCAAATTTATCAAAACAAATTGGTCTTAGAACAAAAAAAAGAATAATTTTAAAAAATGGGACAATTGATTGCAGACTTCTTTTTTATCCAATGCAATCAGGTTCATATAAATAAAAGGGAAAAGATGATTCAAAAAGTTAGTTTAATAATGATTAATCTTATATTTGGTAGCATGGTATTATGCAGTTATTATATAGGACTAAATAAAGAACCAGAGCTAAGCTTAAAACTATGGGGAGGAGTCCCAACTATTTTACAACCTATTATTATAGGTAGTATGTTTATATCTGCTTTAGGTTATTTTTTTTTCACATATAATTTTTTAGTAAATGTAAATGTAGAGAATGTATTGTTCTTAAATAAATTCAATTATTGGTATTTACATGTTGCTTATCTCTTAATTCTTATACCCTCAATGTTTTGGATAGACCTTACATTTAAATATATGAAATCTAGTACTACTTTTGATTGGTATGTAGTTGTTGGAGTTTTATTTTGTGTTGCTATAGCCTCAATAGTTTTATTTTTATTTACAGTGGATGTGAATTCTGAAGATATAACATTCATATATTTATCATCTGTAATAGGAGCATCTTTTTTTGTTTTTCACACATTTTTTTTAGATGGATTAATTTGGACAGTATTTTTTAATAGATAGCTTTAATAATAATTAATTAAATAATAATTCCATGTCCTCCTCTTCTTTGATCACCAACTGCTTCTTGTTGACTTACACCATTCACTCCACCAAAAAATAAATTTTTATCATCAAATGAGTTTAATTTTAAGTTTTCAATTTCTGGAACTTTTATTCCAGGTTCATAAAATAAAGTATCACCTTCTAAATGTAACCTTGGCGCATTAATTGCACTTTCTAAGTCTAATTTTTTTTCTAGAAGATTTAGTATAACTTGAATATTCGCTGATCTAATTCTATTGCTACCACCACTTCCTAATACAAATTTAGGCGTTGAATTCTTAGTAATAATAATTGGAGACATCATTGTAGGTAGCCTTCTTTTAGTCCCCCATTTATGAAACCCAAATGGATTAAGATCAACTTCTCCTAGCATATTGTTCATCATAATACCATATTCAGGGATAATACTACCACATCCTTCACCGTTTGTTGTTGTTATACTAGCAGCATTCCCTTCACTATCAATGATACTTACATGAGTTGTAGATCCAAACCCATCTGTATCAGATGAAAAATCAAATTGATTTAAAGAAAATATTTTTTTGTATTTATTAAATATTTTGTTTGAAATAACTTTAGAGATTTCATTTATTTTTTTTGGATTTATACAAACTTCATCACGGGCTTTTGATGTGATATTCATGCCATTTATTAAATCAAAAACACTGATATCTTTATCAATTGTTTTTAATAATTTTAATAAAAATATAATTAATGTTCCACCATATGATGGAGCAGGGTTTGTATAAATAGTATGCTTATTGTATTCTAAGGAAAGAGGATTTCTTTTATGCACTTTGTAATTTTTAAAATCTTCTTTTGTTAAGCAGCTAATTCCATTTAAATATTCAATGACAGAATTAACTCCTTCTCCTTTATAAAAATATTCACTTCCTTTTTCTAAAATAATTTCTAAAAAATCAGCAAACTTTGGATTAATAAATATATCCCCAGCTTTAATGAAAGTATTGTTTTTATAGAATAAACTGTTATTAGAAAATGTTAAAATTGGCTTGATTAGTTTTAAAATATAAGCTTGATAAGAACTAATTGTAACTCCTGATTTAGCAAAATTAATTGCATGTTTTAAAATAACCTTTAATGGTAGTTTCCCATGATTAGTATGAATTTCTAATAAACCTACAATATTTCCAGGTATTGCAATAGATCCTTTCCCTATATGAAATTTTTGAATAGTATTCCCAAAATTAACATGAGTTTCAATAAACTCCTTATTAGGATTTATATTACTGGGAAAGTCAACAAAAAAATCATATACAAATGGTTTGTTATTTTTTTCCATACCAACACACACTCCCCCACCAAATGGTCCTGTTAGGGCAAACTCAGAAGTCATAGAAACAAAAACTGCACCTACAGCTGCATCAAAAGCATTTCCTCCATCTTTTAAAATTTTTTCTGCAGTTTGTGAAGCTTCTTTTGATCCTGTTGAAATTGATCCATATTCTATAGAATTCATATTGTAAATTTATAAATATAAATATAATGTGATAGTGATTAAATTCAAATGATTGTAATTAGTAAAAATTAATATAAATAGTAATACAATATGGAATTACCAAAAGCATACGAGCCAAATAATGTAGAAAAAAAATGGTATGATTATTGGGAGGAAAACAAAGTTTTTTCTCCTAGCAAAGAAAATAATACGTTTACTATTATGATTCCTCCTCCTAATGTTACAGGTATACTTCACCTTGGACATGTTTTAAATAATTCAATTCAGGATATTTTGATTAGAAGACAAAAAATGTTAGGTAAAAATATTCTATGGCTTCCTGGTACAGACCATGCTTCAATTGCGACAGAAGCTAAGGTTACTAAATTATTAAAAGAAAAAGGAATAAATAAAAGAGATATCCCAAGAGAAGAATTTTTAAAGCATGCATGGGAATGGACTGAAGAATATGGAGGAATAATAATTAAACAGTTAAAAAGATTAGGTTGTGCATGTAATTGGGAGAGAGAAAGATTTACAATGGATGATGAGTACTATAAATCTGTTATTAGTACATTTGTTAAGCTATATAAAGAAGGTTTGATCTATAAAAGCGAAAGAATGATCAATTGGGACCCAAAGGGTTTAACTGCATTATCAGATGAAGAAGTTATTCATAAAGAACAAAGTGGTAAATTGTGGCATATTAAGTATCCAATATCTAATTCAGATCAATATTTAGTTGTTGCAACAACAAGGCCAGAAACCATGCTTGGGGATACTGGTGTTGCAATTAACCCAAAAGATAAACGATATAAAAATTTTAATAATAAAATGATTGATTTGCCTATTGCTGATAAACAAATTCCTATTTTTTCAGATGCCTATGTTGATATGGAATTTGGAACAGGTTGCGTTAAGGTTACTCCCGCTCATGACACAAATGATTTTGATATGGCGCAAAGAAATAATCTTGAAATAATAAATATTATGAATAAAGATGGAACATTAAATGAAAATGTTCCAAAAGAGTTTCAAGGCTTAGATAGATTTAAAGCAAGGAATAAAGTTATTGATAAATTAGAGTCATTAAAATTAATAGATAAAATTGAAGACTATGTACATAAAGTTGGTTATTCAGAAAGAACTGATGTAGTCGTTGAGCCCAGACTATCCTTGCAATGGTTTTTGAAAATGGATGGTTTTGCAAAAGAAGCTCTTAGTGTTGTTAAAGAAGATAAAATAAAATTTCATCCAGATAGATGGAGAAAAATTTATAATCATTGGTTAGAAAATATTAAAGATTGGTGTATTTCAAGACAACTCTTATGGGGCCATAGAATCCCGGTATGGTATAAAGGTGATGAAATTTATTGTGGAGAAGAACAACCAAAAGATGAAGGCTGGGTACAAGATTCTGATGTGCTTGATACATGGTTTAGCTCATGGATATGGCCACTTGCAACATTAGGATGGCCGGATGATACAGAAGATTTAAAAAGATTTTATCCTACACAAGATTTAGTTACTGGCCCTGATATTATTTTTTTCTGGGTTGCTAGAATGATTATGTCAGGATTACATTTCAAGAATAAAATCCCTTTTTCAAATGTTTATTTTACAAGTATTATTAGAGATGAACAAGGGAGAAAAATGAGTAAGTCTTTAGGAAATTCTCCAGATCCATTAGATTTATTTGATAAATATGGTGTTGATGCAGTTAGAGTTAGCATTTTGATGATTTCTCCTCAAGGATCTGATGTTCTTTTTTCAGAAGATAAAATTGATTTAGGTAGAAACTTTATGAATAAACTATGGAATAGTTCAAGATTCTTAATGATGAATATTCAAGATAAAGAAAAATTAATTTCATTTGATAGTATAGATCAATCCTCATTGGAGTTAGTTGATTTATGGATTTTATCCAGATTAAATACAACTATTAATGATGTAAATAAAAATTTAGATACATACAAATTAAATGAAGCAATTAAAACAATGTATAATTTTATTTGGAAAGATTATTGTGATTGGTACATTGAATTTTCTAAAAGTCGTATATATGGAGATAATGATAATGATAGAGATGTAGTTTTATCATTAGCTGTATATATTTTACATAATATTTTAAAGTTATTACATCCATATGCTCCATTTATAACTGAAGAAATTTGGTCTTACTACAAACTAAATGATGATGAGATTTTAATCAATTCTCAGTGGCCAGAAAGTAATCATAATTTTATAAATGCAGATGTTGAAAGTGATTTTAATTTCATTATGCAGGGGATTACATCTATAAGAAATATGCGTTCTGAATTAAATATTTCTCCAAAAAAAGAAGCTAAGCTCCTATGTAGAGGCTCATCAAATAAAACAAAAATTATTTTAAATAATAGTAAATATTTTAAATCTTTGGTAAAAATAAATAATATTGAATGTTCTGATAAATTAGAAAAACCAGCACAATCATCAACAGCTGTTATAAATGATGTTGAGTTCTTTCTACCTTTATCAAATTTAATAGATTTAAATATAGAGATAAATAGATTAAAAAATAAAATATCTGATATAGAAGGTAGAATGAATTCCGTAAAAAGAAAGTTGGATAACAATAGTTTTATTAATAACGCTCCATCAAATATTGTTGATCATGAAAAAAATAAATATAAAAATTATAAAAATGATTATGATAAACTATTAAATAATTTAAATAACTTAAAAAATAACTAGAAATTATTTGGACCCTCAATCCTACAGCACAGAGCTTCATACAGACATTAAATTTTTAAAAGGTGTAGGCCCAAGAAGAGCTAACATATTAAAACAAAACGATATATTTACAATTGAAGATCTCCTTCGTTATTATCCTCGAAAATATTTAGATAGAACCAATACAAAAAAAATTTCAGAATTAATTGTAGGTGATAAAGTTGTTATTATTGCAACTGTAAAATCATTTAGTTTAAAAAGAACAAAAAAAGGAAAATATTTTCAATTATATGTTAATGATAACACTGGGAGTTTGAATTGCTTGTGGTTTCATGGAGTTTCATGGATTTTAGAAAAATTTAATGTGGGTGATAATATTGCTTTATTTGGGAAAGTTGAATTTTATAAAGGATTTAGAATTATTCATCCTGAGTTTGATATTTTAGATAGTGATGATGATCCCTTAAATACAGGTCGCATTATTCCTATCTATGCAACCAATGCAAAACTTAAAAATGTTGGTTTAGATAGCAGAGGAATAAGAAAATTAATAATAAATGCTTTAAATGCAATAAGTAACAAAATTGATGATCATTTTTATAATGATATATTAAAGGAAGAATCTTTACTGAATTTAAGTAATGCAATTTCAAACATTCATCAACCAGAAGATCAGTTTGTTTTAAAAAATGCAATTTATAGATTAAAATTTGATGAACATTTTTTCATACAAATTTTAATGGCATTAAATACAAATAGAATTAAAACATCAAAAGGAAAAATTTATAGGAGTTTAGGTGATCATGCAAAGAATATGTATAAAAATTTAAATTTCAAACTTACCAATGCCCAGATTAAAGTATTAAAAGAAATCAGATTAGATATTTGCTCAGGGAAACCAATGAATAGGTTAATACAAGGTGATGTAGGATGCGGAAAAACAATTGTAGCAGCACTTATAGCTTCAATTATAGTTGGAGAAAAGGCACAAGTAGCAATTATGGCTCCAACTGAAATTCTTGCGGAGCAACATTATAACAGCTTCAATGAAAAATTTAAAAATACAAAAATTAATTGCAGTTTATTAATTAGTAATCTCAAAAAAAAAGAAAAAGATTTATTATATGAAAATCTAAAAAAGTCAAAAATAGATATAATCATTGGAACACATGCTTTAATACAAGATAAAGTCATCTTTAAAAATTTAGGATTAATTATTATTGATGAGCAACATAGGTTTGGTGTTGACCAAAGAAAAAAACTAATAGATAAGGGTAGTAATCCTCATTTATTAGCAATGACTGCAACTCCAATCCCAAGGACGCTAGCTTTTACATTGCATGGAGATATGGAAATTTCATGGATTGATGAAATGCCTCAAAACAGAAAGACAATATTAACAAAGGTAGTTACCCCTAATCAAATAAATACTGTCTATGATTTAATGAAAAAAGAAATGGATAGGGGACATTATTGCTATATTGTTTATCCTATAATAGATGAGTCAGAAAAACTAGATTTGAAAGATGCTAAAAATGCTTTTGAGCTTCTTTCAAGAAATGAATTTAAAGAATATAGTTTAGGATTTATGCATGGAAAACTAGATAAAATTGAAAAAAATTCATTAATGGAAAAATTTACTTCAGGAAAAATACAATGTTTAATTTCTACTACAGTTATTGAAGTTGGAATTGATAATTCAAAAGCAACTGTAATGGTTATTGAAAATGCTGAAAGATTTGGTTTAACTCAATTGCATCAATTAAGAGGAAGGGTTGGTAGAAGTGAATTGCAGTCACATTGTTTTTTAATTGAAAGAAAAACAACAGAAAATTCATTTAAAAGACTCCAAATAATGGAAAATATTTCAAATGGGTTTGTAATTTCTGATGAAGATCTGAAATTAAGAGGACCTGGAGATTTTTTTGGAACTAAACAACATGGTTATATTAAATCAGGTTTAATAAATTTCAATAAAGATAGTGAAATAATTAAAAGAGCAAGAAAAAAAGCTTTTGAAATTATAGGAGAAGATTCGAAACTTTTGTTAGCTGAAAATAGTTTAATAAGAAATAAATTCATGAAAAATTATAAAGAAATGCTTGAGTTTATAAATATAGGTTAAAAATATGAAAAATAATCTCAATAAAATTTTAACAGTCCTATCATTTTTTATCTCATTGATATTATATATAATAACAATGGCTCCGACCACATCATTTTGGGATTGCGGAGAATTTATATCGACTTCTTATATATTGGGAGTCCCTCATCCTCCTGGATCACCATTATATTTATTGTTAGGAAATGTTTTTAGTTCAATCCCATTTTTTGAAGATATAGGTGCTAGAGTGAATCTAATCTCTCCTTTAGTTAGTGCCCTCTCAGTTATGTTTCTCTATAAAATCATTGTTTACTTACTAGAGGAGTTTCAGAAAAATAAAAATGATATTATAGATATAAGCATAATTTATTTTAGTGCATTTACAGCAGCATTGACTTTTGCAGTTTCAGATTCACATTGGTTTAATGCAGTCGAAGCAGAGGTGTATTCTTTTTCAACATTTTTTACATCAATTGTTGTTTGGATGATACTTAAATGGAGCAAAAGTGAAAACAACAATTGGAATGTAAGATATTTACTAATAATAATATATATGTTTGGTCTTGCAATTGGAGTACATTTATTAAACTTATTAACCCTACCTTTTGTAGCACTAATTATTTATTTTAAAAAATTTAAATTTTCAATTAAAACTTTTTTATCTACGGTAGCATTTACTTTTATTATATTTTTAACAATTTATATTGGTTTTATTAAAGGTATTCCTGATATAACTAATAAATTTGGTAATATGTATTTTATAGTGTTTTTCCCTTTAATAATTATAATAACAATATTCCTATTGCAGTTTAGTTCTACAAAAAAAGAATATTCAATTTATGCATATTATTTATCTGTTTTATCTTCATTGGTGATTGTTTTACTAATTTCTAGCACATTATTTATTAATAATGGAGATCAAATTTCATTACATAGACAAAACCAAATTATAAAAATTCAAGAACAAATTGATAACTATGATAAAGAAATTTATTTAGAACAAGAAAAGATGTATCAAGATAATAACCTTCAAGGCAATATTAATGATAAAATAAATAAAAGAAATTTGCTTGTTGATGATTTTAGATCACTATATGAAGATTATTTTAATTTTGAAGAAATAAAAAATAATTTAACATTTATTGAATTAATTAAGTGGCAACCAAAATCAAGTTTTTTGTATATAATAATAATTTTCTTTTCTTTTGGTTTTATTATCAATAGATATACAAGAAAAAATGATTCATCATCAAAGAATATATTTAAGTTTATATTTACAAGTGTTTTATTAATATTAATTGGTTACTCAACATATACAACGATATTTATTAGAGCTAGTCAAAGCCCGGCTATTAATGAAAATAGTCCTGATAATATAGATAGAGCATTAGCATATATGAATAGAGATCAATATGGAGATTGGGAAATATTAAATTGGGCATCAACAATTAAGAGACCTGAAAACGCAAATTGGAAACGATATACTACATCAAAAAATAATCCATCCTTTACTGAACAAATTAATTTTTTTATTGATTATCAAATTAAAGAAATGTATCTAAGATACTTTGCATGGCAATTTATTGGGAGAGGTGATAAAGAAGAATTCCCTTGGTACATTAAAGATCTTAATGGGAATTTAATTGGGAATCAAAGATTAGATGGTATTAATTGGTTTAGGTATGGGATTCCTTTAGCGTTTATATTAGGGATTTTAGGTATTTTCTTTCATTTTAGGAATGATTGGCGAAGAGCATTATCAGTCCTTAGTTTATTTTTAGCTACTGGATTAATGATAATAATTTACCTTAATCAATATGATCCTCAACCACGTGAAAGAGATTATTCCTATGTTGGTAGTTTTTTTGCATTCTCAATTTGGATTGGAATTGGCTTATCTTGTTTATTAAGTGAAATAAGAAAATTTTTCGATAATTCTAATGTTGGAACTTTCATTTCAGTCCCATTAATGATGATTGTTTTTATATCAATGCCAGTTAAGATGTTAGCAACTGATTATTTTGAACATAGTAGAAAAGGAAACTATGTTGCATGGGATTACGGCTATAATTTATTGAACTCATGCGAACCTAATGGAATTATATTTACAAATGGAGATAATGATACATTCCCATTATGGTATCTGCAAGAAGTAGAGGGATTAAGAAAAGATGTTAAGGTTGTTAATCTTAGCTTATTAAATACACCCTGGTATATTGATCAGTTAATAAATAAAGAACCAAAACTAAATATAACATTTGAGAATAAAAACTTTAAAAATGATATATATCAAATAGATCCTTATTATGCAACTGAATCTGCATTTGACCTTTGCTTATCTGAATATTCAGATGAGCCTTGGAATAAGTTGAACTGTAACTTAGTTATTAATGAGGAAGTACTAAAATTTGATATTTCTCCAACATTAATAAGAAAGCTCTTAAGAGTTCAGGATTATTTAATTTTAGAAATCATACAAGATATTGGCAAATCTAAACCAATTTATTTTGCAGCGACTGTTTCAGAAAATAATCAACTTGGTTTGAAAGATTATCTTGTAATGGAAGGAATGACATATAAACTTAATTTTAATAAAAATAAAAGCAGAATTAATTTTAAACAAATGAAACAAAATTTAATGGGATCAAACAGTGAAGATTTAATATATGAAATAGATGATTATAAAAACAGGTTTAAAACTGAAGAGGGTATATATAGATATACTAATTTAAATGATACCTCTATTTACTATAGTGATAATATTCAAAGATTGGTCCAAAATTATAGAATTGGGTTTATTAGATTAGCTCAAGAAGAATTGCAGTCTGAAAGAGAAAATAAAAACAATAATGCTGAAAAATTAATTGATTTAATGAATGAATATTTCCCTACAAAAAGACTACCGATTGAACCCGGGGTGGCTCTTCTTATAAGTGATTCTATTTATGCAAAAACAGGTAATAAAATAAAGCAAAGAGATATTTGCAATAATTTATTTAATGGTAATCTCCCTATTGAAACAAAGATCTACTTACTACACAAATTTTCAGAATTTAGTGATAAAGATGATATAATGCATGCAACAAGAAACTTAATTAATATGCATAATGAAGAATTAGATTTTGAACTCCAAAAATATTTAGGAGATATTTTATCAGACAATCTAGAAAAAGAAGATTTTATTATTTTTGGTGATTCTCTACTAGAAGTATATCCATTTAAGGGCTTATTGTATTCTATAGTAAGAACTTATGAAGAAGTTGGCTTAAGAGGAGAAGCGCTAGAAAAAGTAGAATCATGGCTAAAAAAAGATCCTCATGATAAAGATATAAAATTATTACATGAATATTTACTTGAAATGAATTCTTTTCAATAATTCATGGTAGATTCTAAAGTATCCATTATTATCCCTCATCATAATAATTTTGATATATTAATTGAATGTATTAATTCGATAAAAAAAATACAACATTCTAATGTTGAAATTATTATAGTAGATAATAACAGTTCAGATAATAGTATAAATAAAATAAGAGATTCTTATACTGATCTAATTATACAGAAATCAAAAAAAAACTTAGGTTATGCAGGAGGATGTAATTTAGGAGCAAAAATTGCTCAAGGTAAATACTTGCTTTTTTTAAATAATGATACTATCCATGAAGAATTTTTTTTAGATCATCTTATTAATAAGATATATGATAATAATAATATTGCATGTGTTCAACCTAAAATTAAAAATTATGATAATAAAGAATATTTTGATTATGCAGGAGCTTCAGGTGGTTTTATAGATTACTTAGTTTTTCCATTTACAAGAGGGCGTATATTTAATACAATAGAAAAAGATACAGGCCAATATGACTATCCTACAAAAGTTTTTTGGACATCTGGAACTGCTTTTATTACTAGTAAAGATATATTTAATAAATTGGGTGGTTTTGATGAAAATTTATTTTCTCATATGGAAGAAATTGATTATTGTTGGAAATGTTATTTAGCTGGGTTTGAATGCTGGGTTGAACCAAAATCTGTTGTTTATCATCATGGAGCAAAAACATTAACTTATAATTCCTATAAGAAAACTTATCTTAATCATAGAAACAGTATAATCCTTTTGCTTTCAAATTATAGCATTGGATTATCTCTATATCTAGTTCCTTTAAGATTATTATTGGAAGTGATATCTTCATTAAACGATTTATTGAAATTTAGAATAGGACATTTTATAGCGCACTATTTTTCAATAATTTCAGTACTTTTTAACATAACAAATATTTATAAACGAAGAAAAAAAATAAATAAAATAAGAATTAAAGATGATAAGTTTTTGTTTGATAAAAATATTATTTTTAATCAAAGCGCAGTAAGAAAATATTTTTTATTTAGAAAAAAAACATATAATAAATTTTTTAATAAAGGAAATAATAATGCTATCAAATAAAATTAATTTTGAAGAAAAATACTCAAAATTTACTAAACATTGGTCTCCTAGAATTATTGCAGAAATGAATGACTATCAATTTAAGCTCGCTAAAATTAAAGGTGAATTTATATGGCATAACCATAAGAATACTGATGAAACCTTTATAGTTTTAGAAGGTGAAATGACACTTAAATTTAGAAATAGTGAAATAAATTTAACTAAAGGAGAAATGTGTGTTGTCCCTAGAGGTGTTGAGCATAAGCCATGTGCGAAAAATGAATGTAAGATTTTAGTTGTTGAACCAAGAGGTGTTATCAATACTGGAGATGTAGTAGGACAATTAACTATTAATGAAGATATTTGGATTTAATTGTTATTATTAATCAAATTTAAAAAAATCTTTGTACCGAGGAAGAGACTCGAACTCTTACGCCGCTTGGCACTGGTTCCTAAGACCAGCGTGTCTACCAATTCCACCACCTCGGCAAAATCAACTAACTAAAGTGTCACAAATTTAATAATCTATACCTATACTAAAATAATAATTTTCTATCTCATTGTTATTTAATAATCCCTTATCAGATTTTGTCCATAAAAAATTAATTGGGCCCAATATAGATTTTACACGCAATCCAATTCCAAAACTATTTAGACTACTGTTTTCAAAAGAATTATTAGGAGATTCTAAGTTATTAATTTTATTAAATAAAAATCTAAATGTTTGACTACTTTTATATAAATAAGTTAGTTCTATACCATATGATAAAAAATTATTACCAAATAAACCGTACTCGCTAAATGATAATGTCCTATCATGATTAAAATAATTAATATTTTTATATGTTGATAGAAGGTTTTTAGAATTTACATTATCACCAAAAAATCTAATTGAGCTTTTGCTAAATATTTTATGGTAGTAATCAAAGGATAGTTTGTTTTTAATATATGAATTATTATTTTGTGATGATTCATGATAGTAATCTAGTTTATATCCACTTGAAGGATATAAGATA
Organism: uncultured bacterium; assembly: GCA_964429875.1. Classification (GTDB taxonomy): domain Bacteria; phylum Fidelibacterota; class Marinisomatia; order SCGC-AAA003-L08; family D37C17; genus CAYSDL01. The sequence goes on from CAYSDL010000001.1 coordinate 80,472, forward strand.
TTATCTAATTGATCTAGGTTAATATTTAAGTTATAAAAATCAAATTTTTCATTATTGAGGTTTATATCTTGATATTTTATTGTTTGATGATTTGCATCTATTTCAATATAACCTAAGGAATGAATTGGAATGATAAAGCCTATTGATTTATTATTGATATGAATACTTCTCTTTTCATATTTTAGATTATTCCTATAATAGTTGAAGTCATTATTAATATTATAGAATTGAATAAATGGAATAATTGGAAATTGGAAATTGTAACTTCCTGTATACAGTAACTTTAAATTATTTTCTTTAATCTGATTTCCAATTTTTAGTTCTTCCTGAATTCTAAATCTATCAAAAGGTTTATAAATTAGATCTAATTTCAACTTTGCTATTAATTGATAATAATTGCTCCATGCTCCACCAAGTTTTAAACGTTTAAATTCAGATTCTTTTACAGAAAACTTAATATCTGCTTTATTATTATTTAAATTAATCAGTTCATAATGAACACTTTCAAAAAGATCTAAATTGTATAATTCTGAAATTTTATCATCTATTTTATTATAAGATAAATGCTCTCCATATGATATATCTATTATTTTATTTATATATGATTTTGAAATTTTCTTATTACCTTGAATTATAATATTATTAATTACTATAGGGTTATTTTTTTCTAAATGTACTATTAAATTGTATCCGTCCTCATTTTCAGAAAAATTATAATGGATATTATTATATTTATTAGTTTGTCTAAGGTTAATGAAAAAATTTACAAGTTCATTTTTATTTAAAATTAAAGGTAAATTTGAATCAATGATTTCTTTAGTATTGATATTAGATTTGCTATCAATAATAATATTATTAATTTTTATAATTTCATTATTAATTGAAGATAATTTAAAATACTTATTATCAGTATAGCTCATTTTTATTTTTTGTAGTTTTTCTAAATTATTATAAGTGGCTTTATATCCTTCATCATAAATATTTAATAAAGATTCATATTGAAAATTGAGAGTTTCGTTTGCACGTAAATCAGGCTCAATCATAACATCCGCTAATTGTATATTTTCATTTTTTTTCTTTAGACCATTTAAAAGTATAGATTGAGATAAAATATCAAAAATATTCTTAAAATTTGATTTGTCTCTTTTATTTGGAGAAACATCTACTCCAATTATAATATTAGCTCCTAAATTTTTAGCAATATCTATTGGAAGATTATTTAGGACACCTCCATCAACTAATAATTTATTTTCATCATCCACTGGATTAAAAACTGAGGGGATAGAAGATGAACACCTTAGAGCTTTTGATAGAGATCCATTATTGAAAATAATTTCATCTCCTGTGATTAAATCAGTTGCATTACATCTAAAAGGAATGACAAAATTATCAAAATCAGGTATGCTTTCATTATATCTAGTTAGTTTATTCATATATATAAAACTTTGATGGCCATTACTTAAAGCAATAGGAATATTAGGTTTCAGACCGTTCATTGTAAATTCGAGTTGATATTTATCATAATCATTTTTCTGAAAAAAATTCAATTTTCTTCTTCTTTTAGTATTTGAAAAAATAGATTCCCAGTCAGTTCTAAAAGCAATTTCTTTTATTTCTTCAGGAGAGTAGCCTATGGCATAATAGGAAGCAGCTATAGCACCCATACTTGTACCAATGATATAATTAATTGGTATATTTAATGAATCTATCATTTCTAATGTGGGGATGTGTGCAATCCCTTTAGCTCCACCACCAGACAGGACTAAAGCAATAGAGGGAGCAGAGCCACAGAATAAAATGTTTAAATATAAAATTAGTGTAAGTTTTCTCATTTGTATATATAGATATGTATGTAAATTATTAAATTAAAGGTAATTATTTAATATTATTTAGATTGGAAGGAAAAATATGGAATTGCAAAATCAAATAAAACAAGAGATTAAAGAAAATTCAGTAATGCTTTATATGAAAGGTACAAAAGATATGCCTATGTGTGGATTTTCTGCAACAGTTGTAAAAATATTAAATATGCATCAAGTTCCTTATAAAACAGTTAATGTTTTAGAAGACCCAAACATACGAATTGAATTATCAAAGCATTCTAATTGGCCAACAATTCCACAATTATTTGTAAATGGTGAGCTTGTAGGTGGGTGTGATATTGCAATGGAATTACACAATTCTGGTCAATTAGAAGAAGTCTTTAAAAAAATTAATTAAGTACCTTAATTACTTTTAAAATAGACTTATAAAAAAAATCAATTTCTTCTTTAGTGTTATAATAATATAAACTTATTCTATTTAATGACTTTATGTTGAATTTCTTAAGTAAAGGTTGAGTACAATGATGTCCAGATCTAATACAAATACCTTTAGTACTTAGGAGTTTTGCCAAATCAAATGGATGGATTCCTTTAATATCAAATGCAATGATAGGACCTTTATTTTTTTGAAATTCTACTGATGGATATAGTGTTATGTTTGGTATTTGAATTAATTTTTCTAATAAGTAATGTGTTAGTTCATTAAGGTATTTATATGATTTTTTGTTATGAAATGATTTAAAATATTTTATTGCTTCACCTAATCCAATAGCAGGAGCAATATTTGGTGTCCCTGCCTCAAATTTGAATGGAGCATCTCCCCAAGTTGATTTTTCCATACTTACTTCTTTTATCATGTGACCTCCACCTAAAAAAGGAGGCATTTTGTTTAGTAGTTCATTCTTTCCAAATAGAATTCCTACACCTGTTGGTCCTAGTATTTTATGACCAGAAAAAACTAAAAAGTCACAGTTTAATTTTTTCACATCAACTTTTAAATGAGAAATGCTTTGAGCAGCATCAATTAAAGTTAATATATTATTTTTTTTTGCTATAGAAATTATATCTTCTATTGGGTTTATTATACCTAATAGATTTGACATGTGTGTAATAGAAATTAATTTTGTTTTTTCAGAAATCATTTTAGGTAACTTTTCAATTTCTAGAGTCCCTTGACTTGACATAGGAATATATTTTATAGTTATTTTTCTCTTTTCAGATAGTAATTGCCAAGGAATAATGTTACTATGATGTTCCATTTCAGAGATTATTATTTCATCACCTTTTTGAAATAAAAAATCAGATAATGAATTAGCTACAAGATTTATTGATTCAGTTGTTCCTTTTGTAAATATAACTTCATTAGATGAACAATTCAAAAATTTTGCAATTTCATTTCTAGAATTTTCATATTCAAAGGTAGCGGTTTCAGCGATATCATAATTTCCTCTATGAACATTAGAATTTATTCTTTCATAAAAGTAATTTATTTTTTTTATGACTTCAGTTGGTTTATGAGTAGTAGAAGCATTATCCAGATATACTAAATTTTTATTTCTAAATATTGGAAAATCTTCTCTTATTTTTATTATATCATACATTTTATAGCATGCCTAATTTTAATTGAGCTTCTTCTGTCATCATGCTTTGATTCCATAATGGTTCCCAGACAACCTCAACTAGCACATCTTCTACAAAAGAAATATTTTTTAGCTTAGTTTCAACATCCTGCGCAATTACAGGCCCCATTCCACATCCTGGAGCAGTTAATGTCATTTTAATATTTACATAATATTTATCATTCTTTAGCTGTTTTGTAATTAGATCATAAACAAGACCTAGATCAACAATATTAACGGGGATTTCAGGGTCATAACATGTTTTAAGTATGTTCCATATAACTTTTTCATCAAAATTTTCAATTTCTTCAATATTAGCACTACTTATTTTTTCCCCTATTGCATCAGCATCGTTACCAGAAATTTTTATTAAATTTCCATTTACATATAGAGTATAATCTCCACCAAGTGATTGTGTAATTTTAACTTTTGTTCCTTTTTTAATTTTAATTTCATCACCAGAGGGGATTAAAAAACCATCACATTCTCTTATTGTAGTTATAAAATCAGAATTATTCATAATACATTAATTTGTTGTTTTATTTTTTCAATTGCGCTTAAAAACCCATTAGTTCGTTGGCTGGTTATTGAATTTTCTAAGCCAATTTTAAACAAAATATTATCCATTCTTAACTTTAATATCTCATCTTTCTCTGATTTACTAATAATAAATTCTAATATCCCTAATAGACCTTTAACAATAATTGTATCTGAGTCTGTTTTTATAGAATAAAAGGCTCCATTATTTTCTGTTTTCACCCATGCTAAAGATGTGCATCCATAAATTCTATTTGTATCATTTTTCTCTTTATCATCAAGACCTGAATTTTTTTTACCAAAATCAATAATTTGAGTATATTTATCCATTGGATCATCAAAAACTAAAAAGATATCTTCTATCTCTTTTATTCTTGAATTAATAGACATTTTTTAACCAAACATTTATTTTCTGCTCAATTTCATTCTTAATTTCATATTTACTAATATGATTAATTACTTGATGAGCAAAGCCATGTAGTATAATTTTTTTGCACTCTTGTTTTTTGATCCCTCTACTTTGCATATAAAATAATGCTTCTTCATCAATTTCTCCTGTTGTAGAACCATGTGAGCATTTTACATCATTATTATAAATTTCAAGTTGGGGATTTGAGTGAACTACAGCAGAATCTGATAACATCAAATTATTATTATTTTGATTCGCTTGAGAGTTATAACTTTTATTTTGAATAATCGCTTTTGCATAAAATATACCAGTAGATTTTTCTGATAAAATATTTTTATGATTTGTAGAACTAAAGGTATGATTATTTTTATGATTAATAGATATATAATTGTCAATATGATTAAATTTATTTAATAAGTTTAAAGAGTTGTAATTACATGAGCTATTAGTTCCACTTAAAGAAACATAATAATTTTTTTTAATTAATTTTACATTAATATCAATTGGTAGCAAATTTAATGTTGCATCTTTTTTAATGGTGCATAAAAAATTAAATATTTGAGTAGTATTTTTTTTCTGTGAACATTGGATTAAATCAACATTAGAATTTTCATTAATAAATAATTCAATGAAAGAATTGATATAGCAACACTTATCAAAATATTCATCTGTAATTATTGTAACTTCAACATTTTTTCCAATTAAAATAAATATTTTACTATTGATAAATTTTTTAGTAATATTTTCATTAGTTTCAAATTTTATTTTCACTGGTTTTTTTATGGTACAGTTATCTTGAATATTAATTAGAATCCCATCTTTATTATTTTTTTTATTTATATCAATAAAGGGATTTTTTTTAATTTCGGCCATTTCTTTAAACTTTTTATTAATATGATGGTCATTATTTTTAATAGCATTTGATAAATAACTAACGCTGATATTTTTGTTCAGTTTTTTAGAGCAAAAAAAATCATTATATTTAATAATAATATCATATTTAGAATTATAAGTTATTTTATTTTTAGTATTTAAGTTGCTAAAGCTGAAATTCCCAAATTTTTTAATATTAGTATATTTCCACTGTTCATTATCAATATTGTTACATTTAAAGTTTTTTAATTTTTTATTTATAGTTTTCATTAATCTAACCAGCTATAGCCTTCTTTTTCAAGTTTTATGGCAAGGTCCACTGTTCCTGTTTTTACAATTTTTCCATTTAATAATACATGAACAAAGTCAGGATCTAGATATTTAAGGATCCGGTGATAATGTGTTATTAATAAAAAAGATGTATTTTTATTTTTATAATTATTTATTCCATTTGATACAATTTTTAATGCATCTATATCTAAACCTGAATCTGTTTCATCTAGTATAATTAATTTAGGTTCTAAAAGAAGCATTTGAAGGATTTCAAATCTCTTTTTCTCCCCTCCAGAAAAACCTGCATTAACAGCACGTTTTGTGAAACTTTTATCTAGGCCAACTATTTTCAATTTTTCTTTAAAAACTTTTATAAATTTTGCTGGATCTAATTCATCTTTCCCATTTACTTTTCTTATAGAGTTAATTGCAGATCTTAAAAAATGCATAGAGTTAACTCCAGGAATAGAAACAGGGTATTGAAATGACATAAAAATGCCTTTAGCTGCTCTATCTTCAGGTAACATATCCTTTATAGATTCATCATTATATAAAATATCTCCATTATAAATTTCATAATTTTCTTTTCCAGTTAAAATATTTGCTAGGGTACTTTTCCCTGTTCCATTTCTTCCCATAATTACATGAAATTCACCCTTTTTAATATTTAGGTCAATTTTATTTAATATTGTTTTGCTATCAATCCCCGCTTTAAGATTTATAATTTTTAACATAATTTCCTTATAATTAGCCTACAGATCCTTCTAGACTGATTTCCATTAATTTTTGTGCTTCTACTGCAAATTCCATTGGCAATTCTTTAAAAACATCTTTACAAAAACCATTTACTATTATTGATACTGCATTTTCAGTTGAAATGCCTCTTTGATTACAGTAAAATAATTGATCTTCGCCAATTTTAGATGTTGTGGCTTCATGCTCCATTTGTGCGCTAGAGTTTTTTACATCAATGTATGGGAAAGTATGTGCTCCGCATTTATCTCCAATTAAAATTGAATCACATTGAGAAAAATTTCTTGCATTATCAGCATTTTTCATTATTTTAACTTCTCCTCTATATGTCTGTTGGCC
>CAYSDL010000002.1:0-69800 GCA_964429875.1 uncultured bacterium
GGGGGTCAAGGGGTCGCAAGTTCAAATCTTGCCGTTCCGACACTCTCATAAAACAATAAATCCCCTCATAACTCTGAGGGGTTTGTTATTTCCACGCAGATTATCCATAGATTACTATAAATACCTATAAATACGCATCCGAATACCCCAAACCGAATACCCCAAGCCATAAATCCGCGCCAATTATAATCCAATACTAATCCAAATTTCAACCTACAATTCAACCCACGCGGGTAAATCGAACGGGGGTGGCGAGATAATATAAGAGGGACACCCATTGTGATATATTTTTTTGAAAATATTTTGTAAATTCTGATATGAGATTGATTGCATTCATATTATTGTCATTTGTTTATTCTCTTACAATTAATGTTCCATCAGATCAGTATCCAACCATTCAATCAGGAATAGATGTAGCTCAGGATGGCGATACAGTTCTTGTAGCTCAAGGTTTATATTATGAAAATCTCCAAATAACACGTTCTATTACTCTTGCAAGTCATGCTATATATGATGACCTTACAGATTGGAATTTCTTTAATGAAATATTCTGGCAGTGGGAAGTAACAAATGAAAATATCAATAATACAATTATAGATGGGGGAACAGCCACTGATGATTTTGGCAGTGCAATATTAATTTATGCTGAAGAAGAAACATGTATTACCCCTGAGATAATAGGTTTTACTATTCAAAATGGTGTTGGTACAACTGTATGTAGATCTGAAGTAAATGGTGAGTACCAAAATTGTGATGAAAATGAACCTTTTTTACATGTTATAGGTGGAGGCATCTTGTTTGATATTTCTATTCCAAAAGTCCAGTATAATAAATTTACAAATAATGGATCTAACGATACTAATGAAGGTGGTTCAATGTATTTAACCACTATAGATGAAGATTGGGATTATAATCAAGCACCAACAAATTATTTTGATCTTTCAAACACTGCTATGCGCTGTGATGTTGAAGAATTTGATTTGTCTAATAATTATTATAATGGAAATGATGCACTATATGGTAATTCATTTGCAAATAAAGGGTTTGAGGATACTTTTAATATGGCTGAAAGTATATTTGATGTTGCAAATTGTAATCTTGAAGAAGTATCTCCTGTATGGGTATATGTGGAACCAGAAGCAACGCTTGATTTAGAAGAGATCGAAAGTAATTTATGTGCATTTAGTGGACCAAATGCTTATGTCGATTCTAATATTGATCAGGAATGTATCGAAGATGGTTGTGGTACATTTAATAATCCATTTAAAACAATTACATGGGCAATTCAAATGATTATGCCATCCGAAGATAATCAGGTAACACTTCATCTTGCAAACGGGACATATAATCCAGAAACAGGAGAGGAGTTTCCTATTATATTACCTAGTTATGTAAATCTTGAAGGTGAGGATGAAGAATTAACAATCTTAGATGCAACACAAACCAATCATATTTTAGATATTATTTCTGTGGTAGAAAACAACATATCTTATATAACTATTACAGGAGGATATTCTCAATATTCTTGTGGAATAAAAATCAATCATTCAGATCCGACACTTAATTATGTTCAATTTAAAAATAATGAATGTCATGATTGGTATAATGGAGGTGTCCTAACAGTAACTTATTCAAATTCAATATTAGATAATTTATTCTTTACTAATAATACTGTACAGTATGGAAATTGTATTTATATGAGCCACTCAGATGCTATGGTTTCAAATATAATTATAAAAGATAATTCAACTGGAGGGTTTACAATAGATTATTCAAACCCAATAATAAACCAATCAATAATTTACAACAATCTTGCTAACCCATTTCTAATAGGCGGATACTCAAATCCAATTTTAATTAATATAACTAGTTATGGTGGTGGAGCGGGTGGTCAAGGTATTCCTGTTGTTAGTAATACTTCTCATCCTATTATTATAAATTCAATTATAACGAGTAATCAATGGGATTTTGGAGAAGCGTTACAAGAAGATCAAGAAATAACTGTTTTATATAGCAATATTGAAGGTAGTTTTTTTATACAGGGAGGATTATTTGAAGGTGAAGGAAATATTAATTTAGATCCAATGTTTACTGATCCTGAGAATGGTGCTTTCACTCTACAAGAAGGCTCTCCATGCATTGATGTAGGAATAGCAGATATAGATGGTGATGGCGTTGATGATATTACTAACTATATAGGTTTAGCTCCTGATATGGGTGCTTTTGAATATATGCCTCCAATTTCTCCTGGAGATTTAAATCAAGATCAATATATAAATATCTTTGATATAATTATTCTTGTTGAATTTGCCTTAGATGGAGAATATGTTTCATATGGTGATGTCAATCAAGATGGTATTATAGATGTCATGGATATTGTGGCTCTAGTTTCTCTTATATTAGATAATTAATTATAATCCATTATTGATTTATGAAAAAAAAACTACTAATGTATGGCTTAATGATAATTGCAGGAATATTGTGGCAAACTGATATTCTTGAAGGTAGTTTTACTTTTTATACTTTCTTAAGGATTGTAGGATTTATTGCTATTTTTGTTGTTTATGAAGTATGGATACAAGTTTTGTTACCTATGTGGGAAGAATGGGAAAAAAATGACAAATAAACACGGCTCAGCAAATCCCAATAAAATTAAAAAGTTCTCTATACAAACTAATATGAAAAATAAAACATCTAATATAGATACACTAATACAAACTAAAATATCAAATGGTTCACATTCCAAAAAAGATATAAAATATATTGTTGATTCTTATACAAGAGGAAATATTTCCAATAAGAAAATGACAGCATGGCTAAAAGCAGTATACTTCAATGGAATGGATCTTGATGAAACAATTAATTACACCAATGCAATTATAAATTCTGGAAAAAAAATTCAATTTAACAATTTAAATGGGTTTGCTATTGATAAACACTCTACTGGAGGAGTGGGTGATAAAGTATCAATTATTTTAGGGCCAATTTTAGCAGCCTGTGGATGTTATGTTCCCATGATAGTAGGAAGAGCATTAGGTCATACAGGAGGAACATTAGATAAGCTTGAATCAATTCCAAATTATAATGGATTATTATCCATAAATAAATTTAAAAATATTGTAAATAAAATTGGAATTTCTATAATTGGTCAAACAGATGAAATATGCCCTGCAGATAAAAAAATATATAATTTAAGAAGTAAAACTGATACTATAGCTTCATTCCCGTTAATTTGTGGTAGTATCATGGGTAAAAAAATTGCAGAAGGAATTAAAGGATTAGTCTTGGATATAAAGGCTGGAAATGGTGCTTTTATGCAAACAAAAAAAGAGGCATTAGATTTAGGTAGTTTTTTAAAGAAAATAGGTGAAAGATATGGTATAGAGGTTCAATTTGCTATTACGGATATGAATCAACCTCTCGGAAATTATTCTGGATTATTATGTGAAATTATTGAAAGCATGGAAACTTTAAAAGGTAATGGACCAAAGGATCTATTAGAAGTTATTTACTATTTAGGAGATATTAGTCTTAAAATGACCGGAATAAATGATACTAAAACTAAAATTAATGAGGTTATAAGTAATGGTTCAGCATATGAAGTATTATGCAAAATGATTCATGCACATGGAGGATTAATTGAAGAAATTCAGCTAATCCCTAGAGAAACTGATTATATTAGATCTGAAAAAGATGGTTATATTGTTTCTATTAATACTCAAGAACTTGGAAAAGCTATCAATGAGCTGAGCATTGAGAAACAAGGTGATAATATAGTCACTGATAGCCAGGCAGGACTTGAATTATTGAAAAAGAATGGATCATATGTTAAAAAAAATGATATTATTGCTCATATATTCTCTTCAAATAGAAATAAACTTACAGTTGCAAAAAAAAGAATTGAAAAAACTTTTATTATTAAAGATAAAAAGATAAATGCTAATAAAATAATCATCTATTAATTCATTAAATAAACTCAATTAAATGTAAATAATATCAGATAAGGGTAAACTTATTATAGATAAGATTATAAGGATACCCATTGTAATATATTTTTTTGAAAATATTTTGTAAATTCTGATATGAGATTTATTGCATTCATATTATTATCATTTGTTTATTCAATTACAATTAATATACCAGATGAATATCCAACTATACAACAAGGAATAGATGCAGCCGTGGATGGAGATACAATTCTTGTAGATCAAGGAATCTATTATGAAAATCTACAGATAACAAAATCTATTACTCTTGCTAGCCATGCAATATTTGACGACTTATCAAATTGGGTTGATAATGATAATATAAATAATACTATTATTGATGGAGGTGGAAGTCTCAATAATGATAAAAGTGTTATATTGATTTTTCCGATTCAAAATCAAGTCAATAATTATGATTTACAACCAAGTGATCCAGCATTAGTAACGCTTTTAGATTTAGATTGTTGTGGAGGAAAAATAATTCAAGTTACTGGTGCCTCTGAAAACTCTCCTCCTTTTGCAAATGCTACATCAGATACACGTACAGTGTATGCATATTTACCAGATAATGGTGAAGGTGAGCCAAACAATTCTTCAAGTGGCTTTCCACATGTATACATACCAAATGGTTACACTATTGCAAATGACCTAATTACTGATAATATTTCTACAAATAATGACGGCATGATGTTAATTAATGGATGGCCGGCATACCAGTTTGTAGGTGATTCATCAGAATCTGCTAATGCTGGAGGTAATTCTTGGTTATACTTTGAACCTGATGGGTCTATATCAGATAATGCATGCTCTACAGATGATGATTGTGAAAATTGTTTAAGCCCACAAATCATTGGCTTTACAATTCAAAATGGAAATGGTACCTTAGTTCGCAGAAATCCAGGTACAAGTTTAGAAACATTTGAAAATCTTGGTGGAGGTATATTGTTTGATATATCAAATCCCTTGATTCAATACAATAAATTTATTGATAATGGAAGTATGGATACATATGCTGGGGGAGCAATTTATGCAACTACTACAGATGAGGATTGGGATTTCAACAACAGAAATGTCCCTAGAGATATCGATTGCACAGTAGAATATTTTAATATATCACATAATTATTATTACAATAATAATGCTTTATTTGGTAAAACATTAGCTAATAGATTTTATGAAAATGAATTTAATATGAGTGAAAGTATTTATGATGTAATGGGCTGTGTAGATAATAATATATCAAGAACGTGGATTAATGTAAATCGAGAATCAGATTTACTCCTTGAAAACATAGATAGTTATCTATGTGGAATAGATAGTAGTAATGTTTATGTTGATTCAGAAATTGAACAAGAATGTATTAATAATAACTGTGGTACCTTTGATAATCCTTTTAAAACTATTTCACGAGCAATGTCTATGATACTTCCAACTGAAGTAAATCCAATTACTATACATTTAATTGGATCTATATATTCGGATAGCAACAATCAAGAAATATTTCCAATATGCATGATAGATCATACTAATATAATTGGAGAAAATAGAGACATAACTTTTTTAGATGCAAATTTACAAAATAGAGTTATTTCATTTGATGATGTTATAAACAGTTCACTTTCAAATATTACTATACAAAATGGTATAACAGAAAGCTACTATGACGGTGCTGGAATATATTTAAACTTATCTAATGTTATTTTTGACAGTGTTTCTTTACTAAACAATCATGCATCAGATGATGGTGGTGATATATGTTCTGATAATTCTAGCATAACCATTAATAATAGTTTAATTGAAAATAATATATCTGAAGATAATGGAGGAGGGATATGCGCTGTTAATTCAAATATTACTATAAGTAATACAACATTAAATAATAATATTGCAAGAGATGAAGGTGGTGGCATATGGTCTGGGATTATATCTGGGATAACATTGATTAATTCCAAAATAATAAATAATCAATCAAAATTAGGTGGTGGTATATTTTTTTTCTATCCTGGTATTTTTTCATCAATTGGAAATTCAAATATCTATTTAAACAATTCAAATATCGGCAATGATCTTTATTCAATCAGTAATGATATTATATCCGTAGTAATAGACACGTTTACAGTTCAATATCCTTCTGAGTATCATGCATTCCCAATTAATAATTTTTCATTTGATATTAATGATGGGATTTTACCTAATATTGGCATAGATAGCGATTCGGTATATGTTTCTGTACATGAAGGGTCTAATCTTAATGATGGATCTCAAAATTTTCCTTTAAAGAGTATCCGTTATGCATTAGCAACTTTATACATAAATGAAAATAATCCAAAAGAAATAATTTTAGATGAAGGTATTTACAGTAATTCATTGACAAATGAGAACTATCCAATTCCTGTTATTAATAATTTAACAATAAGTGGACAAGGGCCAATTCTTACAATTTTAGATGGTGAACAAAATTCACAAATTTTATCTATGTATGAATCTCATAACTCTACGATAAAAGGATTATCTATTATAAATGGATATAGTGAAATAGGAGGAGGAATATATTGTAAAAATTCATATCCTGAATTTATAGATTTGTCTGTTAGAAACAATACAGCATATTTTAGCGGTGGAGGTATATATTTAGATAATTCTACACCTGAATTTAGTGATGACAATCAATTCCTATGTAGTATTTATAACAATGAGGCTCCATTAGGTAAAGATATTGTTTCATATGATACATTTATTGAGGCTACACTAGACACTTTCACTGTTATGTTTCCAACAAGTGTTTATGCGCATCCATTAGAAAACTTTAACATAGAACCACTCAACAATATTTTGGAGCAAATCCCAAACTATATATATATATCAACAAATGGTGACGATATAATTGGTAATGGCAGTGAGTCTAACCCTTTTGCAAGCCTAACACATGCATTATCTGTCGCTATTTCTAATAATGAAGTTCCATTAACAATTTTTATAGATGAAGGTTATTATAATTACAATGAAGACTTTCCAATTAATCTAATTGATAATATTAGAATTAAAGGTTCTGGAGCAGAATTTACTATAATAGATGGGAATCGACAATCAAGGATATTCAATATAAATAATATAAATAATGTTATCATCGAAGATATCTCAATTAAAGATGGAAAAGTTCAATCTTTATGTTCAGAAACTGATCCATTCTATGCAACTGGTGGAGGTATTAGAATTGAAGAATCTTCTAATATCAAGATTGTAAATACTATTCTTTATAATAATTCTCTTGAAGGAGGATATTTTACAGAATGGCATGATACAGGGTATGAATCTACTTCATATTGTAATGCTCGTGGAGGCGCTATCTATATTAAAACATCAGATTTGGATATTATAAATTGTTCTTTGATTGACAATTCTATACAAAATAATATTTCTAGTTATGAAACTTATTTTGGTTCTGGTATATATATATCATCAGAATCTAATGTTAATATATATAATTCTATTTTATGGGATAATCATATTTTCCTTCCTGAATGGCAAGGAAATGATAACTTGCTAACTAACAGTTCATCTGAAGTAAATGTTCTATTTTCTAATATAGAAGAAGATGATTATTGGGGAACTATGTCATTAGATCCATTATTTGATACAAATCAAAATTTCCCTTATATCTTATCTTCTCTTTCTCCATGCATTGATTCTGGAACAGCAGATTTTGATGGAGATGGCATTGATGATATAGTTAATTATTTGGGTTTAGCTCCTGACATGGGTGCAATTGAATCATTCCCTCCCATTTCACTTGGAGATCTTAATCAAGATTATCAATTAAATATTTTCGATATAATTATTCTTGTTGAATATGCGTTAGATGGCGAATACGTTTCAATCGGCGATCTCAATCAAGATGAAACTATAGACGTTTTAGACATTATAGCCCTTGTTTCACTCATTCTAGATAATTAAACATAATTAATTTATATCTAATAAATGAACCACCAATCAAATAAACCACTATTTCTTTCTACCTGGGAACATGGCTATAAAGCTAACATATGTGGAATAAATTTATTAAAAAATGATTTCTGTGCATTGGATTCTATTGAAGAGGCAGCTAAAATCACTGAATTAGATGAGAATGTCAGAACAGTAGGAGTTGGTGGTTATACAGATAATGCAGGAGATGTTACTCTAGATGCTAGCATCATGGACCATAATGGTAACGCTGGATCAGTTGCCTTTGTTAAAAATATATCTCACCCTCTATCACTAGCTAGAACCGTCATGGAAAAGTCTAAACATGTTATGCTAGTAGGTGAGGGGGCTGAAATATTTGCTTCAGAAAATGGTTATAAATTTACCAATATAGCTACAGACAAATCATTAATTGATTATGAAAAATGGAAAATCAACAAAAATACAGCTCCTGTAAATCAAGATAATCACGATACAATAACTCTTATAGCACTTGATAAAGAGGGTAGTATTGCTGCAGGAAGTACAACAAGTGGCCTTGCATATAAAAGCAAAGGCAGGGTAGGTGATAGTCCAATCATTGGTTCGGGTATTTATGTCGATGGCAATGTTGGTGCAGCTGGTGCAACTGGATTCGGGGAGGAAATTATGAAAAATGTTGGTAGTTTTCTTATTGTTGAGTTAATGTCTCAAGGATATTCCCCGAATGAAGCGTGCAGAGAAGCTGTAAATAGAACACTTAAAAAGCACAATTTTAAATTTAAAGAACAAATAGCTTATATTGCATTAAGGAATGATGGTGAATATGGGGCAGCTGCTGCAAATGATAAATTTTTCCTTAATGTATCAACTCCTTCAAAAACAAAAACTATTAAAATTTCCGGATGCATAACATCTGATGCTTAAATCAGGCAAATTATCTACATTTCTATTACTTATCCCCTTTATTTTTACACCTTTTGTAATCTCTTCTGATTTAACAGATTCATCATTATTTCCAAAGCACATATTTATTATTATTTCATTTTTTTTTATTTCTATTTACTTATCCTTAAGAAATAACTATTTATATGATAAAAATATTTTCATTTACATGATTATATTTTTTGGTTATTGTTTATCAACTTCATATATACATTCATTTAATTTCAATAAATCGATTTGGGATATTGTTTTTCAATTATCATGGTTTTTTATTCTCATTACATTTATAAATATTCTTAATAAAGAATTAATTACATGTATTCTTATTTCAACTTCATTAGTGTCAGGCCTCTTATCGCTCATATGTATAAATGACTTATTAAATATTTTTAGTTTAGACATTCCATCAAAAGGATTGATGAGCGCAACGTTTGGATATAGAAATTATTTTTCGCAATATTTATGTTTTTCAATTCCTGCAGGACTTATATCAATCATGATTATATCAAATAAAAAAGTTAGATATTTATTATTATTATGCACTTCATTGTCTTTAGTGTCACTTTTTTTAACAAGAACAAGAGCGGCATGGATCGCAATATTTGTGATCTTTATTATTTTTATATATATAAATAGAAATTTTTTATTTAATGCAATTAAAACAAATATTAAAAATAAATGCTCTATTTTGTTTATATCTGCGTTTATATTTGTTTTTTCGTTTATTCTTTCTATCCCAATTACAGGTTCTACAACATCAACAGACACAATGGATGTAAATAAAACTACAATATCTCAGACTCTTTCAACTTTATTTAACTTTGATAAGTCCTCATTCGGAGATCGATATAATATGTATAAATCAACAGGAAAAATGATAAATGATCATTTTTTATTTGGTGTTGGTGTTGGAAATTGGTATATAAATTATCCATTCTACTCTAGAAATAACCAAACAGATATTGATGATAAAGTATGGAAATATGATAAAATCATAAAAAGACCCCATAATGATTTTTTATTAATATTTTCTGAAATAGGCTCAGTAGGTCTATTACTTATTTTAATACCTATGCTATACTATCTTAGATATATTTTTAAGAGCTTAATTAACAAAGATGAATATTTCTATATAAATCAATTCTGCCTTTTAGCACTGATATGTATATTTATTGAATCAATGTTCGATTTTCCTAAAGAAAGAATTATGCCCAACTTATATTTTTTCTTTATCATCGCAATAATACATCAACAGATTTATAAATCAAAAATCAAAGAAACTAATTTTGTTTTACCATTATTATCAACTTTTGTTTTCTTATCTTTTCTATTATTTAAAATTAATGATATTAACAATGATAAAGATTTTGCTGTTTTAAAACAGCTAAACAAAGATAAAAGGTTCTCAGAATCAACTATCTTGGCAGAGAAAGTGCTAAAATTCAGAAATGTTGACTATTCTGGAACACCTATATATTATTATCTAGGTATTTCAGCTTATAATAATAAAGAATTAGATAAAGCTAATAATTATTTCAATAAAGGATTATCATTATTTCCATATCATTTAGGGCTCCTTGGCAATAGTCTTATTATCAATGGAAAAACAGAAGATATTGATAAAGCGTACGATAAAATGCTCTTAATCAAATCATTATATCCAAAATTAATTAAACCCCAAATTGATATGGCAAAAATTTATATCAACCAAAATAATATGAAAAAAGCAAGAAGAGTATTATTAGATATTAATTATGAAAATGATGAAATTCTTAGCCTTTTGTTATCAACAAAGTAGTCCAACGATATTCTTGTATATATTCCAATTTATAACTAAATTCTAAACATATATTTTTACTTATAAATTTTAAATATTTTCAATTTCTTTTAGAGGAGGAAAAATGATTAATTTAATAAAAGCCTTTTTATTAATTTCAATTTCAATAAACATAAACTTATTTTCAGTTGAACTTAATGTTCCTGAGGATTACGATAATATTCAAGCAGCTATAACTTATGCTAATAACGGAGATACCGTAAATGTTGCAACTGGTACATATACAGGTTATGGTAATGTGAATATTAATTTTTATGGTAAGTCTATCTATCTAAATGGAAATAATTCTACATTAGATGCAGATCATAATCATAGATTATTTTATTTTAATAGTGAAGAAGATACCACTACAGTAGTTGAAGGATTTACTATACGAGAGGGTGCTTCAGATATAACTGAAGATGGCGATGAATATATTTCAACATTTATGATTTCTGCTCACACAGGTGATCCTGAGTTATTTTATTTATCTGACCCATCATCAGGGTATTCAATTGATAATATTGAACCTGAAACACCAGAAAATGTATTTGGTTCCTACAGTTTTATCAATGAAAATGATGAGTATATAAGTGATGTTTTTATTAATTGGGATCCGCTTTTAAATACTCCTGATTTTGATTATATTGAAATCTATAATAATGATAATCTTTATGGTTATACTATACAAACTGGATCTGCACATGTTTCAATAGAAGATTTTCCATATAGTTTTACTATAAAAGTATATGATTACAATGGAAATAGCTCAGATTTTTCTTTGCCTTATTTTTCTAATGAGACTTTAGGTGATTTAAATCAGGATCATACAATCAATGTTTCTGATGCAGTGATGATGGTTGATGCAATATTACTTATTTCTGAAACAGGCATTTTACCAAATGATTTTATATTCACGTTATCAGAGTTATATATAGACAATGAGGTCAATGTCATTGATCTTGTCGCATTAATTAATATAATATTAGATATTTAATATTTTTTATATTTCCCTTCTAATATTGTTATCTTCAATATTTCCATGCGATTATGGTTATATTCAAATTAATAATACATGTTATTTTGAAGATGATATATATGTTTTACAACACTTTATTGACAGTTCTCAGAATTCTATATATCCTCCGCCAGCAGATATGTCTCCATTAGATCTAGGTGTCCAAGAATGGGAAAATGGTAGAATTACATTTTTTTGTTATTCTTATATAAGTGAAAGTGAATGCTATATTTATGATTATACTTTAAGTGGACAAATTCCTCCAGAAATAGGCAATTTAACACAGTTAAGACGTCTTATTATTGCTACAACACAATTATCTGGTGAAATACCTCCAGAAATTGGAAATTTAGTAAACTTAACTGAACTAAAAATATATATGAGCGATATTTCAGGTAATATTCCAGATGAGATTGGCAATTTGATAAACTTAACAGATTTATATCTTAAAGAAAATAATTTATCAGGATCAATTCCAAATGAAATTAACAATTTAACGCAATTAGATAGACTTTTTCTTGAATATAATGATCTAGGTGGACAAATACCTAACTACTTAGAAAACCTTCAGAATTTAAGATATTTAAATCTTAAACATAATAATTTCAATGGACAAATACCTGAAACTCTTGGAAATCTATCAAATATAATAGGATTAAGTGTCGCTCATAATGAGTTAACTGGATATATTCCAGAAAATATCTGCAATATAGCAGATAACAATATTTATGTATATTTATACGGCAATGAATTATGTCCTCCTTACCCTGATTGCCTTACTAACGAACAGCTAAACGGCTCATGGATGACTGGAGGTGGAGTTGAAGATGAACAGGATACCTCAACTTGCCCAGAATGTTTAATAGGTGATGCAAACAACGATCTTATATTAAATATTTCTGATGTTCTAATCTTAATAGATCATATCCTCTATGAAAATTATGTTCAATGTTCTGATATGAACTTTGATGATGTATTAAATGTTCAAGATGTAATATTGATTCTTAATAATATTATTAATTAAGAATTACATAAATTTACATTATGATACTTTTATTATATTCTCAAACATTATAATTTAAGATATGAATATATTTAAAAAATATTACTCAATCTTTTTTATCGTATCAACATTTGCATTTAGTGAACATATTTCTAAAGAATATGCATCAGATATTGCAAACAGAGTAAACACTATCTATAATAAAGATAAGACACTAGAAAAATTAATGATTAAGAATATTGATACTATTTCAGAACATAATATAGATCTTTTTTATATAGTCAATTTAGATCCTGTAGGTTTTATATTGATTTCTGCTGACAATAGAGCAATACCTTTACTTGGTTACAGCTTTGATAATAATTTTAAAATTGACAATGCCCCAACAAACATCAATTGGTTAATAAATAAATTTAAAACTCAGATATCATCTATTATAAATTCAAATATACCAGCTACTGAAAGTATTCATCAACAATGGAACAATCTTTTATCAGAAATTATAAGCCAAGAAACAAGAGATGTGTCGCCACTTCTTGATGCAGAGTTTGATCAATCAGGCGGATGGAATAATGCTGTAACACAGGCAATAGGATTTAATGGCCCCGTTGGATGTGTTGCTGTATCAATGGCTCAAATTATGCATTATTGGAGCTATCCATATACAGGTGAGGGCTCAAATTATTACGTAGAAGATGATTACGGTTATATTGAAGTTGATTTTAGCACTGCATATTATGATTACGATAATATGGCTGCTACTTGGGCAACAGCTCCATCACAGCTCCTCTTGTATCATGCAGGCGTATCAGTAAATATGGACTATGAAAATGGTGGATCTGGAGCATGGGTAGTAGGATCTTATCCATCAGCACTTTACTCTATGGAAAACTTTTTTTCTTATAGCAATCAAGTATATACTGTATGGAAGGATAATTATTCAACAACAGACTTTAGAAACATATTAAAAGAACAATTAGATAATGGAATGCCTGTTATATATAGTGGATATGATTCTAGTGATGGTGGTCATGCATGGAATATTGATGGCTATTCAGGAAATAATCTTCATTGCAATTGGGGTTGGGGTGGATGGAATAACGGATACTACAATCTAACATCAATGGGTGGTTTTTCTTATGATCAAGTAGCTCTGATAGGATTAATACCGCCTGCTTTAACTGATCCACCAGCATTGTTTGATTATGAAGTTATAGATGACACTGTTATCTTTATTGATATATCTCAAGAAATAAACGAATCTGAGCTAATTTCATGGCATTGGGTTTTCGACGATGGAACTTCAAGTACTACATCTTCAGGGTACACAGAACACACATACAGTCAGCCAGGTACATACAATGTACAATTGTATGTAACAAATGAATATGGACAATCAGGACCTTCTCATTATGAGCAAATTATTATTGAAGGTGGTACTCTAGGGGATATCAATGATGATTCTGTAGCAAACATTTTAGATATAGTTTTGATTGTAAATTTTATTATTGGTTCAGATACACCAACAACATCAGAGTTTTATAGTGCGGATATGAATGATGATGGCATTTTAAATATTCTTGATGTTGTTATACTTGTAAATACAATACTGGACTAACATATATTCATATGAAACCATTATTGTTTATACCCTGCTATAATCATACAGAGGAAATAAACAACTTAATATATAATATCAAAAAATATTATAATGAGCATATTCTTATAATTGATGATGGTTCAACAGATGATATACAATTAAATCACTCTGAACATATCAAATTAATGAAAAATAAATTTAATAAAGGTAAAGGTTATTCTATACTTAAAGCTTCTAAATATATGCTTACTCATAATTATACGCATATGATTGTTATGGACTCAGATAGCCAACATGATCCCTCAAAGCTCAAAGAATTTTTATCTATTGATCCTTCGATTAATTTAGTATATGGAAGACGCGTTTTTAAAAAACCAATGCCTATAAGTAGAATATTTTCAAATACATTCACATCAGCAATAATTAGTATATTATGCAACAAGCGTATTTACGATGCTCAATGTGGATATCGTAGATATGCAGATATTTTTTTTAAAGACTACGAATATAATGAATTAGGATATCAATTTGAATCTGAAATATTACTTAAATGCATTAATTCAAAATCAAATATCGAATATGTCAATATTCCAACAATTTATAATGGAAATATAAGCTCTATGAATTATATCACTGATACATTAAAGTTTTTAAGATGTATATTAAAAAATATATTTTAAAATGAGGGAGTATTTCATAAACATACTAAGTATAATTGACAGTGAACATATAAAAATTTTCATATTATCAATGGCCCCAATTACAGAATTACGTTTTTCAATTCCTTATGGTATATTGATTAAAGATATGAATCCAACTGAAGTTGTACTATTATCAATAATTGGAAATATTCTTATAGGATTAATCATTGTATATATAATCGGACCAATAATGAAATTTCTTCAAAATTTTTCAATATTTAATAATATTATAAATTATATTTTTAAAAGAACATTAAAAAAAGGAAAGATAGTAGATAGGATAAAATTTTGGGGACTCGTAATATTTGTAGGAATACCTTTTCCATTAACAGGTGTTTGGACAGGCTCTTTAGCTGCTTATCTATTTGGAATTCCTATTAAAACAACTACTTTTGCTATTGTAATTGGTGTATTAATAAGCACAACTATAGTAACTCTCCTAACTATTATCCCAACCCTATAAAAATTTTATTTTTAAAAAAATATTAGTATATAATAATTAATAACTGTAATTTTTTGTGGTTTACAATGTAAACACATTTTACATTGAGTTTTAGTAATAACAAGGAGCAAGAATGAGCGACAAGCTAAAAGGTACTGTCAAATGGTTCGATGCTAGAAAAGGATACGGCTTTATAGAAAAAGAAGACGGAACAGATATATTCTGTCATTTTTCTGTAGTTAATATCGATGGATATAAAACATTAAAAGATGGACAAGCTGTAGAATTTGAAGTTGAATCAAATGATAAAGGTGAAAGAGCTACTAACGTTACCCCTCTTTAATTTTTAATCAAAATACATATAATTCTTAGAATTAATCGATTATGTTCATATCGATATTGGAATTTTATTATATAATAATTATTTACTATTTTACTTAATAAAATATAATGTTATTATGTTGAATAAAGATAAATCAGAAAAAAAATTAAGCAAGTTACAAACAGATGTAATTAAAAATTGCGGCACAGAACCACCATTTAATAATGAATATTGGGATAATAAAAAGGAAGGTATTTATGTTGATGTTATTAATGGTGAGCCCTTATTTTGCTCTATACATAAATTTGATTCAGGAACAGGATGGCCTTCATTTTATGATGTAATTGACCATAACAATATAACAAAGCATAATGATTTTAAATTAGGATATCAACGTACAGAAGTTAAATCTACAAAATCAAACTCTCACTTAGGACATGTTTTTGATGATGGCCCAAATAACAAACCAAGATATTGTATTAATTCCGCATCATTAAAATTTATAGCAAAAGAGGATCTGCATAAAGAAGGTTATGAACATCTGGAACATTTATTCAATAAAGATAACAAATAATGTATTATAGCATATTTGAATTATTTAAAATAGGCGTTGGCCCTTCAAGTTCACATACTGTTGGACCTATAAATGCTGCAAATTTGTTTTTAAATAGTATCTTGAAATCTGAACACATTAACAACATAAAAAAAATAAATGTGGAATTAATGGGATCTTTAGCATACACAGCACATGGACACAAAACCATTGATGGTATATTAATTGGACTAACAGGAACTTCTCCGGAGAGTGTAGATAAGAGGTCTTTTGAAAAAATTAAAAATATTAAAGATAATAAAAAAATACAGTTGACTAAAGAATGTATAATAACATTTAAACCAGATGTAGATATAATTTTAAACAAAAATATTAATAAACGTGATAAATACAACAATGTTATGGTATTTAAATGTTTCTATTCACATAATGATGAACCATATGAAAAAACATATTATTCAATTGGCGGTGGATTTATTGTTGAGAAAGGCATTAAAGAAAAAAGAAAATCAATTACTTTTCCTTACAATTTTAATTCATCTAATGAACTTTTAAAGTTATGCAAGGACAATGATCTAAATATTTATGATATTATCATATCAAATGAGTTAGCATTAAATAAAAATATTAATAATTTAAATTCAAAGGTGTTAAATCTCTGGGATGTAATGAATGATACAATAAAATCTGGCATATCCAAAACTGGAACTATTGATAAGATACTAAACGTAGAAAGACGGGCTAATAAACTTTACAATAAATTAAAAAGAAAAAATTACTATGATCCTTTAGAAGTCTTAGATTGGGTAAATATATTTGCGATATCTACATGTGAAGAAAATGCCTCAGGATCAAAAATTGTTACAGCGCCAACAAATGGAGCGGCTGGAATTATCCCTGCAGTATTAAAATATTATAAAAAATTTACAAATGATTCAAATGACGAAGGAATCATAAGATTCCTAGCAACATCAGCAGCTATAGGCATACTTTTCAAAAACAATTCTAGTATATCTGGAGCTGAAGTTGGATGTCAAGGAGAGGTAGGCGTTGCATGTTCTATGGCAGCAGCAGGTCTTACGGCTGCTCTTGGTGGTACTTCAATGCAGATAGAAAATGCTGCTGAAATTGGGATGGAACACAATTTAGGTCTTACATGCGACCCAATAAAAGGCCTTGTTCAAATACCATGTATTGAAAGAAATTCTATGGGTGCAATTAAAGCAATTAATGCTTCAAGACTTGCTCTAAGTGGAAGCGGTGAACATAAAGTAACATTAGATCAAGTTATTAAAACTATGAATGAAACTGGAAAATCAATGAACAGCATATATAAGGAAACAGCTTTAGGTGGACTAGCTGTAAATGTAATTGAATGTTGAACATCAAAAATGAATTAATAATTCTATCAGTAGTATCAATAGTTATAATCTTTATTTCAATTAATTTTAATGATAATGAAAGAAAATCATACGAAAATTTTCTATTAAATAAATATAAAGATATACCAAGTTATAGCAAAGAAGAATTAAAGAATATCCCTAAACCCGAACATCCAGATTTAGCCTCTTATCAAAATTATTTTATGACTTTAGATCCTGCGCTTGGAATTGTCCCATTAGAAAGATTAAAAGAAGCATTTAACTATACCATTTCATTAAATCCCGACAATAGATCTATAAGCTGGACAAACACTATGTCAAACATGGGAGGCAGAACAAGATGTTTAAAGTATGATCCCAGTGATTCTGATAGAAAGAAAGTATGGGCAGGTGGTGTTACTGGTGGACTATGGTATAACAATGACATTACAGATGAAACATCATTATGGAACAATGTTGATGACCTTTGGGACAACCTAGTTGTGAGCAGTATAGCATTCGATCCTAATAATCCAGATATAATATATGTTGGTACAGGTGAAGCTAATACAGCCATTATCACCTATCGTGAAAGTTCTGGAAGAGGCATAGGATTATGGAAAAGTGTTGATGGAGGGATAAATTGGACATTACTAGAATCAACATCAAATTTTGCTTATATAACAGATATTGAAATAAATAACAATTCTGATGTTTATATAGGTGTTGTCTCTGGTACATATTATGGAGTACATGAAAGTTTGCCAAGCGATGGATTGTATAAATCAAACAATGGTGGAATCACATGGGAACAGGTATTACCTAATATCCCAAATGATAATACTCCTTACGCAGTTTCTGATATTGAAATTACATCTGACAGCAAAATTTTTATTGGCACAATGAAAAATATTAATGGAAATGGTGGTTCATTTATTCTACATAGTGAATCCGGTGATATTGGAACCTGGGTTACTTACAGCGATATTAACAACATTATACTTAATCAAGAAGAATTTAATATCCCGGGTAGAGTCGTTGTAACATCATCAATAACTAACCCAAACATATTATATGCTGTATTTGGATCTGGATATGTAAATAATTATGGATTTAATTATTCTTATGGAAACCATATAATTAAATCAGAAAACGCTGGTCAATCATGGACATTAACTAACATACCTAACAATTACGACAATCATACTTGGGCTACTCTTGCATGGCATGCCTTGACTATCGAAATTGATCCCATTGATGAAAACACCCTATATGTAGGCGGTTTAGACTTACATAAATCAACTAATAGTGGCAATTCATGGACAAAGCTCTCAAATTGGGCCCTTATGTATGAGGGTGGAGGGGATCAATATGTTCATGCCGATATTCATTCAATAACCTTTAGAAATAATAGCTCAAATGAATTTACTGTCACATCAGATGGAGGTATATTTCATACAATAAATGCTTCTTCAGAAAATATAATCTTTTCTGAACATAATAATGGCTACAATACTTTACAATATTACACAGGCGCTATATATCCAGAATCTAATAATAATATTTTTATTGGTGGACTCCAGGATAATGGAACATTGTTATATTCCGATCAGAATATATATGAATTTCCTGGTGGCGCATTAACAACTAATAATATGATAAGTGGGGGAGATGGAGCATATTGCTTTTGGGATAAAAATGAACCAGAAATATTACTTACATCAACTTATTATAATAGATATTATTTATTTATTAATGGTGTTTATACAAACTATTTCAATGGAAATAATGGAATCTTTATCAATCCTGCAGATTATGATTTTAATACAAATAAATTATATGCTAATGCTGTTAGATTTGATGGAACTGCTCAAAATCGACTTTTTGTTATTTCAAATGTAGATTCAAACCCTACAGAAGGAAATATAAATCTTTCTACCAATACTGGAGTCCCTTTTTCACATATAAAATATTCGCATCATTCAGAAGATGATGCTACACTATTTGTAAGCTCACAATCTGGATATCTTTATAAGGTAGAATTTGATGATGATGATTTTATTGTAAATAATATTACAGGCAATGATTTTCCAAATGGAAATATTTCTTCTATATCTATTGGAGGTTCTGAAGATACTCTTCTTGTAACATTTTCTAATTATGGCACACCTTCATTATGGTTAACAACTAATGGTGGAGACGCCTGGGAAAATAAAGATGGGAATTTACCTGATATGCCCATAAGATCTTCATTGTTTCATCCTCAATCTTCTTTAAATGCATTAATTGCAACAGAAATCGGAG
Source organism: uncultured bacterium (assembly GCA_964429875.1). Lineage (GTDB taxonomy): Bacteria > Fidelibacterota > Marinisomatia > SCGC-AAA003-L08 > D37C17 > CAYSDL01. The sequence goes on from CAYSDL010000002.1 coordinate 19,994, forward strand.
TATGGGGGACATCAAACATCCTTAATGAAAATGTATCTTGGTCACCGTATTCAAATGGTCTTGCAAATGTAAGAGTAGATATGTTAAATATTCGAAGTTCTGATAATATGGTTTTAGCATCAACTCATGGAAGAGGTCAGTTTTATGGTATCTATGAAGCAGTTCAAGATATATATCTTGGTGATATAAACTATGATAATGAACTAAATGTTTTAGATGTTGTTTTGCTCGTTAATATGATCTTAGATGATTCATTTAATATAAGTGGCGATTTAAATAGTGATATGCTAAATAATGTGCTAGATGTAGTTTTACTTGTAAATTTAATATTGAATAATTAATATAATATTATGTCAACAATATTTAATAAAATTATAAATAAAGAAATTAATGCTAATATTTTATATGAAGATGATATTTGCATAGCATTTTACGACATATCGCCACAGGCACCAATTCATTTTCTTATAATCCCTAAAAAAGAAATTAAAACTATAAATAATATTAAAAATGAAGATAAAGATATGATTGGACATTTATTTATTATAGCTAAGGATTTAGCTAGAAAATTAAACATTAATGAAGATGGTTATAGAATTGTATTTAATTGCAATGAAAATGCTGGACAAACTGTATTTCACATACATATGCATGTATTAGGGGGGAGGAAATTATTATGGCCTCCAGGATAAATACGGGAAGATTGATATTAGTAAGACATGGTCAATCGATATATAATCTTGAAAATAGATTTACTGGATGGAAGGATGTTCCTCTAACAAAACTTGGAGAAAAAGAAGCACATCAAGCTGGAAAATTATTATCCAATATCAATTTTAGTTTTGCATTTACTTCGAAGTTAAAAAGAGCACAAAATACATTAAATACTATTCTTAGTTACAACAAATCTAACCCAGAAATAATTGAAAATATTGCTTTAAATGAAAGGGATTATGGTGATTTGATCGGACAAAATAAATCAGAAGCGGCACTAAAATTTGGAAATAAACAAGTACAAATATGGAGAAGAAGTTACGACACGCCACCACCTGGTGGTGAGTCATTAAAAATGACCTGCGATCGAACTGTGCCATATTTTAAAAAACATATACTTTCTAAAATACCAAACAATAATATTATTATCTCAGCACACGGGAACAGTATCCGGGCTATTATAAAATATTTATTTAATTATAATAAAAATGATATATTAAAAACAGAAGTTGGCTGGTGTGAGCCTTGGATTATTGTATTACATGATAATAAGGTTCAAAAATTTAATATTCTAAATAGAGAAGGAAGTAAAAGCATGAGTTTTATTCCAAAAGATCCTATATTATCAACGGAGGTGAAATGAAAATTTTATTACTTATATTAACATTAGCTTATTGCTCAGAAGAAACGACAAATAAATATTTTGGTGGATGGCCTATTAATGAGTCTAAAGATGATATTATTGGATCGGATCTCGATTATGATTGTCCAAATAGTATAGGATGTGAATGTAATAATAATCAAGATTGTATTAATAAAAATTGTATCAAATCACCACGTGGATCATTTTGCTATCCCAAAACAGGTGATATATTCCCAGAATTTATATCAATAGACCAATACGATGAGCTCGTAAATATATATGATTTTGCAAATCAAGGTAAATATATTTTAATCGAATTAGGTACAGCCTGGTGCTCTCCTTGTAATATCTTAGCAAATTGGCTTGCCTATGATGATAAAGAAATCACAACAAAAAGCTTTTGGAAACCAGAATATCAGAAAATATATGATATGGTACATAATGGTGATATTTACTTTATAACAATTTTATATGAAGATGAAAACAGAAATAATGCAACCTATGATACTATATATGAATGGTTTGATAATTATCCTGATGAAAGCATTCCTTTATTAATTGATTCTAATAAATCATTACATACTTGGGCTAAACCAACTGGCATTCCAGCTATCACTTTATTAGATGATAATATGAAGATTGTAAATTTTTCATCAAGAGGTTTAAATGAATCATTTGATATCTTACTTACACTAATAAACAACGATGAAAACAAATAATCTTTTATATAATGAAACAAAACTATATCTAGCTTATCTTCAATTTGAAAGAAAATTATCCATAAATACTATTAATGCGTATTGGCTTGATTTAAAATTTTATATCAATTATTTAAATGAAGCTTACAATATAGATGATTTCAACAATATTAAAAGGACACATTTAAAAAACTATATTCAGTCATTAAGTAAAATAAAAAATAATACAACAAAAGAAAATGCTACTTTAAATCGCACTGTATCTAGTATCAAAAATTTTCATAAATATTTATTATTAAATAATAAATGTAAAAACGACCCTTCTAAAGTTTTAAAGTCAATAAAATTAAAACAAACACTTCCAAAAATTTTAAATGTTGAAGAAATTGACTCTATTGTTAATTCAATCGACGAATTATCAAAAAATGGAATTAGAGACAAATCAATTATTATGATTTTATATTCTAGTGGGCTTAGAGTATCTGAGCTTATTAATTTAACTTTGACTAATTTCTTTATCGAAGAGGAAATATTGCGCATCATAGGCAAGGGAGACAAAGAACGAATAGTTCCTATAGGCTATAAAGCAAAAATTGTTTTATTAAAATATATAAATGAAATTAGACCACAATATTCTAAACGAAGCGAAACTAAAGGAATAATATTATTAAGTAATAGAGGCAAACCATTATCAAGAAAAACAGTATGGAATATTATAAAAAGAGTTGTTAATAATTCAGACATACATAAAGATATATCACCTCATACATTTAGACATAGCTTTGCATCTCATTTACTCGAAGGTGGGGCAGATTTAAGAGTTGTTCAAGAACTATTAGGGCATTCAAGTATATCAACAACGCAAATATATACTCACTTAGATAAATCATATTTAAAAGAAATTCATAAAGAATTTCATCCTCGAGGTTAATTGTGGGAATAATTCGATATTTAGATAGTGATCCAATTTTATTTATATCTTTAGTGATATGTTTAATATTTTCTTTATGTTTTCATGAATATGCTCATGGTATTACAGCATATTATTATGGTGATGATACAGCATATAATTACGGCAGATTAACTTTGAATCCACTAGCACATTTAGATCCAATTGGTTCTTTAATGATATTATTTATTGGAATAGGATATGCAAAACCTGTGCCAGTAAATCAAAGCAAACTAAAGAATCCACGTTCTGATATTATTAAAGTTGCTGCTGCAGGACCCATATCAAACTTAATACTATGTTTTCTTGGCATATTAACATTTCATATTATCAAAGCAACTCCTGGAAATACAATTTATTTGTTCCTTCAAATATTTATTTCAATTAATGCTGCTCTTGCAGTGTTTAATTTAATACCAGTTTACCCTTTAGATGGAGGTCAAATATTTGGGAATTTATTTATAAACAAATATCCAAATATATCAAGGAATCTATTAATATATGGTCCAAAAGCACTCTTAGCTGTAATATTAATTGGATTATTAACCGGATATTCAATTTTATGGGTAATAATAGGTCCAATTATTGAGTTCATAATAAATTCATTTGAAACTATAATAATATTATTTTTAAGCATATTTTAAATGAATTTTAAACAACTAAGAGATAATAGTTGGAAGTATACTGCAAATTATAAAAAACTTTTTATCAATATTTGCATATTAATAGTTATAATCATATTAATTAATTATATAGGGAAGATATGAAATTAATAGAATGTGTTCCAAATTTTAGTGAAGGTCGAGATGAAATAATTATAAACAAAATTATTGACTCTATTAAAACTGTTGAAAACATACATTTATTAGATGTGGATCCTGGAAAAACAACTAATCGAACCGTTGTAACATTTGTAGGAACACCAGAGTCTGTCTTGATTGCTGCATTTAATGGAATAAAAACTGCATCTAAACTTATTAATATGAAGATTCATAAAGGGGAGCATCCTCGTATGGGTGCTACTGATGTATGTCCATTAATACCCGTCTCGAATGTCACAATGAAAGAATGTATAAATTTATCACATAAATTAGCAAAAATGGTTTCTGATAAATTAAATATCCAAGTTTTCATGTATGAAAATTCAGCAAAACATAAAGATAGATCTAATCTATCAAATATTCGAAAAGGTGAATATGAAGGCATGGAAACAAAAGTTAATGATTCTTCATGGATTCCTGATTATGGAAATAATATACTATTTAATAAAAAATCAGGAGTGACTGCAATAGGTGCGAGAGAATACTTAATTGCATATAATATTAATTTAAATACACAAAATAAAAAAATAGCAACTGATATAGCATTAGATATAAGAGAAGCTGGCAGAGCTAAAAGAGATAATAATGGCAAAATACTTAGAGATAAAAGTGGATCAATAATTAAAAAACCAGGAAAACTAAAGTTTTGCAAAGCTGTAGGCTGGTATATTGATGAATATAATATTGCACAAGTTTCAATAAATCTAACAAATTTCAAAAAAACTTCAATGCATAAAACATTTGAAGAAGTAAGAAGACAAGCAAGAAAAAGGGGGCTACGTGTTACTGGCAGTGAAGTTGTTGGATTATTGCCCAAAAAAGCACTAATTGATGCAGGAAACTATTACCTGTCTAAGCAAAATGAATCATTAGGAATCCCTGAAATTGACATTATAAAATTAGGTGTATCATCATTAGGTTTAAATGAAATAAATACATTTAAAATAAAAGAAAAATTAATTGAATATGTTATAGATAACACTAATAATTTACCTGCATTAACAATTGATGATTTCATAAATGAGGTATCACGATCTAGCGCAACTCCTGGAGGAGGAAGCGTTGCTGCTTTAGTTGGTTCATTAGGAGCTGCATTATCATCAATGGTTAGCAATTTAACTATAAACAAAAAAGGCTTTGAAAGATTCAATAAACTACACCAAATCAAATCTAAGCAATGCCAAGTACATAAAGATGAATTATTAAAATATGTTGATAAAGATACAAATGCATATAATGATGTTATTAATGCAATACGATTACCAAAAAAATCAAAAAAAGAAATCACGCATAGAAATAAAAAAATTTATGAAGCAAACATTAATGCGGCTCAAATACCATTAGAGATTCTAGAAAAATGCAACATCCTTATACATGAAACATTATCAATTTCTGAAAACTGCAACCCTAATTCAATATCCGACATTGCTGTTGCTAATGATTTAATTTATGCTGCAGCAAAAGGAGCCTCTTATAACATTATAATTAATTTATCTTTAGCAAATAAAAAAGATAAGGAGAGATATAGTAATAGTGTTGAATATTATATTAAACAGATAGAAGATGTCCATCTTAAAATATCAACCATCACAAATAACATACTATTTTAGATGAAACAAATTATAAAAAAATTAAACTCAAAGCTTATTGATCAAATATCTGCAGGTGAAGTTGTAGATTGTCCAGAATCTGTTATTAAAGAATTAATTGATAATTCTATAGATGCTAAATCCACCATTATTAAAATACATCTAAAAAAAGCAGGGACCAGTGAAATCATTGTAAGAGATAATGGCATTGGTATGAATGATACAAACATTGTTAATTGCTTGGAAAGATTTGCTACAAGTAAAATATCAACACAATCAGATCTTAACAACATTAAAACATTAGGCTTCCGAGGAGAAGCATTGCCAAGCATTTCATCAGTAAGTAAAATAATTATTAAATCTTCAGGTAATTCAATACAAAATTATTCAAAAAATAAAATGAAGATACTACCTTCAAATATTGAGACTGGGACAGAGATTACAGTCTCAAATATTTTTTATAATATACCTGCTCGGAAAAAATTTTTAAAAAGTGATAATTATGAACTAAGAAAAGTAATAAATACAATTAATAAATTTTGTATCGGTTATCCAGAAATATCGTTTTTATTAACACATAATAATAAAAAATTAATAAACGTTCAAAGTGAACCCTTAGATTCTAGAATAGTGTCTTTATTAGGAAAGGATTACAAAAAAAATCTCTTAAAAGTAGATTCAACGAAAGAAACAGTTTCTATTAATGGATATATTGGTAATCTATCTACAATAAAAAAACGAAAAGGCAACCAATTTTGCTATATTAATAATAGATATATAAATAATAACTTAATAAATATTACAATACACAGTTGTTATAAACATCTTATAGAACGAGGAGAATATCCTTTTTCTGTACTTTTTTTAACAGTCCCAACAAATATGTTTGATGTGAATGTACACCCAAAAAAACTTGAAGTTAAATTCGACAATGAGTTAAAAATACAGTATTTAATCAAATCTGCAATTAGCACTATTTTAAAAAATAATTTACTAAAAGTTACTCCAGACTTTTATATCAATAAATCAAAGGGGATACTTGAAAATGAATCCTTTGCATTTGCTCAATCTATTGATTCTAATAATGTGAATAATAATTTTGAAGAACGTGCATCAGTACTTACTAGTGAAGATCATCGAAATAATGATGATAGCAATGAAATAGACAATGTTTGGCAGTTGCATAATAAATATATAATAACAGAAATTAAATCTGGATTAGTAATAGTTGATCAACATGTAGCCCATGAAAGAGTATTATATGAAGAAGCAAAGATCGCATTAGATGGAGAAGGATTAAATTCACAAAAGATTTTATTTCCTCAAACATTGTCTTTTGAAACAGAAGAATTTACTTATCTTCTTGAACTATTGTTATACTTGGAGAAAATTGGTTTTGAGATTAGAAAGTTTGGTGAAAGGTCAGTCATTATTGAAGGAGTTCCATCAGAACTCTCACTTGGAAAAGAAAAAGAAATAATACAGGACATCCTTGAAAATTATATGGAAAGTAAAGAATTAAATTCGTCATTTATTGAATATATGGCAGCGACCTATGCATGCAAAGCAGCAGTTAAAGCAGGTGAAAGCTTAACACAAATTGAATGTTTGGAACTCATAAATAAACTTTTCAACACAAATCATCCATATTATTGTCCACATGGCAGACCAATAATTGTAAACTTAACAATAGATGAACTTGATAAACGATTTGAAAGACACTAACCTTTATATTAAATTAGAATATACAAATAGGTTAAATAATGAAAAATTATAAAAAATATATATTTACTGGTATTATGTCATTAATACCTATGATGATCACCTTTTGGATTATTCAATATTTATTTATTATCTTTTCTGTACCAGGAAAGGTGATCGTAAGCAAAATTTTTGATATTGCTTTTTTTAATAATGAATTATTTTTAAAATTACGTTACACTCTTGAATATGTCTTAGGTTTTGTATTAACAATACTGTTTTTATACTTTGTTGGTATAATTATTTCAAATGTATTAGGTAAACGTTTATATAAATTTTTCGAGAAGATCCTGCAACGGATACCATTAGTAAGTAAAATTTATACAACCGTGAAAAATGTGACGGAGACATTCACAAAACAGGATAGTAAAGCATTTGAAAAAGTTGTATTAATTCAATATCCAAGAGAAGACCTTTGGACATTAGCCATGGTAACAGGAGAATCAAAGGATCTACGTTCAATAGAATATTACAACTTATTTGTACCAACAACTCCAAATCCAACATCTGGTTATCTTATCATGATAAAAAAAAGTGATGCAATTGAAACTGATCTTTCTGTTGATGATGGACTTTCTATTATAATTTCAGGTGGCATGGTATCTCCTAAAATATTAAATATAAAATGAATTTAAATGCAGATAAGTATAGAACAATTATTGAGAACCTCCATGAAGGAATAATTATACTCAATAAAAATTTCGAAATAATTTATTTAAATAATTTTATTCTTGAATTAATTGAACATACAGAAAGTCAAATGATAAATAAAAACTTTCTAGATTTTCTCGATGAAAAAAATAATGAATTATTAAAAAATAAATTAATTAGTAATGATTCTAATAATACATGTGATATTAAAATCTTATCTAATTCAAAAAGAAATATTTTTTTAAGAGTTTCAACAAGCTCATACATTGAAAACAATAATGATAACTATATATGTGTGTGTGAAGATATATCTAATATACATAGAGATGAAGTTGTAAAATCCTGCATTTATAAAATATCTGAAGCAATACATGATGTTGATGACTTACAAAGCTTATATAAAGAAATTCATTATATCATATCAGAAGTTACGAATACTAATAACTTCTATATTGCCTTAGTTGATTGGAAAACAGAAATTTTAACATTCCCATATTTTGTCGATGAAAAAGATTCCCAACCAAAACCTGCTAAATTAAAAAATGGTCTGACTGAATATGTCCTTAGAAGTGAACAATCTATATTATTAAATGAAGACTTATATAAGAATCTTGTCAAACAAAAAGCTATAGATATAGTAGGCAGCCAATGTACTAATTGGCTAGGAGTCCCTTTAAAACTAACCAATGGTAAAACTATTGGTATGATTGGTATACAATCATATGATAAAAAAATAAAGTTTACTGAAGAAGATAAAAAAATACTACTTTTTGTTTCTGATCAAGTTGCTATGGCTATTAAAAGAAAAATTGATGATATTCAGATACATAAACAAGCTCATTATGATCAATTAACTGGTTTAACAAATAAAGCTCTATTTCATGATCGTTTAGAGCATGCTATTGAACATGCACGAAGACATGATGAAGTTTTAGCTGTAATGTTTATAGACTTAGATAATTTTAAATATGTTAATGATTCAATGGGTCATTCAGCTGGAGATAAACTGATTACTATTATAGCAAATAGACTAAAAGACTGTGTAAGAAAAGGAGATACAGTATCAAGATGGGGAGGTGATGAATTTACTGTATTACTACCTTCTGTAAAAAGATTAAGCGGTATTTATAAATTATGTAATAGAATCTTAACAGAAAAATTTTCAAATATTGTTGTTGAAGGACAAGAACTAAGAATAACTGCGAGTATAGGGATATCTATTTTCCCTCAAGATGGAGACGACGCTGATAAGTTAATTAAAAATGCTGATGCTGCAATGTATAAATCTAAAGAATTGGGTAAAAATCAGTACAATTTATATGAACCACAAATGAATGATAAAATATTAGAACGAATATCATTTGAAAATGGATTATTCAAAGCCATGCAAAATGAAGAATTTACTTTAGTTTATCAACCGCAAATTGAACTAAATAAAAATAAGATAATTGGTTTTGAAGCATTAGTTCGATGGGACTCTCCTGAAAAAGGTGTTCTTGCACCATATAAATTTATCCCTATAGCTGAAGAAACTAATCTTATTCTTCCTTTAGGTGAATGGATCATAAAAGAAGTATGTAAATTAAATAAAGAATGGCATGATAGAGGACATAAAAACCTGACAGCAGCAGTAAACATATCTGCAAAACAATTTTATCAAAGTGATATTGTTCAAATAGTTAAAAAATCTATTGAAAAAAGTAAACTTGATCCAAATTATCTAGAATTAGAATTAACAGAGAGTATTATAATGGATGATGTAGATAAAGCTATAAAAATATTTAATGAGCTTAAATCAATGGGTATTAAAATTTCTATCGATGATTTTGGAACTGGCTATTCATCCTTAAGCTACTTAAAACAATTTCCGATTGATTGTTTAAAAATAGACCAATCATTTATATCAAATCTTACCAAGGATAGCATCAATGATATAACTATTGCAAATCTAGTAATTGATCTAGGACATAAATTAGGGTTACAGGTAATTGCCGAAGGAGTAGAAACTCAACAACAAATAGATTTTTTGAGCGAATATGCATGTGATAAAATACAAGGATATATAGTAAGTAAACCTTTAAATAAACATGAATTTGAAAAATTGCTTGATAAAAAATATAACTAATACAAATAATGAATAACTTAATCGAAAAAATAACACTATCTGATTATAATAACCTTTTCTATGCTTGTGCTATTATCTTGCTATCATGGATTCTTGGTCATTTTATTAAATATGTTACAACAACTAAATTATTAAATAATAATAATAACCCAGCACTTATTCGATTATTAGGTAAGGCTATCAAAAATTTACTTTTGTTAATTGGAATTATTAGTGGTCTAGGAACTATAGGAATAGATATTTCAGCAATGGTTGCCGGGTTAGGCTTAACAGGATTTGCATTAGGATTTGCAATGAAGGACATATTATCAAACATGATATCAGGAATCTTAATATTATTATACCAACCTTTTTCAGTGGAAGATAATATTAAAGTTGATAAATTTGAAGGAAAAGTAACTGAGATCAACTTAAGATATACTTCAATAAAACAAAACGAAGAAATAATACTATTACCTAATTCATTTATCTATTCAAAACCAATTGTTGTGAAAAAATAATTTTTTAAATTCTAATACTATCTAGTATTTTGTGCATATCTACAACGTTATCACACATCATTAATTCTCTTCTATAATTCGAAGAGTTGTGAAAACTTTTCAAGTAATAGTTAATATGTTTTTTTGAAAGATTTACACTAGCTATAGAAGATTTGTTTTTATCGAGCAAATCTATATGTGTCTTGCATGTCAATATAATATCTTCTAATGATGGTAATGTAATATCCTCTCCGTTTAACGATTCACTTATTTGTTTAAAAATCCATGGATTTCCCAATGCTCCTCTTCCTATCATAACTGCATCACACTTTGTATAATTTTTAATTTTATTATATGACTCAATGCTTGTTACATCTCCATTTCCTATAATAGGAATAGAAACATTTTTTTTTAAATCCTTAATTAAATCCCAATTTGAATGCCCAGTATACCCTTGCTTAGTTGTCCTTGCATGCAAAGTAATTGCTTTAATTCCAGCTTCTTCTAATATAGTGCCAGCCTCTAATGTAACAATACTGTTAGAATCCCAGCCTGATCTCATTTTAGCTGTTACAGGAATATTTGGTACAGCATCTACAACTGATGAGGATATCTCTTTCATTAATGATAGGTTTCTTAAAGCTGCTGATCCAGCTCCTCTTTTAGTTATTTTAGGGACGGGACACCCAAAATTAATATCAATAATATCTGGTTTGTAATTATCATAAATAAATTTTGCTGATTTTGAAACTGTTAATGGACTATCGCCAAATATTTGAACTCCTATTGGTCTTTCTTCATCGGTAAATTTTATCATATTAAGTGTTTTTAAGTTTTTTCTGATTATACCTTCTGCGCTTACAAATTCTGTATATACAACAGAGGCTCCCATTCTTTTATTTATAATTCTACATGGCATATCAGTCACGCCGGCCATTGGTGCTAAAAATAGAGGATTATTAATTTTTAAATTACCAAGATTCATCTTATTTAACTTATTTATACTCATTTATTTAATTAAATTATTGTATGGAAATTTTACAACAAATGGGTTCATTACCAATATTTTTTCTTATGTTTATCATTATTTATTTTTTAATGATAAGGCCCAATTCTATACAACAAAAAAACCACACAAACTTATTAAATAATTTGAAAAAAGGTGATAAGATAATTACACGTGGTGGAATAGTTGGCAAGATAGTTGACATTCAAGGGGCAAAAAAGGATAAACTAATTGTTAATGTTGGCGATAACACAAAAATCAATATTTTAAAATCATATATCGTTTCACTTTCAGAGTAAAGCTATGAATATAATATTTTTTGGTAATGGTGATTTCTCATTAAAGTCACTAGAGTATTTACATGCTAGCAAACTACATAATATTGTTTTAGCAGTAACAAATAAGGTGAAAAAACAAGGGAGAGGCCTTAAACAAACAAATACTCCTATTGCCAGATATTCAATTAATAACAATATTAATCTTTATAAAACTAACAACATTAAAAACATTAAAAATATTGATATATTCAAAAAATATAATGCAGACATATTTGTTGTAATAGAGTATAAAATATTACCAAAATACATTTTCAATATTCCAAAGTATGGTACTGTAAATATTCATGCGTCATTACTTCCAAAATATCGAGGGGCCGCTCCAATACAACGCTCAATTATGAATGGAGATACAACTTTAGGAGTCTCTTCATTTATTATTAATTCATCAGTAGATTCTGGAAAAATAATTGCTCAAGATAGTTGCTTTTATGACGATTCTCTTACTTATGGAACAATATATAATGAATTGTCTGTTCTTGGTGCAAATCTACTTCTGTTATCATTAGATAGAATTAAGATGAATCAACCGATGCTAGATCAAAATAATGAACATGTTACACGAGCATCTAAGATAAGCAAAAAAGAATTAATAATATCTTTTAAGGATAGCTCTTTTAATATCCATAATAAGATAAGAGCGTTAACTCCTCCAGGTCCATATGCTACAATTAATGGAAAAAAAGTTAAATTTACTAAAACGTACTATTCAAGTGATTGTCATAGTTTACATTTAGGTAAACATCAAATCATTGATAACAATATTTATATTGGCTGTTCTTCAGGAAGTCTTATAGTCAAAAAATTACAATTTGAAAGCAAAAAAGAAATCTCATCAATTGATTTTTCAAATATGCAGCAATTCAAAAATATTAAATTTGAATAAAGTAACATACAAGTCATCACGACATGTCGCTTATGATATTATCTTTGAATTCTTTAGTAAAAAAATTCAATTAAAATCTATATCCTCAAAAATAATATCAAAATATGACTTTAAGAACAACGATAAAGCATTTATTAATGAGATCACTGTAGGGTCAATTAGATATTATCATTATATACTGTATCACATAAATGCATTTGTTAAAAATAAGAAAATTGATAAAAAATCATTGACAATATTACTTATGGGTATTTATCAATTAAAATTTATGGATAGCGTCCCAGATTATGCCGCAATATCAACATCTGTTGATTTAGCAAAAGATAAAACAAAGAATAAATATAAATTTGTTAATGCTATACTAAGAAAAGTATCTACAAAAGATATAAATGTCGATATTCCTGAATATGTAAGTTTATCTTTTCCTAAATGGTTTTATGATCTAACATTAGATCAATTCAACAAAAATAAAACAATAAATATTCTTAATTTTTTTAATAAAAAACCTATCAATTGGATACGTATAAATGCTGAAAATAGAGTTGTTTTAGATAAACTTGGTGATAATGATATTAAATATCATGTTTTTGAAGATAATAATAATTATATCAAAATAAAATCAATATCAAATTTACTTATCCATGAATTAATCAAATCTGGGAATCTTTACATACAATCTCCTGGCTCTTCATTTGTAGTTGATCTACTATCACCTGTTTCTGGAGAAAGCATTTTAGATGCTTGTGCTGCCCCTGGTGGAAAGCTTACTGATATACTAATTAGAACTTCTAACTCAAGCAAAATTTCTGCATTTGAAAGTGATCTAAATAGATACAAGTTAACTATTAATAATCTAAAAAATATAAAAGCAGATGTTAATATTTTAAAAAATATTGATTTTTTAAAATATAATAATATTAAATTTGATAAAATATTACTTGATGTTCCATGCAGTTCATCTGGAACTATTAGTAAAAATCCAGATATAAAGATTAGGAAAACATTGAAGAATTTTACTTATCTTAGACAAGTTCAAAAAAGTTTACTAGAAAAAGCATCGACTATCTTAAATAAAGGTGGCTGCATTGTATACAGTACATGTTCAATTTTTGATTGTGAAAACTGGGATATAATAAATTCATTTCTTTCCAAAAATAAGGAATTTAAAATAATAAATGCAAAAAAATATGTAGGACTTTCATATGTTGATAGACATGGAGCTTTAAATATTCTGCCTCATAAACATAAATTAGATGGTATGTTTGCAGTACGATTAGAGTTTAAATGAAAATAATATCTAAGTACATATTAATTTTTATATTATTTGCAGCATCTGGACTGTTTTTACTAGATGGTATACTTTTACCGTTACTTACCAATACAAATGAAGAAATTTATTTACCTGATGTTAGACACAGTTCAATTTACAAAGCTGAAAAGCAACTCAATGATTTAGGCTTTAATGTAGAAGTAATAATATCTAATTATAATGAAATATATACTCCAAATACTGTCATCAGCATGTCTCCAAGGGCATTTACAAAAATTAAAAAAGGAAGATCCGTAAAGCTAACTATCGCTGGAGATAAAAAAAATATTATTATAAATGATTTTGTAAATACTTCACTTACTAGTGCACAATTAATAATAAATCAACAAGGCTTAAAATTAGATACTATTATTTATGAATATAATAATGATTATAAAAAAGATTTAATAACATCACAATATCCAAAACCAGGAAAGGTGCTGCAAACGAATGATAAAATAACATATATAGTTAGCCTTGGCGATCCTCCAAATTATTATGTAGTTCCTACTTTAATTAATATAAATTACTCAAAAGCTAAAGAAATAATTTCAAAGTCTGGCCTAAGAATTGGTAATATTAAATATGAATACAATGATGAATATTTGAATAATACTATACTAGAACAAAGCATTACAGGAGGATTGAAATTGTCCTTCCCAAAATCAATAGACTTAATAATAAGTACTGATATAAGATGAATAGCAGAATAATATCACCATCATTGCTTTCTGCTAATTTTACAAGATTAAAAGAGGATATTCAAAAAGTTGAAGTATTAGGTATTAATAGACTGCATTTAGATGTAATGGATGGAAACTTTGTTCCAAATCTAACATTTGGACCCTTTATCATAAAAGATATAAGAGAAATTACTAGCTCTCATTTAGAAACCCACTTAATGATTAACAATCCAGAAAAATATCTCAAAGATTATATACAAGCAGGTTCAGATACTTTAATATTTCACTATGAAGCATCAAATGATATAAAAAGAGATCTAACTACAATAAAAGATAATAATGTCGTAGCTGGAGTTGCCATTAATCCAAACACAGACCCAAGTCTTCTTATTAAATATTTGGATTATATAGACTATATATTAATAATGTCTGTTTATCCTGGCTTTGGCGGTCAAAAATTTATACCCGATACACTAGAAACAATGAAATTTCTAAGAACATCAACTACAAATCATAATATTTTATTAGGTGTTGATGGAGGAGTGAATATAAATACAATAGATAAAGTTTATGATACTAACATTGATATCACAATTGTAGGTTCAGGACTATATGGTGCTAAAGATATAAAAGAAAGATATCAACACTTAATTAGTGAATAATAACAATATACTTTCATATAAAAATGAATTATATAGAAAAATTGTGCATATGTGCTCAATTATTTTCCCAATCACCTATTATTATATTAGCTATACTTATTTTAGTATTTTCATTACAACATTTACGCTAATATTGCTTTTAATAGACCTCTCACGTAAAAAATCATTTTATATCAAAACTTTTCTAAACATTTTTCTTAAAAAAGTATTCAGGAATTATGAAATAAATGAATTAATGAGCGCTACATATATGCTCTTAAGTTTTACGATAATAACATTTACATGCAATAAACCTGAAGTGTTATTTGCTATGTTAGTAGTCATTTTTTCTGATTCTATTGCAGCTTTAATAGGTATTAAATATGGACATGTTACCCTTATGAATGATAAAACGCTCGAAGGTTCGTTCGCATTTATAATTACTACAGTTTTCATATTATCATTTATCAATATAGATATTGCAATTTATCAAATTATTATTGTTTGCATAATAGCAACCATCACAGAACTATTTACTCCGACTAGATATGATAATTTCACTGTGCCTATTGCATCAGCCTTATCATTAGGATTGTTTGCATGAGCTTTATATCATCAATATTTTTATGGTTTTTACCATTGATTACAATTCCTCTTATTTTCCATTTATTAAAGAGGAGGAAGTATCAGAATATTTCATTTAGCACATTAAGGTTTTTTAAATCAATTCAAACTGAAGCAATAAACAAATTAAGCATTATAAATATAATTTTGCTTATTATAAGAACTCTTATAATTTTATTTATTATTTTGTTATTATCAAGACCGACAATCGAAGGTAAGTTTAATTCTAAATATTCAAATAACAATAACCTTACATATGTTATTATTGATGATTCATATTCTAATATTCAATTCATACAAAACGATCTAACTAAATTATTAAAACAAATATATAATTCATACAATGAGAACACAACATTTATGATTTCATTATTATCAGATAACAGTATTATACATAATGGAAAACTTCAACTAAATAAAATCACATCATTAAACATAGATCCTTCATTTACATCTAAGAAATTTAATATAAATAATATCTTGGATAATATTTTGGATAAAGATATATATTCTAATATTGATATTTATTTTGTTAGCGATTTTCAATCTAAATCTTTTCCTCCAATAAATGAAGAATCAATTTCCATAAAAGATAATATTAATTTCTTTATTTTGAAAAATGAGCCTAATAATAAAAATATATTTATAAATAATGTGTCGATTGAAAATAATGTTATCATTCCAAATGAAATTATTGATATAAATACACAAATATCAAGTACATCATTAAATGTTGATAATCTTGAAGTTGAGCTGCATATAAATAATATAAATGTTGGGAAGAATACCTTAAATATCAAAGAAAATAATTTTTACAATTTGAAGTTCAGAACGTCTATCCCCGAAGAAGGAAGATATAACTGCAAGTTATCGATCAATGATCCTTCAGAATTAAACTTAGATGATAATTATTATTTTACACTAGAAACTAATAAAGAATCTAATATATGTATTATATCAAATTCTAACGATGACTACTATTTTACTAAAGCAGTAAATACATATAATCAATTGCATAAAAATTTATCTATCATACACTTAACATCAGAAAACTATCTACTCAATAACCACAGTACTTTTGAATCTGTTATAGTGTTTGATTATAGTCTTATTACTAAAGAACTTTATTATAAAATTAATTCACAGACGAACAATATTATAGTTATCCCGAATGAGGATTTTAAAGCAAACAATTATTTGTCTAAACTTCTTAATATGGAAGCATATAGCAATTTAAAATCAACACATCTTAAAAATGATTCCTTTATATCAATTGATACAGAAAGTATTAAAGATCCTAATTTGAGTTTAATATTTAGTAGTGATATACCTGAACGAAAATTAATTTTTTTCAAATATACTAATATTCCTATATCAGCAAATACAATAATAGCACATGATAATGGATATTCATTTTTAAACAAGTTTGAAATTGAAAACAATACTTTGATAACTCTATCGACACCACTAGATCTATCATCTTCTAATTTACCTATCAAAGGAATTTTTATTCCATTTGTTTTGGAAATAACAAAAGAAAATGTTTTAAAAAATCACTACACCTGCAATGAAACAATTAATAGTGAAGAGGACATTGCATACACCATAACACCTACAAAAGATACAATCCTAATAAATAATAAAAGTTTGAAATTAAATAATATTGGCTTTCATAAGTTATTTTATAACTCTAATGATAATGATTTTATTGCTTTAAATATTGATCAAAATGAATTTAACGATACTTACCTAACTAATGATCAGGTATTAACAATATTTCCAGATGTCACTATAATAGATGTTAATAGTAGTTTTCAAGAGAAGCTTAATAATATGGTTGTAGGATATGAAATATGGCGATATTTATTATATTTTATTATAATTCTTATTATAGCAGAAATGTACCTATCTAATATATATTTTATTAAAAATGATTGATTCAATATTAATTGCTTTACAACTTCCAACTTATGATGTAAAAGCTCTCAATGAAGAATTGAATGAGATGAACCTACTAGCAAATACCCTTGGATATAATATCATCGATACTGTTATTCAAAAAAGAAACAGGATAGACTCATCAACATATTTTGGAAAGGGTAAAATTGAGATAATTATAAACCAATGTAAAGCATTGAAATGTAAGAATATATTTATTAATGATGAACTAAATCCAAGCCATTTTAAAAATATACAAAAGTTATGTAGTAAAAAGATTCATATTTATGATAGAACACAGCTAATTCTTGATATTTTTAGTCAACATGCTAAAACAAAAGAGTCTCGGACACAAATAGATCTTGCTAAACTTGAATATTTAATGCCTAGATTAACAGGAATGTGGACTCACTTGGAAAGACAGGCAGGCGGGACTGGAATGAGAGGAGGTCCAGGAGAAAAGCAAATTGAAATTGATAGAAGATTAATTAAAAAAGATATTACTAAACTTAAAAGAGATCTTAGTAAAATTGAAATACAGAGAAATACTCAAAGAAAATCCAGAAGAAATGTTTTTAAAGTTGCATTTGCTGGATATACAAATGCAGGGAAATCTTCTTTACTAAAAACTATATCAGGGCACGATGCCTATATTAAAGATCAATTATTTGCAACCCTTGATACTACAACAAAAAAAATAAAAATAAATAAGAAAGATGTTCTAATTAGCGATACTGTTGGTTTTCTTAGGAAATTACCACATAATCTTATTGCTTCTTTTAGATCAACTCTAGCTGATATTCAAGATGCAGATCTTATAATAAAATTAATTGACATATCATCATCAGATATTCAAGGTCACATAAACACAATAGACTCAACATTAAAAGAATTAAATTGTGATAAAAAAAATACAATATTAGTATTTAATAAGATAGACAAGATAAAAGACCCCAATGTATTTGCTAGAATAAATGAGAAATACAAAAACCCGATTATGATATCAACAACAAAGAAGTTGAAAATCAATACATTGATCGACGCATTAGATAGTATTATAAATACCGAAATGAACCAATATGAGATTATTCTTAACTATTCTGACATACAAACTATTAATGAGATATATAAAAGAGCAGTAAAGATTAAAAAAGTAGCTGATTATAACAATATCACTTTCAGTTTTACATCAACAAAAGAAGATTTTAAAATAATACAAAATATCCGTAAAAGCAGTTTTTCAGAGGACCTTTAGAAAGTCACAGTGGGTAACTCCTCCTGAATCGCAAGTTTCCTTCAATTAAGTAAACTTAATAAGGCCTGCTTTTGAAAAAGGTAAGTAAGAAACCCTATATTTAAGTTGAAAGTTCTGAAAAATCAAATACCTTTACGGATATTTATAATATTAAATTAAAATTAATTAAATTATTTCCATAATAAAATTAAGTATTTTATGTATATAATGATTACAACAACTTCAGATTCAAGGGAAATATTACAATCTATTTCAAAAAAGATTTTAAAAGAAAAGCTATCTCCCTGCATTCAATCATCTAGTAATATTGAATCGTTATATATATGGAATAAGAAGTTTGAAAACTCTACCGAGTATAAAATTGAAATAAAAACACACAATAAATTTCAAGAGAAGATTGTTTCAATTATTAAAGAAAAACATAATTACGCTGTGCCTGAAATTGTTAGCTGCAATATAGAGCTTATAGATAAAGACTATAGAAAATGGTTTAATGAAGTTAATGAATCTTAAATATTACATACTTTCATTTTTATTATCAATTTGTCATACAACATTTTCAATAGTTGCTGTTGACACTAATACAAATGAGGTTGGAAGTGCTGGAGGATCATGTATAGCAAACTCTATAATAATTAGTGATATTCATCCAGGAGTAGGAGCTATTCATACACAATCATACTGGAACCCAGTTAATCAGGATTATGCCTCCACATTAATGGAAGAAGGATACTCACCAGAAGAAATTATGCAGCTTCTAGAGGATAATGATATTCAAAATAATCCAGGAATCAGACAATATGGTGCAGTTGATCTATATCGTGAAAATAATTATGGGTTATTATATGAATTTGAATGCAATCAGATAGAAGGTGCAGCGTGGGAAGGTGAACCCGGAAGCGAAGACCTTGCTTTGTGTGCTGATCCTCCGATCCCCAGAAGTGCTTCTTTTACTGGAGATGATTGTTTAGACTGGAAAGGCCATATAAATGGAATAAACTACGCAATTCAAGGCAATATACTTTTAAATGAGAGTATATTGATCTCAATTGAAGAAGGTTTTATTTCAACAAATGGTAGCTTAGATCAAAAACTGATGGCGGCATTACAAGGAGGAAAAGTACCAGGGGCAGACTCAAGATGTCTCGATGAAGGAATATCAACATTATCAGCTTTTATTCGAGTAGCTAGACCTGAAGATGAAAATAACTACTATATGGATTTAAATGTTGATAACGTAGTTCCTTATTATAATCAAAGCGGATTTTGGATTGATCCTGTTGATACACTTCAAATATTATATAATGAGTGGTATCAAAATGAATTTGATTTTAATATTGGAGATATTAACCAAGACTATATAATCAATATACTTGATGTTGTAATAATGGTCAATTTTATAATGACACAGGTCCCTTCGGGTATAGAATTTTACTTATCTGATATTAACTCAGATGACATAGTTAATATTCAGGATATAATTCTTCTTATTAATATAATTTTAAATAGTTAGAAAGGAATAACATGAAAAAAGCATCTATAACAGCATTTAGTTTAATTTTATTTGGACTAAAACTTCCTTACATTGTTTGGTATAAATCTAAAATTAAGTTATCCAACTACAACTATAAATCTCATGAAGAGATGCTAGATGAAGAATATATTGTAACAAGCTGGATTGATTGGGCAATAGATTGCTGGATTTTATTTACATATCCAATTGGTTTACTCATTATATTAGTTATTTTGATTGCGACTAAAACGATTTTTGTTCTTCTTGGACTTATTCCAATATATTTTGCTCCTTTTTTTATTTCAATCGTGAGAGAACTGGGAGGTTCATTAATGTTGCTTCACATGAATATTAGAGGAATTGAAAAAAATACTCATAAAGAAGATAAATAATGTATGTAAAAAATGATAAAACATGTATTTTCCTAACAAAAGATAAGCATTTAAACGATTTACCTATATTGTTTCTACACGGTTTTACGGGGTCTTCAAAATCATGGGATGAAACAAGGAATAACTTAAATCATTCTTCTATTGCACTAGATATTCCAGGACATGGTAAAAGTACGTTCAATAATTTAGATAAAGAGTATACTTATAAAAATCTTAGATCTGAGATATATCTGTGTCTTAAAAAACTCAACGTTTCCAAAGTTCATCTTTGTGGTTATTCAATGGGTGGGAGAATTGCAATTTCTTTAGCTCAAAAATACCCTTCTCTTATTAAATCATTAATCCTTGAGAGCTCATCATTGGGAATATCAAATAGTGAAGAAAAAAATAAAAGATTTGAAGAAGATCTAACATTGTCAAACAATATTATTAATTCAATTGATGATTTTAACAAAACATGGACAAAGAATAAACTTTTTAAACATCAAAAAACTAGAAACAATGCAGCATTCATAAAGCAAAATTTGATAAGGAAGTCTCATAATAGTAACCAGCTGTCTAAATCATTACTATCATTTAGCAAGGGAACAATGCCAGCCTTCGAGGAGTCTTTTGCATTATTTGATTTTCCTGTATACCTAATCAATGGTCACGATGACACCAAGTATATAAAAATAAACAGAGATATGATGAAAATACATAAAAAATCTAAGCAATTCATTATAAACAATGCATCACATAATGTACATTTAGAAAACAATGAATTCTATATAGATACGTTATATAAGATACTTATAGATGCAACTTAAAGTATTACATTAGCTATGATCACAAAAGACGACTTAATAAATTCAATATTTTTTCCTAGATCATCAGATACACAAAATAACAATGATCATACAGTTCTTGTTGAAAAAGATATATCTGTTGGAATGACATTTTTTTTAAAAGATAAAACATTTAATAATATTCTATTCTTCCATGGAAATGCTGAATTAGCTCAAGAATACAGCGATATAGCTGCTTTTTTTCATAATTATAATATAAACATAATTGTGGCTGATTATAGAGGGTATGGTTTATCTGGAGGAACTCCAACCAAAAAGAATCTCCAAAGTGATTCCCTTATTATATTTGATTATGTTAAAAAATATTTAACATCAAACAATTATAGTAAGAAGTTTATTGTTATGGGACGATCACTTGGGAGTGCTTCAGCTGCACATATTATAAGCAACAAAGAAAAAGATATAGATGGGTGTATTATAGAAAGCGGTTTTGTGACAGAACATTGTCTTCTTGAACTAATGAATATTAACCCCGACGACATTTCATTTAGACTAAGTGATGGATTTGAAAATTTGATAAAATTTAAAAATTATACAAAGCCAATATTTATAATTCATGCTGACTTAGATGATATTGTACCAATAAGCCAGGCTGACATGCTTTTTGTAGAAAGCGGTTCAACAAATAAAGATATGTATAAGGTCAATGGAGCTAACCATAATAATATTATCATGATGTCAAGAGAGGAATATTTTATAAAAATAAGAGATTTCATTGAAAGTACTTAAACCGTTATGCCTGCTTGCATTTATTACAATCCTTATTCCGAATGATAAATCATTAGGCAGAGATAATGATCCTAAAATCCCCTCTGATATTTCAACAGCAAGTTTACTGTATAGAAAAGTAGTTTGGTCAACATTATCACTTCCTGGACAAAGATTTATGTCAAGCTTAATTTTCCCTGAATCATCTATAGCATACATGGACGTTGATAATGCTGTAGCATTTACAATTGATGATGGATTTTGTGGTGTAGATAATCCTAACGGCTGCATGATAAATGAAGTAAGAGATCTATTTAATAAATATGACGCCAAAGCAACATTTTTTATTACTGGGAACCACTGCAATTATGTATCAGTAGATGAAGTACAATTGCTATTAAATGATGGACATGAATTGGCAAATCATAACATGTACGACTATCCATATGACCAACATTCAAAAGAAGATTTTGAGAGTGATCTAGATTCAACGCAAAATATTATATCACAATTTACACCTGTAGATACTAAATGGTATAGAGCTCCGCATGCCAAGCTATCTAAAGAGATGCAGACTGTTATAGATTCAAGAGGGATGGTTCATATTATTAGTGATTCTTTTGCTAATGATACAGCAATCCCAGATAGTAAATGGATAGCTGAATTTGTGTTAAAAAGCGTTCAACCTGGATCAATTATTGTTTTACATATGCCAGAAAGAGGTGTCAGAGAATGGTGCTACGAGGCAATGGAATTAGTTTTACAGGGACTTAAAGAAAAGAATTTAGACATTTTAACACTTACAGAATTAGAGAAACTACAGTAACTTTATTTATGAAACTTCAAAAATATTCTCCTGATAAAATAGATGGCAAGTATGATGTTATTATTATTGGATCAGGCATATCTGGATTATGTAGCGCTGCACTTCTTGGAATGGAAGGAAAAAAGGTACTTGTAATTGAAAAACATTTCAAAATCGGTGGTTATACACACACTTTTAAAAGACAAAACTATGAATGGGATGTAGGTATTCATTATATTGGAGGTGTTCACAGAGAAAAAGCATTTTCTAGAAAGTTATTTGATAAAATAACAGAGAATGAACTTAAATGGAATAAAACAGATGATAACTATGATAGGATTATATTTCCTGACAAATCATATGACTTTATTGCACCAAAAAGTAAATTCATAGAAAATATGAAAAGTTACTTCCCTGATGAATCTTCAAATATTGATAAATATATTGATGTTGTTTTAAGTATAAATAAAGCTATGTTTAAATATTTCGCTGCAAAAAGCTTATCTGGAGTTAAAGAATTTTTTATGCACAAATATCTCAGTAAAGATTTTTTAGCTTTTTCTAACAAAACAACATATGATGCATTATCAGAAATCACTTCAAATCAAAAATTAATAGGTGTATTAACCGGTCAGTGGGGTGATTATGGTCTTCCCCCTAAACAAAGTAGTTTTGCTATGCATTGTGCAATTGCTGGGCATTATTTAGATGGAGCAAACTATCCCATAGGAGGATCTCGGATGATAGCTGAGTCTATTGCACCTGTAATAGAAAAGTATGGTGGCAAGATATTTATAAGCACAGGAGTAGATTCAATTCATATTAAAAATAGTGCATGTAAGGGAGTTATTTTAGAAAATGGTGATATTATTGAATCAGATACTGTTATAAGTAGCGCAGGCGTTCAGAACACATTGCATAAGTTTTTAAGAAATGAGGATTCCTTGTCATCCTATAGAGAAAATTTAAGTTTAGTAAAACCCTCATTTGGACATGCCTGTTTATATGTTGGGTTTAATAAAACTGCAAAAGAGCTTGGGATTAAAAATACAAATCTATGGATCTATCCAGGTTATGATCATGATTTAACTACTAATACCTATATGAATAATGAAGATGCAGATTTTCCTGTTACCTATATTTCTTTTGCCTCATCAAAGGATCCAAGCTGGGACAGTGTACATCCTGGCACAGCAACACTTGAAGCAATAGTTCCAACAAAGTTTAATAATTTTAGCAAATGGTCAAAAGATCCATGGAAAGGTAGGGGAGATGAGTATGAAAAATATAAGGAAAACTTCTCTAAGCGTATAATAAAGCAAATTTATAAACATTGTCCTCACCTTGAAAATAAAATTTCTTATTATGAATTATCCTCTCCACTTTCCACGAGAGACATGGCTCATTATCAATTTGGAGAACTCTATGGAGCAGATCATACACCTTCAAGATTCAGACAAAAATGGTTAAAGCCTAAAACTCCTGTTAAAAATTTATATATGACAGGACAAGATATTACTACAGTTGGACTTCCCAGTGCTTTAATGTCGGGCGTTCTTACATGCTCCACTTTATTAAATAAAAATTTATTCAAAACAATATAAATGCCTAAAATAGAATTATTAGATGGTGCAATGGGTTCTGAATTCATTAAAAGAGGCTATAATCTACCTGAGCACATATGGTCGGCGAATATGAATATTGAAAACTCTGATACCGTTTATGACATACATATGGAGTATATAAATGCTGGTTCTAACTATATAACAACAAATACATTTAGGACAACTCCTCGATCTTATATGAAAACTGGACTTAATATAAACGAAGCGACAATAGTTGCAAAAAAATCCTTATTAAATGCAGCAGAAATAGCAAAAAAAGCAGCAAATAACAGCGTTAAGGTTCTTGGTTCAATTGCACCACTTGAAGATTGTTATATGCCAAATTTATTTCCAGGAAAAAATATTGCAAAAAAAGAATATCAAGAAATAGCTAAATGGTTAGATGAATCGAATATTGATATATTTTTAATTGAAACTATGAATTCTATTCAAGAAGCTGAAATTTGCATTAAAGAATGTTCAAAGTATAATAGACCAATATGGGTGAGTTTTTCATTACTTGATAAGAAGAAAATACTATCAGGAGAAAAACTTATTGATGCGATTAAAATGACAAACACATATGATGTTGATGCATTTTTAATTAATTGCACTTCATTGTATTCTATAAACTATTGTCTTGATACAGTTAGTGATAATTGTGAAGGCAGATGGGGAGTTTATCCTAATCTAGGCATTGGAAATATTTCTCCCGATGGAAATATTAAATCAATTCACAGTAATGATGATATTATACGTTTATTCTACAATGTAATTGATCATGGGGGGACACTAATTGGTACATGCTGTGGCTCTTCACCAAAACACATAAACTTATTAAAAAATAAAGTTCTCAAATAATGATTCTACCTGACTTACTCGATTATAATTTAAATATTGTTTTTTGTGGAATGGCTGCTAGCAAAAAATCTAGACAAGTCAATGCATACTATGCTGGACCTGGTAATAAGTTTTGGAAAACATTATACAATATAAGATTAACTACAAAAGAGCTTAAACCAAAAGAATTCAAACAACTGATTACATATAAAATTGGCTTAACTGATATATGTAAAACAGATTTTGGCAATGACAATGAATTAGATTCGACAAAATTCGATGTAAATGGGTGTAATTTGAAGATATTACAATACAAACCTAGAATCATATGCTTTAATGGAAAAAATCCTGCAAAAGTGTATTTAAATAAGAAAAAAGTTGAATATGGTATTCAAATTGAAAAAATAGGTGACTCTGAAGTCTTTATACTGCCGTCAACAAGTGGAGCAGCAAGTGGTTATTGGGATATTAATAAATGGAAACTTTTAGTAAATTATTGTTGATCTACAAAGCTCTTCTTGTTATTAATTCGGAATAATACTGATAATATATATTATGTCTAATAGTATGTCTGAGCTAAGAAAACTTAAGGAGCTGTTCTTTTAAAGCTTTAGCCCTATTTACTTCAATATGATCAGGATCGGCAAATTTATAGTGATCTAAATAAATATCAATCTTTTCTAATGCCTTACTATATTCACCCATGTCTCTATATAATAAAGCATATTCATAATCAGCGTCAAATAGATATTTTAAGCTAGTGCCGTAAATTTCATCAAGTTTATTCTTTGATTTTTTATATTCTCCTAATAATCTGTAGCATCTAGCAATGGAAATATGTATCCCAGCATAATGATGTGCTTTATTATTATCTAAATATTCTTCATATAAAGAAATTGCTTTTTGATAATCATTATAAACATATTCTGACACAATTCCTTCATGTCTGTGTATTTTCCAATAATCCATTGCAAGTGCATCGTGGCCATTTTTTGCTATTTGAATCTGCTCTTCTATTAAACTCCATTTTTCTGCTTCAATATACATAGATATTTTCCACATAGGAGATCTTATTTCATCTGTTGCAAGTTTGAATTTTTCATCAGCATAATTCAAAATATCTACAGATTGATCAAATTGATCAATCTGTGCATAATTCCTAGAAAGAGTAATATAAAAACTACCGTAAAAATTTAATGGCATTTTATCTTCTGTCAGAGATAGTGCTAAATTTATATATTTAATTCCTTCTTTAATCTTACCATACTCTTCATTTAATATGTATAATTGTCTATATGTAGAAAGGGTGTCATATATAGTATTACATCTATCCAATATTTTAGTAAATTCTTCAATTCTTCCTATTCCTAAATCTTTTTTAATATATGCTAAGTCTAACATTGCTTCTACATTATTTGTATCATATAACAATGCCTGATTATACATTTCTTCAGCCTTTTCATAATCATTCATTGTTTCATACAGGGTACCTAATGTGGTATATATTTCATAGTCATCTGGATATCCTTCAAGATGATCTAAATAGTATTTTAATGCTTTATCATAATCACCTAAATCATAAAAATATGTGTTCCCAATTTTCATAATGTAATTTGATACAACATCTGTTCCATATTTATTACCAAATAATTTTAATACTTTTTTATATTGCTCTATTTCTTTGTCATGTTGTGATTTCATTGCATAAAATTCTCCTAAAACATTGTACGCTAAAACATCATCTGGAAATAATTCTGCTTGCATCAAAGCGACCTTAAAAGCCTTATCAGGCTGTTTCGTTTCAAAATAATATAATACATTTGGAATGAAACGTAATTTTTCGGGAAGTTTATAAATATTATCTATAATTTTTTCAATTACATGAAGCTGGTTATCTCCCTGACCATCTGCTTGATAAATATTATGCAATCCTAAATATGCAATTACAAAAGAATCGTCTATTTTTACGGCTTTAAGAAAATAATCAATAGCCTTTTCATGTTCCTCCATAGCTCTTATTGCTCCTTCAGAAGCCATTCTCAAGGCTTCCTCAGATTTTGTCAACAATTCATTAGCTGGTAAATCTATTGACTCTTCAATATAATTAATCGGAACTCCAATATCTTTTCTAATAAACAAAGACAAATCATCAATCAATTCAAATATATCATCACTGATAAAAGTTTTTGATGAGATTTTTTTAAAGGATTTCGTATGATAAATATTAACAAGAATATTATATTTATTATTTTCTTGTTTGATTTTGCCATTTAGAAAATACTCATCTTTAGCAAGTAAAGAAATTTCTCTTTGAAGTGAAACGCTCAAGTTATCAAACACCGTTTTATTATATTTTTTCAACCTCCAGTTATATTGAAATTGTTCATATGAATTAATATAAAGATCTTGATGTAACTTCCAGGATATTGCGCCTGGCAAACCATAAGATAGCCAAGATTTTTCAGTATTCTCAGCATCAATACCAAGATTATAAAGAGTAATGGACTTTCTAAACTCAGACTTTGGGACAATCCTATCCATAACCTTACCATAATCTTTACAATTTGATGTACAAGAGGCTGCGCATACATGTTCATATGAAACTGTTTTAGTGGTAGCACCCAAATCCTTAGGGTAGAAAAAAATAGTTAAAGCAATAATGGTTGCAATAAGATTTAGAGGTATACCTATTTTTTCTACTTTTGTCCATCTGTCTTTTCCAGGAGCTCCATGAAAATATGATAAAATTAGAACACTAGGTATCATTGAAATAATAACCGCTAAACCTAAATCAACTAAATGAGGAGAGTATTGATACCTAATTGTAAACCAATCAATAAATTGGATGACTGTCCATCCAACTGCAACATAAAACCCTATAAATTGAGGAATCCTTCTTGCTAATAATTCTGAAAAAAATGTTAATTCTACTTTCTTTTCTTTTTTTATTTCTTCAGTTTTTTCTTGTGATGAACTTTTATGATTAATTAATTGAAAAATCTCATAGGTATCATCAATTCCTTTAATCTCTTTTTCACCTAAAGATTTTGTATCAATATCTTCATGACCTCTAGTATGATTATTCACGTCTTTAGTAATACATATTTGACCTGGCTTTGCAAAACCATAAATACGTGATGCAATGTTTACGCCTGATCCAAAATAATCATCTTTTTCTTTAATAACATCACCAACGTGAATACCCACACGTACTTTAAAATCACATTGGGCTGTAATTATCTCTTGTAAAAGCTTAGAGAACTTGACAGCATTGTAGGCACTATCAAAAATCATCAAACATCCGTCACCAAGTTCCTTTAAAACTTCGCCATTATATTTTTTAATATTATTCTGTATTAGAGATGAATGGTCTTTGATATGTTTAAGGCCAAGCTTTTCATTTTTAGCCATTGTGACAGTAAAGTCGACGACATCACTAAAAACTATCGCTGCTAATTTTCTATTAGATATGTCCATTCGTTAAATCAATCTTCCTTTACTTTTATTTTTCTTTGACTTTTTATGTCCTTTTACCGTCCATACAACGCCAATGTACAATGTATAGTAATCTGCTTCTATATGATTACTTATTTGTTGAATGAAATTTTCATTCCCATCAGTGTAATATAATAATTCTTGGTCAGGCCTTTTAAGATGTGTGAGCATATTATATCTTACTCCGAAATCAAGACCAACATCCTGAACTTCATCAAAGAATATATTCACACCTAAATCAAGAGTAAATGCTGGCGATGTAGAACGATGTTCAAGATCTGTAGAATTGTTATTGTTAGAACAAAAGTCTGCATCAAGTAATATATCCATAAACCAGCCAAAATTCGAACATCCGTCACCAAAATCATATGATGTTTTTTCTGAAAAAGTAGCTATACCTAAAAGACCTCCAACATAAGGCCTAAAGTTTCCATTTTTACTTAATCCATTACTAGCTGTTAATCTAAAGCCTCCATTGAAAACAAATCCCTGCTCATAATTATTTATTTCAACATTCATTAAAGCATTTCCACTTGTGCCCTGCACTTCATCTGTCCAATAATCACTTCTAAAGCTAATATATTGAACGCCAACTTGCCATTTGAATAATCCTTCTCTAAGAGTATTTTTTCTTTCAAATGCTCTTGAAAAGGAATACCTAATACTGAAGCCATCATCTGCATATTTATCATATAATGCTGTTGGATAGTTTCTTCCAAAGTCAATCTCATGATAAGAATGCGGAGAGACATCTAAGCAATACACAAAAGAAAAGGATAAAATAATACTTAATATTATTAATTTAATATCTTTAAACAAGATTACCCTTTCTAAGCAGAGCATCAACTTTTGGCTCCCTCCCCATAAATTTCACATATAAATTCATTGGATGCTCCATGTTCCCTTTAGATAAAATATTTTTCTTAAAGGATTCTGCTGTGCTAACATTAAAAATTCCATCATTTTTAAATTTCTCAAAGGCATCCGCTTCTAAAAGCTCTGCCCATTTATATGAATAATAACCAGCTGAATATCCTCCGCTAAAAATATGCCCAAATGAACATGAGACACTATTACCTTCAACTTTAGGCACCTGTCTGTAGTTTTCAATAAGAGATCCCTCATATTCTTCTACATCATTAACCTGTTTATATCCATCATGCCACCCCATATCAATCTTACAAAGCTGTAATTGTCTAAGAGAGTTTGATCCTGACATATATGTTTTAACATCATTTATCTTATCAATATATTCCATTGGCATTGATTTACCTGTTTCATAATGCTTCGCATACATTTCTATTACTTCTGGCTCGGTCAACCAATTTTCTAAAATTTGTGAAGGAAGCTCAACAAAATCCCAATATACGCTCATGCTTCCTAGTGACTGATATTTAACATTAGAAAATAGTCCATGCAAACAATGTCCAAATTCATGGAAGACAGTTCTTACTTCATTAATTGACCATAATGCAGGTTTGGAATCAGTAGGTTTTGTTAAATTGCAATTTAAAGTCACATGAGGTCTTTGTACCTCTCCATTATTAAGCCCTTGACTTCTAAGCTGATTCATCCAGGCACCATTTCTTTTTGTTTCTCTTGGATAAAGGTCAATATATAGCAATCCTAAATAATTACCCTCTTTATCATCTACTTTATATACATTTACCTCATCGTGAAAAACCTGTACATCTGAAAGATGGTTGATCGTTATACCATACAATTTATTTGCAACATCAAAGACGCCATTTATAACATTTTCTGATTTAAAGTAAGGCCTAAGGGCTTCATCATTAAAATCGAACATTTTTTCTTTATATAAATTCCCATAATAAGCTGTGTCCCACGCCTGCATTTCATCAATACCATCTAACTCTTTAGCGTAAGCTTTTATATCATCAAATTCTTTCTTTGACTTATCAAATGAAGGCACAATTAAATCATCAATAAGTTTGTATACATTATTTTTAGATTGAGCCATTCTTCTATTAAGAACATAATCTGCATGCGTATCATACCCTAAGAGATTTGCTTTATCATGACGGAGTTTTGAAATCTTTCTAAGAATATCTGTATTATCAAATTCATCACCATTACACTTTGATCCCATTAGACGCAATACATCTTTGCGTGTAGATCTATCTTTGCAAAATTTTACAATAATACCAAAATTAGTATCTAGAGAAAAACACCAACTCCCCTCTCTCCCTTCTTTTTTTGCAAGCTCACTTGCAGCATCAATAAAGGATTGAGGAATTCCTGTAAGTAAATTCTCATCATCTATCCAGTATTTATTAATTTTATTTGAAGCTTTTAAAACATTATCTGAAAACTTAGGTGAAAGAATAGATAGCTCCTGCGATATGCTTCTGTATGTTTCCTTATCAGCATCATTTAAGTTTGCTCCGTTTCTAGCAAATGAGCTATAAATTTCATTAATAAGCCTCAGATCTTCTTCATTATACCCCATAGCCTCCTTAGAATCAAAAACGTCTTTTATTCGTAAAAATAAAGCTTCATTCAAGTAAATATCATTACTTAGCTTTGTTGTAAGCGGGTTGATATCCTTTATTAAATCTCTAATTCCTTGATCTGCTTCAGATGCAAACAGATGATGAAATACTGTATTAACATAATCCAGATCTTCCTTCGCTGTTTCAAATGCAATGATGGTATTATCAAATGTTGCAGGCTCTTCATTATCACAAATATTTTTAATATTTGCTTCAGCCAGATCTATCGTCTCCTTAATTGCTGGCAAAAAATGTTCTGATTTGATATCTTCAAACGGAACAGTGTTATAAGGTTGATTGTTTTTTGCTAATAATGGATTTTCCACATTTCTCTCCTATCTAATAACTAAATTTATAATTTTACCTGGTACATAAATTTCTTTAATAATTTCTTTGTCGTCAATATGTTTTTTAACATTATCGTGATCTTTTGCCTGTATTAATATTTCATCTTTTGTCATTGACGTTTCAACCTCAATATTTCCTCTCAGCTTTCCATTAACTTGAATAGATATATTCATTGTATTTTTAGATAGCTTTGACTCATCATGTGTTGGCCAAGACTGAGAAAATACGCTTGATTTATTGCCAATAGATTCCCATAGCTCCTCTGATAGATGCGGTGCAAATGGGCCCATTAATTTTATAAAATCTTTAGCCATTTCATTTGAAATACCTTTATTATAAAAATAATTAACATACTCCATTAGTTTACTTAGACACGTATTAAACTTTAAATCAGAAAGGTCATGCGTAACTAACTTTATCGTATTGTGATGAACGTACATATCATCTGCTTTAAAATCTTCATCCTTGATATTGTTACATAGTCTCATTGATCTTTTTAAAAATCTATCTATACCTGTAATACCTTTATCATTCCAATCTCCACCCTCATCAAAAGGACCCATGAACATCAAATAACATCTAAACGTATCTGATCCATAATTTTCAACAAATTCATCTGGAGATACAGTATTCCCTTTAGATTTAGACATTTTAGAACCATCTTTAGTAATGGTTCCCTGATGAAATAAATGTTTAAACGGTTCATCAAAATTTAAATGGCCTAAATCTCTTAATGCTTTTGTAACAAATCTTGCGTAAAGAAGGTGCATCGTTGCATGCTCTGCCCCTCCAATATAATGATCAACTGGCAACCACTTTAAATTTTCTTTTGTAAATGGAACTTCATCATTATCAGGGTCAACATACCTAAGATAATACCAGGAGGAGCATACGAATGTATCCATCGTATCAATCTCAGGCTTCCACCCTGCTCCAAATATTTCCTCAGTTTTTTTAATAAGATTTTTAGAAGATCCAAGTGGAGATGTTCCTTTTGGTTTATACTCAACATCATCAGGTAATAGCCATGGAAGATGTTCTTCAGGTATAGGATGGGGATTTCCATCAGGATCATAAACAATAGGTATGGGTGCACCCCAGTATCTTTGCCTTGAGATCAGCCAATCTTTTAAACGATAGTTTATATCCTTTTCTCCTATATTATTCTCTTCTAGCCATGATATCATTTTTCTTTTTGCATCTTTAGTAGATAAGCCATCCAAGAAACCTGAGTTAACAGCTGTTCCATTTCCAATAAAAGCATTATCATTTATTGATATATTATTGCCATCATCTACAACTTTTACTATATCAAGAAAATATTTTTGTGCAAATTCAAAATCTCTCTGATCATGCCCTGGCACAGCCATTATTGCGCCAGTCCCATACCCCGTTAAAACGTAATCTGCTATCCATATCTGTATTTTATTTTTATTTACAGGATTTATTGCATAGGATCCTGTAAAAACTCCTGTTTTATCTTTATTTAAATCTAATCGCTGAAGCTCACTTTTCTTTGAAGCATTTCTGCAATATTCTTCAACGCTTTTTTTGTTATCAGAGGAGGTTATTTTATCAACAAGATCATGCTCAGGAGAAATAACCATATAGGTTGATCCAAATAATGTATCAGGCCTTGTTGTAAACACCTCTATCTTAGAATTATACTTATCTATATTAAAATCTATTTTAGCCCCTGAGCTTTTTCCAATCCAGTTTTTTTGCATAAGCATTGTTTTCTCTGGCCATTTAACTGAATCAAAATTCAATAGTTCATCTGCATATTCTGTTATTTTAAAAAACCACTGCTTTAAAGGTTTTTGTATGACCTCTGCTCCCGATCTATCAGAAGTACCATCGCTTTTAACCTGCTCATTTGCAAGAACTGTCTGATCTACTGGATCCCAATTAACCATAGCCTCTTTTTGATATGCAAGATCATTATTATATAATTGAAGGAACAACCACTGTGTCCACTTATAGTACTCAGGAATACTTGTATTTACTTCTTTTGACCAATCAAACATCCCGCCTATTTCTTTTAACTGATCCTTCATCTTCGAAATATTCTTCTCTGTGCTTATTTTTGGATGAACACCGTGTTTTATAGCAAAGTTTTCAGCTGGCAATCCAAAAGCATCAAATCCTTGGGGCTGAAAAACATTATAACCTCTCATTTTAAGAAATCTTGCAAAAGTATCAGCTGGACCATAATTATACCAGTGGCCTATATGGAGTCTATCGCCGGATGGATAACTAAACATTGTAAGACAATATTTTTTATTTTCAGATGAAGTTATATCAGTTAAATGATTATGTGATGATTCCCATTTATCTCGCCATTTTTTCTCAATTTTTTTAAAATTTACATCAGTCATATTTAATGTATTACTTTAATTATTTGTTATATATCCTTTATATAGGAGAGTTACATAATTTTATATTTTTAACATTTTCATTTATCAATTTTTCAAACATCGTTCCGCATACTACAAAAGATGCTCCAGCTTTAACAATATCTACCATATCATTTTCATTTAAAATTCCCCCACCTACCATTATTGGTATTGAAACATAGCTAGAAATATAATCAATTAAATCTAGTTGCATTATGTTTTTAGCGCCACTGCCGCAATCAAAATAAATTATTTTATTTCCAAGATACTCGCCAGCTAGTGCATGGCTTAAAATAAGATCCTTATCATCCATATCCAAAGGAACTGTATTACTAACTTTTTGAACGCTAGTAACAGTCCCACCATCTAACAGAATATATGCTGTCGGTATAACATCAATATTATACTGTTTAATTTTAACAGCACCCTTTACTTGCTCATCTATAAGAAACCTTGGATTTCTACCACTGATTAAATTTAAATATAACATTGATTTAATATGAGGGGTAATTTGATTAGAATCTCCGGGAAACAGAATAATTGGAAGCTTTGATAACTCATTAATCTTAATTATTCGATCTTCATACCCATTATTTTCAACCATACTACCACCAACGAGAATAATATCAAAATTAGAGCCATTTATTGATTCAATAGTCTTATTTAGTATTTTATCATTTTTTTCATCTGGATCAATTAGAGCAAATTTAACAAAACCATTTTTCTCTCTTATTTCATTAATTTTTTTATATGTACAACTATCAATCATTTACACGACAAAAGATACTCAATGAGCTTATCTATATCATTTCGGGATCTTTTTTCAGTAAAAGCAAGAAGCAACAAGTTATCTGAAAGATCATTTACCGGAATATCGATCAATATATTTCTCTTTATGGCTTCTCTTTGTATGTTTTTAGCTGATAATTTTGTCTTAACTACAAATTCCTTAATAAAAGATCGATTATCCTCAAATAGAGCGAAATTATCCATTTTCTCAATAGCTGAAGCAGCATATTGCGCATTATTATAACAAAGCTTAGCAACACCTGGAAGCCCTTGTTTACCAAGTAAAGCCATGTAAATAGTGCATCGCAAAGCCAACAATCCTTGATTAGTGCATATGTTCGAAGTTGCCCTCTCTCTTCGAATATGCTGCTCTCTTGTTTGCAATGTCATCACATAACCATTTTTACCATCCAGATCTATTGTTTTACCAATAATTCTCCCCGGCATTTTTCTTGCATATTTTAATTTAGTTGCAAAAAGCCCAATATAAGGCCCACCTAATTGCATATAATTACCAAGTGGCTGCCCCTCGCCAACATACACATCACATCCAGAGTCACCTGGAGATTTTAATAATGACATTGATATTGGATCAGATACACAGATCAACAACGATTCTTCCTTAACGGCACTGATTTTCTCAATATTTTCAATTAGACCATAATAATTAGGATTTTGGACAACAATACACGCAACATCATCTGACATAATATTTTCTATAGAATTATTATTAATTAAACCGTTTGATGATTTAATAATATCTATTTTAACATTACGTTCCTTGAAGTAAGTCTTAACAACCTCTATGTAATTAGGATTCACCATATCAGATATTAATATTCTATTTCTTTTATCTGATTTTATTGACATTGAGCAAGCCTCAGCTATTGAAGAAGCACAATCATAAAGTGATGCATTCGCAATTTCCATGCCTGACAATTGACATAGCATTGATTGAAATTCATATAAATATTGAAGCGTGCCCTGACTCACTTCTGGTTGATAAGGTGTATAGGCAGTATAAAATTCAGATCTACTTGACAAAGTATCTACTATTCTTGGTATATAATGATCGTAGGATCCTCCACCTAAAAAACAAATAGAGTTTTGCGCATGCAAATTAGAATTAGATAAAATTGATAGATCTAAGTCAATTTCTTGTTCACTCTGAAAATCATTCAATTCTAAGGATTCTATATCATATCTATATTTTTCTGGAATAATTTTAAATAACTCATCAACGTTGTTGATTCCTATGGTCGACAACATATCTTCAACATCTTTATTTGTTTGTGGAATATTTGTCATATTATATTATTTTTTTATAATCATCATATGATAAAAGAGATTTTAGATCGTCATTATTTTTTAATTTTACTTTAACTATCCATCCATTATTATACGGATCATTATTTATAGTTTCTGGCTCAGCATCAAGGGCTTCATTAATTTCTAATATCTTCGAAGAAACTGGCATATATAAATCAGCAACAGTTTTAACAGCTTCAATTGTTCCAAAAACATCATTTGAATTAAATTCTTCACCTACTTCTGGAAATTCAACAAAGATTATATCTCCAAGTTCACTTTGCGCATGATTCGTAATTCCAATAAAGGCACAACCTTCCTTAAGACTTATCCATTCATGATCTTTTGTAAAAAGTAAATCTTTTTCGTTCATTTTTATTCCTTATATTTTTTCATTTAAAAAATTTGTATTAAAATTTCCATTTATAAAGTTTTTATTTTTGAGAATCGTTTTCTGAAAAGGTATTGTTGTTTTTATACCTTCAATCACACATTCATCCAATGCTCCAAGCATTCTACTTATAGCTTCGTTCCTATCATGACCACTAACAATAATTTTAGCAATCATAGAATCATAACTAGAGGGCACGGTATAACCTGAATATATATGGGTATCTACACGCACACCCATTCCCCCAGGTAAATGCAAAGAAGTTATAAGTCCAGGTGAAGGCATAAAATTATTATCAGGGTCTTCAGCATTTATTCTACATTCTATAGAATGACCTCTGCTTTTAACTTTATTTAACCATTTTGGAAGAGTGTATCCTGAATGACACAAAATTTGATTTTTAATTAAGTCGAAATTAGTAACAAATTCTGTAACTGGATGTTCAACTTGAATACGTGTATTCATTTCCATAAAATAATATTTTGAAGAATCTACATCATATAAATACTCAATAGTACCAACTCCTAAATATCTTGTTTTTTCTATTACTTCCTTTGATTTTTTTAACATACTATCTCTTACATCAGAATCAATAGCAATAGAAGGAGATTCTTCAATAATTTTTTGATGTCGCCTTTGTATAGAACACTCTCTTTCACAAAGAGCATAAGCATTATTTTCTTTATCATTTATAACCTGAATTTCAATATGCTTTGGATTAGTAAAATATTTTTCTAAATAAACACGATCATCATTGAATGAAATTTTAGCTTCTGCCTGAGCAGTTTCAAACGAATGTTTAAACTCTTCCTTCGAATGAACTAATCGCATACCTCTTCCACCTCCACCTGATGTAGCTTTTATTATAACTGGATATCCAATTTCATCAGCTATTTCCATACCTTCTTCAAATGAAGACAAATTACCGTGCGACCCTGGTATAACAGGCAAACCAAGGTTTTTCATTGTTTTTTTTGCTTCGGATTTATCACCCATTGTTTTGATT
The DNA here is from genome assembly GCA_964429875.1 of uncultured bacterium. Classification (GTDB taxonomy): domain Bacteria; phylum Fidelibacterota; class Marinisomatia; order SCGC-AAA003-L08; family D37C17; genus CAYSDL01. The sequence continues at coordinate 58,057 of CAYSDL010000002.1, forward strand.
GTATCAGCATCAGGGCCAATAAATGTAATATTATTATCTTTGCAAATTGATGAAAAATTAGAACTTTCAGACAAAAAACCATAACCTGGATGTATAGCATCAGCATTAGTTAATTCTGCAGCAGAGATAATTGCTGGAATATTTAAATAACTTAAGATAGGATTAGATGGGCCTATACATATTGCTTCATTAGCAAATTTCTTATGTAAAGACAAATCATCGCTTTCTGAATAAATTGCTACAGTTTCAATTCCAAGTTCTCGGCATGCTCTAATAATACGAAGTGCAATTTCTCCACGATTTGCAATTAATATCTTTTGAAACATTTAATTTTCTTTAATTTTAAATAATGGTTGACCATATTCAACAGGTTCTCCATTTTTGATTAAAATTTCTACTACTACACCATTGTACTCAGACTCTATTTCATTAAATATTTTCATAGCCTCTACAATACATAATGTTTTTCCTTTACTGATTTTATCACCAATATTTACAAAAGGTGGATCGCCAGGCTTAGAAGATTCATAGCAAGTACCAACAAGAGGAGATTCAATAACTGTTAGATTTTGAATTATATCATCTTTATCCGAATTTTCAATTAATATATCTGAATTTTCATCATCATCACTAGATGAAATTTCATTACTAACGTCCAGATCTTCATCCTTAAATTGATTTTCATTATTTTTAGATTTAACAGGATTAATACTAGAATCAATTTTTCCACTTGTATTTTTTGATAATTTTATTTTTTGGAATCCCCAAAATGAGGATATTGACACCTCGTTAATATCAGTATCTTTAATTGCATCAATAATTTTTTTAATTTTATTTTTTAAAGTCATTTTATTCGTTCAATATAACGTTTATCTCTAGTATCAACACGTATTATTTCATTTTCTTGAATAAATAAAGGAACATTAATAGTTATGCCACTTTCTAATTTAGCAGGCTTTGTACCACCTTGAGCTGTATTTCCTTTTTCTCCAGGATCAGTTTTAATTACTTTCAAGTTCATATGTGTAGGGATTCTTATTTCTATTGCTTCATCTCCATTAAAAACTATAGTGACTTCGGTATTTTCTACAAGAAACAATAATGAATTTTCATCAATCTGGTCCTTATTTAAAGATATTTGTTCATAAGTTTCCTGATCCATAAAGTAGTATGAATCTGCATCGTTATAAATATAATTATAATTTTTTGCTTCAATGCGAACACTCTCAATTTTCTGGCCTGCTCGGAAAGTTTCATCAACAACCTGGCCAGTCCTTACATTCTTCAGTTTGGTTCTAACAAATGCACCTCCTTTACCAGGCTTAACGTGCAAGAACTCTATTATTTTCCATAAACCATTTTTATGATTTAATATCATACCATTCTTAATATCAGAAGTATTTGCCATATATATGCACCTTGAATTATATATATAAATTATTTACATAATTTAATTATTTATAATATTAATTATATATTTAAAAAAGAATGTTATTTAAGATTTATTAATGAATCGGATTTATCAATTAAAGGTTTAAGATTTTCCAGTTCATATTGGATAGAAGGAATTAGATCATCATTCGGATACTTTTTAATAAATTCTTTATAATAATAATTTGCATCAGTATAAGAATCAGTATAATTTGCATAAACATAACCTAATGTAAATAATGATTTCTTATTTTCAGCAGACGTAGGGTACTCTGTTAATATTTGATTCAGAAAGGATATTGCTATATCGTATTGTTTATATTCATTTAAATAGATTTCAGAAATTAAATAATAAGATTTAGGTGCAAAAGAGCTATCATAATATTTTTCAGCAATTACGTTAAGTTTAACGACGCATTCACTAAATCTCCCTTTATCATAGTCATCAATTGCATTACTCCATGCTTTTTCAATATCAATATCTGACTGATCGCATGAAAATGTAGACAAAATAAACAAACATAAAATACAGTTGGATAAAAATGTTTTAATTATTTTTTTTCTCCTTCCTCTTCAACTACCTCATAATCAGCATCTTGGACTTCATCTTTTTTTCCATCTTTCGATGATGATTTAGATGCAGGATCTTTATCTTGTCCATTTGCCTGAGCATCTTTGTAAAGTTTCTCAGAAACTTCAGAAAAAACCTTATTTAGATTTTCAACAGCTGCTTTAATTGCATCTTTATCATTAGTTTCTTTTGCTTTTTTCAACTCATCAAGTTTTCCAGTTATTAATTCAGAATCTTTTTCAGAAAGCTTATCTTTTAATTCTTCAAGTTGTTTTTCAGTTTGATGTATCATTTGATCTGCTTGATTGATAGTTTCTACATATTCTTTTTTCTCAGAGTCTTCTTTTTTATGTTCCTCTGCATCTCTTTTCATTTTTTCTATATCAGCATCAGATAGTCCACTTGAAGCTTCTATTCTAATAGATTGTTCTTTATTCGTGGCTTTGTCAACGGCTGAAACATTCAGTATACCATTTGCATCTATATCAAAAGACACTTCAATTTGAGGAACTCCGCGCGGCGATGATGGTATACCATCAAGATGAAATCTTCCTAATGATTTATTTCCAGTTGCCATCTCCCTTTCACCTTGGAGTATATGAACTTCAACAGACGTTTGATTATCAGCTGCTGTAGAGAATATTTGACTTTTTTTACTTGGGATAGTTGTATTTGATTCAATCAGCTTTGTAAATACACCACCTAACGTTTCAATACCTAATGATAAAGGTGTAACATCAAGCAACACAACATCTTCAACATCGCCGGCCAAAACACCGCCTTGAATTGCAGCACCTAAAGCAACAACTTCATCAGGATTTACACCTTGATGTATTTCTTTATTAAATATTTCCTTAATGGTCTTTTGAACTAAGGGTACTCTAGTAGATCCACCAACAAGAATAACTTCATCTATCTCAGATGATTTAATATCTGCATCACTAAGAGCTTTTTTACAAGGATTTACAGTTTTTGCAACTAAGTCACCTATTAAAGACTCAAACTTCGCTCTTGATAGAGAGAGTAGAAGGTTTTTAGGTCCTTCATCATTAGTTGCAATAAATGGTAAATTTATTTCAGTTTGTTTTGAAGAAGAAAGTTCACATTTAGCTTTTTCTGCAGCCTCTTTTAGTCTTTGAAGAGCCATTGAATCTTTTGATAAATCAATTTTATCAGAATCATTAAACTTTTTAACCATCCAATCAACTAGAGCATTATCAAAATCATCACCACCTAACATTGTATCTCCATTAGTTGATTTTACTTCAAAAACGCCATCACCAAGCTCAAGTATTGAAATATCAAATGTACCTCCACCTAAATCATATACGGCGATCTTTTTATCTCCTACTTTATCTAGTCCATAAGCTAATGCAGCTGCAGTTGGTTCATTTATAATTCTTTTCACCTCTAAACCAGCTATTGTTCCAGCATCTTTAGTTGCTTGACGCTGATCATCGTTAAAATATGCTGGAACTGTTATAACTGCTTCTTTTACAGTTTCACCAAGATAGTCTTCAGCTGTCTTTTTAAGATTCTGCAATACAATTGCGCTAATTTGTGGTGCAGCATACTTACCTTTATCAACTTTTATTTTAACTGAACCTTTATCTCCAGACACTATTTCATAAGGAAGTCTTTTAGATTCACCTTTCATCTCAGTAAAGGATCTACCAATAAATCTCTTTGCAGAGAAAATGGTGTTTTTTGGATTTGTCACAGCTTGTCTTTTTGCAGATTGACCAACGAGAGTGTCTCCATCTTTTGAAAATGCCACAATCGAAGGAGTTGTACGCAAACCTTCAGAATTTGTAATTACAACAGGCTTACCTCCTTCTATTACAGCAACGCAGGAGTTTGTTGTACCTAGATCTATACCAATAATTTTACTCATTATAAATTTACCTCACTATAGTTAAAAAATAATTATCATCACATAAGAATAATTACAATAATTATGCCAAATAGCTAGAGTAAGACGTTTTGTCATGTTTACTTATTGGTTTTTACTGTTCTTTTAGATCTAATCTTATTATTTTTATTTCTTTTATAATTAAAAATAAGATCAGTTTTTTTACCATTTATTGTTATTGAGGAACCTTCTTTTAAATCTCCATTTAAATACTTAATTGAAAGTATATTTTCAATCTGGTTTTGTATGAGTCTACGTAATGGCCTTGCCCCCCATTCTCTGTGTGAACCATTTTGAAGGAGAATTTTCTTTGCAGATTTATTTACTCTTAGTGAAATATTTTTTTTCTTAAGATTAACTCGTAAATCATTTAACTGAAGATCAATTATTTTATATAGATCATCTTGAGATAGAGAATTAAAAATAATTATATCATCAATTCTGTTTAGAAATTCTGATTTAAAGTATTTTTTAATCTCCGTGTTAATTTTCAATTCAGCATCGTCTGGATTTTGTTTTTTATCTATAAAGCCTATTTTGCTTGAATGTAGTGTTTGAGTACCAATGTTTGAAGTTAAAATAATGATTGTATTTCTAAAGTCGATATTATGGCCGAGGCTATCAGTAAGTTGTCCTTCATCAAGAATTTGCAATAATATATTAAAAACATCCGAATGAGCCTTTTCTATTTCATCAAATAAAACGATCGAATAAGGGTTTCTTCGAACTTTTTCTGATAATTGCCCGCCCTCTTCATATCCAACATATCCTGGAGGAGCACCAATAAGTCTTGAAACATTATACCTCTCCATGTACTCAGACATATCAATTTTTATAAGAGAATCTTCACGATCAAACAATGATAATGCCAATTGTTTTGCCAGCTCTGTTTTACCTACACCTGATGGTCCTAAAAATAAAAACGAACCTATTGGATGAGTGGGATTACTAAAACCAGCCCTTGATCTTTGTATTGAATAAACAAGTTTTTCAATGGCATTATCTTGTCCAATTATACTTTTTTTAATAAAAGAACCAATTTTTAATAATTTATCTGATTCTTTTTGATTTATTTTTTTTATAGGTATACCAGTCATCATTGAAACTGTTTCTGCAACATCAAATTCAGTAATGTTAACAAAATGTTCATCTGAATTTGTATATTCCATCTGAAGGTCATTTAACTTTTCAACCATTTTTTTTTCTTTATCTCTTATCTTAGCAGCATTTTCAAATTTCTGTTTTGTTATTTCTAATTCTTTTGATTTTTTTATTTTATTAATTTTGTTTTCTAATCGTAAAATATTTGATGGTATATTTATATTATTAAGGTGAACTTTAGAGCAGACCTCATCCATGACATCGATAGCTTTATCAGGAAGGTGTCTATCTGTTATATATCTTTCACTAAGTTCTACACATGCATTTATTGATTCTTCGGTCAATTTTACTTTATGATGAGCTTCATATCTATCTTTAATACCTCGTAAAATATCTGCAGTATCATGCATATTAGGTGGATGTACAATTATTTTCTGAAATCGTCTTTCTAAAGCCCCATCACGCTCTACATACTTCTTGTATTCATTTAATGTAGTTGCTCCTATAATTTGAATATCACCTCTTGCTAAAGCTGGCTTAAACATATTTGCTGCATCAAGGGAACCAGATGCACCACCCGCACCAACGATGGTATGCAATTCATCAATAAATAAAATAATATTAGATGAAGTTTCTAATTCTATCATCATCTTTCTCATACGTTCTTCAAATTGACCTCTATATTTTGTTCCAGCTATGATTCCTGAAATATCTAAGGCTATAACATTATAGTCCCACAATAATCTAGGAACTTTCTTTTGAAAAATCCTTAATGCAAGGCCCTCGACAATTGCAGTTTTACCTACTCCAGGCTCACCTATTAAAACAGGATTGTTTTTTTTACGTCTAGATAATATTTGAGAAATTCTTTCAATCTCAACATTCCTACCTACTACAATATCCAACTCATTACTTTCGGCCATTTTTGTAATATTTCTTGAGAACATATCTAATGTCGGAGTTGATGTTGATATACTTTTTAATGGTTTTGTTTTTCTTATATCTATATTTGAATTTATATAAGAAAGAATTATATCATAATCTATTGAAAAGGAATCAAGAACATCTTTTGACAATCCATCTTTTTCTTTACAAATAGATAATAAAACATCATTTTGAGATGTAGCTTTACCACCTCTTTTTTCAGATTCATTAAATGAGTTTTTTAAAATCCGCTCAGCTCTTCTTGTTAGAGGAAGATGTCCTAAAGTCGTTGTAGTGTTGGTTGTATTAATAGAGGCTTCAATAAAATTTAACATTTTACTTAAGTCACAACCAACAGTTGATAATGTTGCTGCTGCATTGCCATTCTTATCTTTTATAATTGCAAGGAGAATATGCTCTGATCCTACATATGTATGACCAAATCTTATTGCTTCTTCTTTTGCATACTTTAATAACCTCTGGACGCCTTTTGTATAATTTTCACTCATCTTTAATTAATTTTACTTTCATATTATTAATTTCAAAAACTTTATTAGATATTGACCTTATCTTCATATCATGTGTTGCTATAATAAAAATTTTATCTAACTCTTCATTTAGTTTAACAAATAATTCTAATATAAGTTTAGAATTTTTTTTATCTAGATTTCCTGTTGGCTCATCAGCTAAAATAATTTTCGGGTCATTAAGTATAGACCTGATTATTGAAATTCTTTGACATTGGCCAGCTGATAAATTAGAAACATATGATTTTCTTTTATCAAAAAGCATAAACTTATTTAAATAATAATCTATTTTTTCCCTTGAATTAGAAGTATCATTGCGGGCAATAATAAGAGGAATTCTCAAATTTTCCTGAACGGTAAATTCAGGCAAAAGACAGTGTGATTGAAAAATATACCCAAAGGTATTTATTCGATGTTTTGCAAAAACTGATTTCACTTTTTTTCCATCAACAAGTATATCACCATTATCATGGTTTAATATGCCTCCAATAATTTTCAACAAAGTAGATTTCCCTACACCAGATTCACCTAGGAAACATGCTATATCTCCTTTATTTAGCGAAAAAGAAGTATTTTTTAAAACATCTATAGTATTTGATTTTGTTTTGAAAGACTTAGAAATATTATTTACTTTGAGCAAAAGCTGACTCCTCTCTTTTAAAAAATATAGGGATTGAACTAGATGCCCCTATAAAAAGACTTAAAAATATAATAAAAAATGAAACTGTAGAAACATTTAATTGATTTGGGAGGATATTAAATGGAAGTGCCTCGAAAAGAAGATTAAACATTCCATACATAGAATTAGCATAGAGTGTTAATTCCGATAGGAAAAAACCAATAATACTAAAAATTAAACTAAAAAATACATTAATCTTAATCAAATTTAAATACAAATCAATTTTTCTTAGACCTAGTATATTCAATATAGTAATCTGATGATATTTTTCAATAATTGATAATGTCATAATCGAAAATAACATTAAAAATGTAACACCTATAATAAAAAATCCTAGAAATGAATATATTTTTTTTTCAAAGTTTATAGCTGATATTAAAACATTGTTGAAAGATCTATCATTTAATACTTTATAGGAATTAGATAAATCTGAATTAATATCTTCATTTAGATAATAATTAATATTATTAACTCCTAAATAAATATCTTTAGTTGAGCTTTCAGATGTTATAACATATCTACTATCATAATCATAAATGCCAAGATTAAAAATACCTGAAACAATCATTCTCTTACTTGGTACAAGCCCCGTTGACAAATTAACATCAATAGGTGAAGATAAAAGAACATCATCACCTATGTTTAGATTAAATTCTTCAGCAAGATCAAGGCCTATTAAAATACAATCTTTTTCAATTTTACTATCAAAATCTATCATATATTTAGATGTAAGATTATTTTTTAAAAATTTATTTAAGTTTTTATAATTTTTAACTACTATTGTTGATTGTGAATAATCATTATTCAATATAGAAATTCGTTCAAATCCTTCATTTGTAATAATCTTATCATCGTATAATTTTATCACTTCATCATTATTAAGGTTTGAAATATATGTTGAATAATTAAATGCCTTAAATCTTTTAACTATATTATTTTCCATCCCTTCCATTATAGAAAGAGTCATAAAGATGATATAACTCCCTATTAAGCATGATAATAGTGGAAACAAAAAATAATATCTAAAAGCACCATTTTCAGTCTTAAAAAATACTTTGAATATATAGAATGCAATCATATTAACTTTTAATATCAATGTTGTTACTAGAAAGTGAATTTTTGAACGAAACAACTGTAGATGCAATGGCTATTATAATGATATAAAAAAATACTACCAGAAAATCTGACCCATTTATTTCAAATGGAATTTTTTCTGTATAATAAATTTCCTTGGGAATTTCTATTAGTGTGAAATTATTATTTAAAAAATTAAACCCGAAATAAATAAATATCGATAGCAATGAACCAATAATAGAAATTATAACATTTTTTATAAGATACAAATATTTTATATCTTTAACATTAAAACCCATAATATATAAAATAATATTTTCATCTTTACTTAATGATAAATCTATATATGTAGAAGAAACAATATTAAGCATTGAAATAATCAAAACAAATAACAATAAAAACTTTATTGGTATATCATAGGCAAACAACCATTCTGTAAAACTAGAGTGTCTTTGTTTCCAAGATGTAAATTTATAATCTTTAAATAAATTGGAGATATCAACATTATTGGGCTTATAGCTTGAATTGCGATGACTTAAAACTACCGATGAATTAAAATTACTCTTATTTATAAAATCCTTAACGAAATGAATTTTTGTGTATATAAGATAGTTATCATAATATGGAATGTTCGTTTTAAATATACCAGAAACTTTAATTTTGAGAAGATTTACTTTATCATTATCCATATTAATAAGAAAAACTTCATCATCAATATTAACTTTAAGTTTGCTTGATAGTCCTTCACCAACAATTATACCGTTACCATTAAATTGACCTTCAATAATATATTGATTTAATTTAAATACTTCTTGACCAGAATCATCATAAGCGTTCAATAACGAACCTTCACTTGAACCTGAAAACTTTACAAGTATTTCTTGTGTTAATAGATTGGTAGATATAATAGATTCATTAATATTATTTTTATCAAAGCTCAGGTTATTTATATTATGTATTCTTCCATAACCATCAATATCTATTATTTTTCTGACTATTTGAGATTTAAACCCTTGATTGATTGAAAGGGAGATTAAGATAAATGATAAGGAGCAAACTGTTATAAATATAGATAGAATATTGAGTATTGATCTAAACTTTGATTTTTTATTCCATGAAAATAAAATTTTTTTTAGTATAAAACAATATTTAGAGACATTACTCATCTGATCTCATTGCAGGAAAAAGAATGACATCCTTTATACTATCCTGAGAGGTTAATATCATAACCAGTCTATCAATACCCAAGCCAACGCCTCCAGTTGGGGGCATACCATATTCAATAGCTTGTAAAAAGTTTTCATCTAATACTTGAGCCTCATCATCACCTAGATCTCTATACTTTGATTGTTCTTCTAATCTAGATCTTTGATCAATAGGGTCATTAAGCTCTGAAAAAGCATTAGCAATTTCCATTCCGCCTATAAATAGTTCGAATCTTTCTACTAGATATTCATCATTTAATTTCTTTTTAGCCAAAGGAGAGATTTCAATTGGATAATTTATTATATATGTTGGTTGTATTAAATGAGGTTCGACAAAATATCCAAATGCTTTATCTATTAATTTTCCACGATTTGATTTTTTATCAATTTTTACTTTAGATTTTACTAATAATTTAAATATTTCATCATCATGCATATTTCTAATATCACACTTAGCTTTTTTATTTAATATTGTAAAAAAATCAAATATTTTAAATTTTTTATCAAAATTAATTAGATTTGACTTATAATGAGTTTTCATTGTTTTATCTACTTTACTAGAGACTTCTTTAATTAAACTTTCAGTTAGTTGCATCATTTCAGTAACATCAGAGTAGGATTCATAAAATTCTAACATTGTAAATTCTGGATTATGGCTTTTATCCATCCCCTCATTTCTAAAGTTTTTTGCTATTTCATACACTTTATCAAAACCGCCAACTATTAATCTTTTTAAATATAATTCATCGGCAATTCTTAAATATAAATTTTGTTCTAAAGTATTATGATAAGTTTTAAATGGTTTAGCATTAGCTCCTCCATAAATATTTTGAAGAACTGGAGTTTCTACTTCAATGTAATCGTTTTTATTTAGATAATTTCTTATTCCATTAATAATTTCACTTCTCAAAATGAATACTTCTTTGATATCAGGATTAGCAATAAGATCTAAATGTCTATTTCTGTATCTTTGCTCTTTATCATCGAATGAAAAGAAAACTTTGCCATCTTTTTCTTTCAAATTAGGAAGAGGTCTAATACTTTTGGACAGCATTATATATTTGTTGACTTTAATTGACAGTTCTTTAGTTTTAGTATAAAACACTTCACCATTACATCCTACAATATCACCTATATCTGACTTACGAACAGTTGAGTCATAAGCATCATTAATTACGTTGTCTTTCTTAACATATAATTGAAGCTTGTTCGATTTATCTTGAATATTAATAAATGAAACTTTCCCCATCTTTCTAAATGATATGATTCTACCAGCTAAACTAACATTCTTGCCAATTAATTTTTTCTTATTATCAATAACATCAGATATATGATGTGATCTATCAAACTTAAAAGGGTATGGATTTATAGAAGAGTCTTTAATATCATTAAGTTTTTCTATTCTATTTTTCATAATTTGCTTTAAGCTTTGTTGATTATTTGACATTTTTCTCCATATTAGTTAATAAATATTTTCTAATAAAATTGTTTATATCTCCATCTAAAACTTGATTTATATTTGATGTTTCCCATTTAGTACGATGATCTTTTATCATATTATACGGATGAAAAACGTATGATCTAATTTGGCTTCCCCAAGAAATATCTGATTTAGTATTATTTAATTTAGTTTTTTCACTATTAATTTCATCTAATTTCAACTGATATAATTTAGAACTAAGAATTTTTATTGCAATATTCTTATTTTTAAGTTGACTTCTTTGGTTTTGGCATTGAACTACAAGACCTGTTGGAAGATGCGTTATTCTGACAGCACTATCAGTTTTATTAACATGTTGTCCACCAGCTCCACTTGCTCTATATGTATCAATTTTTATATCTGTTTCATTTATTTTAATATTTACCTCATCATCAATAACTGGATAAACAAATATTGAAGCAAAAGAAGTATGTCTTCTTGAGTTAGAATCAAATGGTGAAATTCTAACTAGTCTATGAACACCCATTTCAGATTTAAGATATCCATAAGCATTATTTCCTTTAACTTCAATAACTACATCTTTTATACCATTTTCATCACCATCTTGATAATTGAGTATATTCATTTCAAATCCTGTTTTAGAGATCCATCTCTTATACATTCTAAACAACATAAATGCCCAGTCTTGTGATTCTTTACCTCCAGCGCCTGGATGCACTGATAAAATAGCATCTCTTGAATCATCAATATCATTTAAAATTAAATCAATTTCTAGTTTTTTAACGCTTTTATTAAATTTTAAATATTGTTTTACTGATTCATCGGATATAGTTTTATCTGCATCAACTACTTCTAAATGAAATAATATCAAATCAAATT
>CAYSDL010000003.1:0-8031 GCA_964429875.1 uncultured bacterium
ACACAAATAAACCCCTGATAGTTTTCAGGGGTTTATTATTTTAAAGATTATATTTTACTCCTAGAACCCATCTTGATGCTTTTAAATCAAAAGCTGAATATTCAAATACAGACACATCATATCCATCGATGTTTTTAGAAGAATTTGTATATTTGCCCAATGAAATATGCATTTTATCTGTAATTGTATAATCTAAACCAAGACCTATTCCCATACCACCAAAAGCATTAACATTTGAAAATTGATCAACACAGCTATCGCACTCATCTTCTAGCACCCATGTAAATACATCATTATCAGGGTTGTCATCATCGCAGTTAGGACAATTTTCCTGCCACAATTCATAAGGATGTTCTAATTGAAGATAATCTATATCAAGAAGATTGATCCCTAAAGATAACCAAACATTAATTTTTGAGGTTACTTTATATTCTGGTTTTAAAAAAACATGCCCAATGTTTATTTCAGTATTTATTGGATTTATTATATCTCCACAAAGGTCGATATCACTTTCCGAGCTATAAATATCATTATTTTCAAATATTAATGGAGAAAGAGTGTATGATAAACCAGCATATAATGAAAAAAATGATTCATCAATTATCGTATGAGCATATCCTATTGATATACCATTAGTCTTTACTGTATTGTTTACATTAGAATAACTAATATCACTTGAGAGGTCACTACTTAAAAATAGATAACTACAATTTAGACTTGAAATTATATTAACAACTACTAAAAATACATTAATTTTTTTTTTCATCATTTAATTAATTTAATAAATATATTTATTAATGTTATTATAAAACGTATCAAATAATTAATTTTATATCATATTATTTTAAATAAAACTAAAATTTTTAAGGAGTTTTGATGAAAAGAAATAAAATCAGTTTAATTGGTGGAGGTCAAATTGGTGGAAATCTAGCTCTTCTTGCTGTTCAAAAAGAGTTAGGAGATGTATTAATTTACGATATACCAAATGCTGAAGGTATGATTAAAGGAAAAGCACTTGATATATCACAACTTTCACCACTTGATGGATGTGATGCAAATATTATTGGATCCTCTAATCCTGAAGATTTAAAAGATTCTGATGTAGTTATTATTACAGCAGGGATTCCTAGAAAACCTGGGATGAACAGAGAAGATCTCCTTGAAATAAATATAAAAATTATAACTGATGTTGCAAATAATGTTAAAAAATATGCACCAGATGCATTCGTAATAGTTCTTTCTAATCCACTAGATGCAATCGTCTATTCTTTTTATAAAGTCTCAGGATTTTCGAAAAACAAAGTTATTGGAATGGCAGGCGTACTCGACAGTACTAGATTTAAAACATTTCTTGCTATGGAAACTGGATATTCAGTTCAGGATGTAAATTGTATGGTTCTTGGAGGACATGGCGATACAATGGTCCCTATAATAAGACTTGCTACAATTGGAGGGATACCGGCAGAGCAAATTATAAATAAAGATAAGCTGAATGCTATTGTTGAGCGTACACGTTTTGGTGGTGGTGAGCTTGTTAAGTTATTTGGTAATGGATCTGCTTATTATGCACCTGCCGCATCAGCAATAGAGATGGCAGAGTCCTATCTTAAAGATAAAAAGAGAGTCCTACCATGCGCAGCATTATGTGAGGGTGAATTTGGTATTGATGGTTATTTCATTGGCGTTCCTACAGTAATAGGATCTAATGGAATTGAAAAGATACTAGAATTTGACTTATTAGAAGATGAAAAAGAAGAATTAAACAAAACATTAGAAGCTGTTAAAAAAACTGTTCAGGAAACTGGACTATAAGGAGATCAAATGACATTTTTAGATCAAGTAAATGAATTTTTTGGTTTATTTGTTAGCTATTTATACCCAGTTTTATTTTTTGATATATCTATTGGATATTTAAGTTCACCATTACCATTAATAGTTATTGTTCTTCTTTCAGGAACTATCATATTTACATTTTACTTTAAATTTATCAATATAAGGGGTTTTTCTCATTCAATTGATATTATAAGAGGAAAATATGATAACCCAGAGGATATAGGTCAAATCAGTCATTTCCAGGCACTTACCTCTGCCCTATCAGCTACAATTGGTCTTGGAAATATAGCAGGTGTAGCTGTTGCTGTTTCATTAGGTGGTCCAGGAGCTGTATTCTGGATGGTATTTATTGCATTCTTTAGTATGTCAGCTAAGTTTGTATCATGTACACTTGGTCAAATATATAGAAAAGTAAATAAAGATGGCTCTGTAAGTGGTGGCCCAATGTATTATCTTGATATAGGATTATCAGAAAGAAGTTCTAATCTTGGTGTATTAGGGAAAATATTAGGTGTCATGTATGCAATATTTATTATTGGTGGTGCATTTGGTGGTGGAAATATGTTTCAAGCAAATCAATCTTATGAATTATTTGGAAAGTTAATTGGAATACCTGATTATTTATATGGAATACTTTTAGCTATTTTAGTGGGCATAGTAATTGTTGGTGGAATAAAGAGAATTGGCCAAACAACAGAAAAGATTGTTCCTTTTATGGTTGTGTTGTATGTTGGAGCATCATTATTTATAATTCTAACAAACCTTGATAAACTTCCTGCTGTGCTTTCTTCAATGGTCAATCAAGCTTTTTCACCTGATGCTGCTTATGGAGGATTTATAGGTGCATTAGTTACTGGAATTAAAAGAGCTGTGTTTAGCAATGAAGGTGGTGTTGGCTCAGCATCAATTGCTCACTCCGCTGCTAAAACTGATGAACCAGTGAGGGAAGGTATTGTGGCTATGATCGGACCTTTCATAGATACAATCGTTGTATGTTTTATGACTGCATCAGTAATTCTTATCACTGCAGATATAAACCCATTATATCAAGTAGGTGGTGGAATTAATGGAGCTGAGCTTACATCTGCAGCTTTTGGTAGTGTTATATCCTGGTTTCCATACATTCTATCAGTCGTTGTATTTTTGTTTTCATTTAGTACAATGATATCATGGTACTACTATGGCGATAAAGGATGGAAATATCTTTTTGGATCATCTTCAATCAAAGCTTACCAAGGAATGTATTTAGGATGTGTTGTTCTTGGCTCTATATCATCATTAGGTAATGTAATTGATTTTTCAGATATGATGATTTTATCATGTGGTTTTCCTAATGTTATAGGATGTTTATTTTTGTTACCTTTACTAAATGAAAGACTCAAGGATTATTGGACAAGATATCAATCAGGCTCGTTTAAAACATACAAATAATTGAAAGAACCTTCAGATTTTATAAAATTTGCTATTACATTAGCTAAAAAAGCTGGCAAAATACATATGCCATATTTTGGTAATATAGACTCTTTAAAAACAAAATCTAATGATATTGATCTTGTTACAGAAGCCGATAAAGTATCTGAAGAGTATCTAATTAATTCAATTACTAAAAAGTACCCTTCACATTCGATATTATCAGAAGAATCCATGGAAATATGCAATAATGATGATTACACATGGATTATAGATCCTTTAGATGGTACTACAAATTTTGTACATAACCTCCCAATATTTTCTGTATCTATAGGACTTAAAAGGAATAATGAGACAATCATGGGAGTTGTATATAATCCAGCTGCTAAAAAATGCTTTTATGCAGAAAAAAACAAAGGAGCATTTCTTAATAACAAAATAATTAGAACTAGAAAAAATACTAACTTATCAAAATCATTGTTAGCAACAGGCTTTCCCTACCTTCATGATAAAAGATATGATATATCATTTGAATTATTTAAAGATTTTTATGATAGAACAAGAGGAATGAGAAGGCTTGGTGCAGCATCTTTAGATTTATGCTTTGTTGCTATGGGAAGATTTGATGGATTTTATGAATTTGAATTAAAACCATGGGATATATGTGCAGGAGCACTAATTGTCAAAGAAGCAAATGGTATTGCAACTGATTGGGATGGAAACAAATTACCGGGAACTGGTAAAAGGATTTTAGCTTGCTCTAATAGAAGTATTCACAATAGGATGAAAAATATTCTAAAGAATAATAAATATAAATTATTTTTTTAAACTTTGTATGTTATCAATTATAATGTCTTTAAAATCATTATTTTTATTATAAATATTTATTTGTTTTTTATAATACATATCATTTAAATCTATTCTATCTATAATTCTGTCCATTGAAGCACCTACATTAAGTGTGTTAATTTCAGGTTCAAGAGCTTTAATAGTATCTTTTATTACTTCTTTAATTGGAGTTTGATCTCCATTTTCATTCATAATCAAACTTGCCTCTAATCCGTATCTTGTAGCTCTCCACTTATTTTCATGTATAATCCAACTATCTAAATAAGAAAGCTGAGTACCATTCTCATAATGGTTGCATAATCCAACAACAAGTGCTTGGATAAAAGCAGTTAAATCTATAATATTTCTTAAATCAGGGATACTATCACATACTCTAATTTCAACAGTACCATACCCAGGATGTGGCCTTACATCCCACCAAATTTCTCTAATTGAGTCGATTGACTTAGCACTTATTAAAGTTCTCATAAGTTTTTGGAATTCACTGTAGTTAGTTAACTTAACTGGAATCCCAGTATTAGGAAGTGCTTCAAATATTTTTGTTCTTGTTGAGGCTA
This sequence comes from uncultured bacterium, assembly GCA_964429875.1. GTDB lineage: Bacteria > Fidelibacterota > Marinisomatia > SCGC-AAA003-L08 > D37C17 > CAYSDL01. Next base: position 4,650 of record CAYSDL010000003.1, read on the forward strand.
AACCTGTTTCTTCACCTTCAAAATATGGAGAGTTAGCTGATAATGCAATTAAATAAGGAATATAACGTCTCATCCCATTAACTACTGCGATAGCTTTTTCTCCTGAGTTTACTCCAACATGAACATGTATTCCAGTTATAAGAAGTCTTCTTAAAGGCCATTGCATACGATCAAGAAAATCTAAATACCTATCATTTTCTGAAACTGATTGATCAGAAACTTTTGAAAAAGGATGAATTGGCATAGATAATAATTCAATATTATTCCTATTAGCATATTCAATAGCCATATCAATTTTGGGTCTTAAATCATTATATACAGCATCAACATTATTGCATACATCAGTTGTTATTTCAACTATACATTGTAATAATTCTTCCTTGAAAAAGAAATTATCTTTAAAGTGATTTAATATATTTGGTGCACCATTTGTAAGAGAAAGTGAATTTTTATCGACAGTAAATAATTCAAGTTCTACTCCTAGGGTAGGAGATTCTGACCCATTAAAACTGATTTTGTTAAGAAACATTAGTTAGTTTTCATAATTTTGTCTAATGTTGAAGTATAGCTTTTAATTATATCATCTTTATCAATATTTAAAGAATCATTTATCACTAATCTACTATCATTAGTAACACGTCCAATAGTTTGCGTATTTACATCATATTTTTCAGCAAGTAAAACTAAATCATATAAAGAATCTTCATTAAGCGAGACTATAATTATACTTGGACACTCTCCAAATAATACTTCTTTTTCTGTTAATTTACTTTCTACATTAATGTATGCACCTAAATTATTCGAGGAAGATATTACTGATTCAGCAATTGCAACTGACAATCCTCCATCAGATAGATCATGAGCAGAACTTATAATACCTGCATCAATAGCTTCATAACATACTTTTTGAACATTTAATTCATTGTCCATATTAAATAAAGGAAGAGGTCCGCAAACTTTATCATAATATAATTTAAGATATGATGATCCAGCGAGAGATGCATTAAATGGACCAATCATTACTATAATATCATTTTCATTTTTAAAATCTAAAGTTGTTATATTTTTATTTTTTGAAAGACCTACCATTCCAATTACTGGTGTTGGATAAACAGCACTTTCAATTGTCTCATTATAGAAACTTACATTTCCACCCGTAACAGGTGTATTTAATTTTCTACACATATCCCCCATACCTAGAACAGCTTCTTTAAATTGCCAATATATTTCAGGATCTTGTGGATTCCCAAAATTAAGGCAGTTTGTAATAGCTAAAGGCTCAGCTCCACTACAAACAACATTTCTAGCAGCTTCAGCAACAGCCATCATCCCACCTTGACGAGGATTAATATATACATGAGAACCATTGCAGTCAGTACTTATAGACAGTGATAAGTCTGTATCTTTAATCCTCACAACTGCAGCATCACTACCTGGCCCTACAACTGTATTAGTTCTAACAGTTGAATCATATTGATTATAAATATATTCTTTTGATGTAATATTTGGAAATGATAGTAAACTCATAAGTATTGAACAAGAATCATCATCTACGTTGGCTAGTTCATTAATATTAAATGAATTAATATTAGAAAGATATTCAGGTTTACTTGATGGCATGTCATACTGCGGTGCTCCTCCACCTAACACAAGATCATCTGTAGGAATATCAGCAACCAGTTCATTTAAATGATAGACTTCTAAACGGCATGTATCAGTAACAACCCCAACTTCAGTGCAGTCTAGTTCCCACTTAGAAAAAATTTCTTTCAATTCGTTTTCACTACCCTTTTTAACTACTACTAACATTCTTTCTTGAGATTCGGAAAGCATAATCTCATAGGCGTTCATATTTTTTTCTCTTAGTGGTACTTTATCTAAATTTATTCTTATACCACTTTTCCCTTTTGCTGACATTTCAGAGCATGAACATGTAATCCCTGCAGCACCCATATCTTGCATACCGACAAGCCAATCTTTACCAGCTAACTCTAAAGATGCTTCTAATAATAATTTTTCAGTAAAAGGATCACCTACTTGAACATTTGATTTCTTAGACTCAGTTTCTTCAGTTAATTCTTCTGATGCAAATGTTGCACCATGGATACAATCTCTCCCTGTTGAAGAACCTACAATAAAAACTGGATTACCTTCTCCTTCAGAAATTGCGCTAATAAAATTTTTAGATTCCATAACACCAACAGTCATTGCATTTACCAGAGGGTTTCCAGAGTAGCAGTTTTCAATTACTACCTCCCCACCTACCGTCGGAACACCAAGACAATTTCCATAATCAGCTATACCTTGAACTACATGTTCCAAAAGGAATCTATTTCTTGAGTTTTCTAAAGAGCCGAAGCGTAGAGAGTTCATCGAAGCTATAGGTCTTGCACCCATAGTAAATACATCACGCATTATACCACCTACACCAGTGGCAGCACCTTCATATGGTTCAACAGCAGAAGGATGATTATGGGATTCTATTTTAAATGATGTTGCTAAACCATTTCCTAGATCAACTAAGCCTGCATTTTCTTCACCAGCATCAACTAATAATTTTCCTCCGGATCTAGGAAGAGTTTTCAGCATCTTTATTGAGCTTTTATATGAACAATGTTCACTCCACATAACTGAAAAAATGCCCAACTCAACAAAATTTGGATTTCTATTCAAAATTGATTGAATGTTTGTATATTCGGATTTCGAAATACCATGCTCTTTAATGAGTGCATCATTTACTTCTGGATAAATTTCATCTTTTGTAATCATAATATATTTATTTTCTTTCTAATTTAGCTGTAAAGTGTCTTAGATATTCAGGTTCATCTATTATTTTTAGACCTTTAATACTGTTTCTATTATCATATACTTCGCAAATTATTTCAATAACATAGTCTATATGACTTTGGGTATAAGTTCTTCTTGGTATTGCTAATCGAACTAATTCATGCTGTGAATATATATCATTGCCACTTTCATCTTTAGATCCAAACATTAAACTTCCTATTTCTGATGTTCTTATACCACCATGTATATATATTTCACATGCTAATGCTTGGGCAGGAAAGTCATGTTGATTTAGATGTGTTAAAAATAAACTTGCATCTATATATATTGCATGACCACCTGGTGGTTTTAATATTGGAACTCCATATGAAGATAATTTATCACCTAAATATGAGGTCGAAGTTATTCTGTAATTTAAATAATCTTCATCCATAGCTTCTTTAATTCCAATAGCTACTGCCTCTAAATCTCTACCGGCAAGACCTCCATATGTTGGAAATCCTTCTGTTAGAATTAATAAATTTTTATTTTTAACAGCTATTGATTCATTATTTGTGCATAAAAAACCTCCAATATTAGCAATTCCATCTTTTTT
>CAYSDL010000003.1:8131-42217 GCA_964429875.1 uncultured bacterium
CACATATTCCCCTTAAAAGGTGCATAGAATTGTGTATCTTTGAAATTATTAGGAATAAGATCAATTGCAATAGCTTTCTGATACTCAATATTAGCTTTAGTTGTATCAAAGTGTGTATTATTTAATACAATATCACCTTTGTTACACATTACTGAAAAAAGAATTCTTTCAGCAGCTCTTCCCTGATGAGTAGGAAGTACATATGTAAATCCAAATACATTGTTTATTACATCTTTGAAAAATAAATAACTATTACTGCCTGCATAAGATTCATCTCCACGCATTATTCCTGCCCATTGATGATTACTCATTGCTCCTGTTCCAGAATCTGTTAATAAATCAATAATTACATCATTAGATCTTAATTGGAATAAATTATAATCTGCTGTTTTTATAAGTTTTTTTCTATCATTTTTAGTATTTATATGAATTGGTTCAACAGATTTAATTTTAAATGGTTCAATTATAGTTTTCATATTTTATTTTTTTCATAAATCAACTCGTATTGATTCGTATTTTCCTTAATTAAATTAATTATCATTCTATCATTTGGCATAATTGGACCATTAACAGAAAACCATTGTCTTAAACCTTTAGTTAAATATCCATTTGAAGTTATATGTGTTTTTATATTGCCAACATTAGTAATAAGAATAAAATCCTTATCTTTTGCAGGAATAAAAAAACGGTGTTTTTCAGGTATATATATTCTATTATACATGTTCATTGTATGTACTTCTTCTTTAATTTTAAATTCTATCGATTCAATATCTTCTGGATGTTGATCCCACAATTCTATTTGGTCAAGACTACTTGAATCATGAATAGATATCTCAATATCATTACCGTTTGATAAATTTAATTGTTTTGCAATAATATCCGGTATTTTTGCATAAAAATGATTTCTAATTTTAGATATATGGACTCTTATTTTTTTCATTTAAAAAGAGTTAATTCATTATCTGGATCAAGTTTAATATCATCATTATTTTCATTTTTTTCTTTGTCTACAATCTCTTTGAATTTAAAACCACTCATTCTTCTTTTATTATCTAGTTTTTTACCATTTGCTTTCCAGCCTTTTATATCTATAAAATCATTAATATATATAGATTTATTTTTCTTTTCACCATTTAATATTCTGTAGTTATAATCTATAGATAATTTACTGAAATTTGAGATTAAAAGAGATTTAGAACCTCTAGCTTCAAAAATTAAATTAAAACGTTTACCAATACTGTTTGTTTCAATTCTAAAACGTTTTATATAATATGTTTTTGTTTTACCATCTTTATGTAAGAGAGTATAGATTAATTGAGGATCAAATCTCTCAATCAAACTAATATCTGACATTTTATATCTATTTGAAAAATCAAATGATGTCATTTCATAGCTTCCATCCATATAAAAAATTATAATATTATCATCTGAATTAAATGATCCTAGATACAACCCACGTTGTTCAGCATTTAATCATCCTTTATTTTCATCAAGCCAAATATCTCGCCCCCCTAATGTTGAAGACCCAGATGACTTTTGATTTATTTTTCGAACAGTGTGTTTAGTTAATATATTTCCTTTTGAGTTTTTATTTTTTATAGATAGTGAATCAAAATCATATTCTAATGATTTATTTTTCGCTTTAGACTTTGAATGTAAAAATATATTTATAGTTTCCGATTCACTATTTGGATTAGCCGTAAAATATAAAACTTTACTGTTTTCAGAGCCACGAGTAAGATTATATATTTTATCTTTAATTAAGGAAGTTACAGCAAATCGTTTTATGTATGTGAAGTTAGTTGCACCATCTTCATAAGCTACATTATATACCATATGATTGTCATTTTTTTTCCAAATAGCAGCATAAATAATATTCTTTCCTATATATTTTTTTTCTTCTACTTGGGTAACTAGATATGTTCCATCATCTAAAAAGACAATTATGTTATCAATATTTGAACATTTGCAAATGTACTCATCTTTCTTAATGCCGAAACCAATGAAGCCATCTTTTCTATTGATAAACAATTTATGATTTGCTACAGCAACTCGTCTCATTGAAATAGAATCAAATTCTTGTATTAGTGTATTACGATTTCTATTAAATCCATATTTTTCTAATAATTTTTGAAAATAATCAATTGAGAAATTGATAATATCATTAATATTAATTTTTATTTCCTTAATATCTACTTCATGTTGTTTAATCATTGACAACTGCTTATTTATATCATACTTACTAATTCTTTTAATTTTAATTTCTGTTAAATGTGCAATATCATTATCGGTAACTTCTTTTTTTAATTTTTCAAGATAAGGTTTAAGCTTATCATGAATTGTAGATAAAATTAATTCCCAAGTAGTACAATCTTCTATAAATCTATAAATTTTCTGTTCAATAAATATTCTTTCCAATGAAGCAATATGCCATTTATTTTCAAGTAAAAGAAGCTTATATTCAAGTTCTTTTTTTAAGAGATGAACAGTGTTATTTGTAGATATTTTCAACAATTCATTAACGGAAATAAAATGTGGTTTATTATCGACAATTATACAGCAATTTGGAGATAAACTGATCTCACAATTTGTAAAAGCATATAATGCATCTACAGTGACATTTGGAGAGACACCTTTTATAAGATGGATAATAATTTCAATTTTTTCAGCTGTATTATCTTCTATATTTTTTATTTTAATTTTTCCAGCATTATTTGCCTTTACAACAGAATCTATTAAACTTTCAGTTGTCACTGAATAAGGAAGGTCATTAATTATCAATGTTTCTTTATTTAATATATCAATATTACATCTAACTCTAACTCTTCCACCTTTTTTACCCATGTTATAATTTTGTATATCAATCATACCTTTAGTATAAAAATCTGGATAAATTGTAAATTGTTTATTTTTTAAAATTTTGATTGAAGATTTGATCAGTTCTACAAAATTATGTGGCAATATTTTAGTCGATAATCCAACAGCAATACCTTCAGCTCCTTGTGATAAAATCAATGGAAATTTCACTGGTAATGTAACTGGTTCTTTTTTTCTGCCATCATATGAAGATTGAAAAATTGTAATATTTTTATTAAAAATCACATCTAAAGAAAATTGAGTTAATCTTGCTTCAATATAACGTGCTGCTGCAGCCTTATCTCCAGTACGTGGATCACCCCAATTTCCTTGCATGTCTACAAGTAAATCTTTCTGAGCTAAAGAAACTAGAGCATCTTCGATCGCTTTATCTCCATGAGGATGGTATTGCATTGTATGTCCAATAATATTTGCTACTTTATGGTATCTAGAATCATGCATCTCTTTCATAGAATGTAATATTCTTCGTTGAACTGGTTTTAGACCATCATTTATTTTAGGAACAGCTCTTTCTAGTATTACATATGAAGCATAATCTAAGAACCAATCTTTGTACATATCAGAAATAGATCTATCATCTGAAAGCTTATTGTCGGAATTAATTATATTTATGTCTTGATCACTCATTATATACTTTCCTCAAATCTTAAATTTTCAATAATAAATTTCTGCCTATCTTGTGTATTTTTTCCCATATAGTATGATAGAATATCATTAATTGAAGTGTTTCCTCTGTATATAACAGGTTCAATACGGATATTTTCATCAATGAATGATTTAAATTCACTAGGAGAAATTTCACCAAGACCTTTGAACCTTGTTATTTCAACACTTTTGCCTAATTTATTGAGTGCACTTTCTTTTTCTTTCTCCGAATATGCATATATAGTATCTTTTTTATTACGTACTCTAAATAATGGTGTTTCTAATATGTATATATGTCCATTTCTAACTATATCTGGGAAAAATTGTAAAAAAAATGTTAGAATTAATAGCCTTATATGCATTCCATCAACATCAGCATCCGTAGCTATAATTATCTGATTATATCTTAAGTTTTCTATTCCATTTTCAACATTTAAAGCATGTTGGAGTAAATTAAATTCTTCATTTTCATAAACTATTTTTTTTGTTAAACCATATGAATTTAGAGGCTTCCCTCTTAAGCTAAAAACAGCTTGATTTTTAACATTTCGTGATTTTGTAATAGAACCGCTAGCAGAATCACCTTCAGTTATAAAAATTGAAGTATTAAGTTTTATTTCATCATCAATATTTTTATCAGAATAATGATTTTTACAATCTCTGAGCTTCTTGTTATGTAAGTTTGCTTTTTTTGCTCTTTTATTTGCAATTTTTTTAATACCTGCCATATCTTTTCGTTCTTTCTCTGAACGTAGGATCCTTTCTAACAATAAATCTGCAGTTTTAGAGTGTTTATGAAGGAAATTATCTAAATGTGTTTTGATAAAATCATTTATAAAGACTCTTACTGTTAAACTATCCTCAATTATATCTGTTGAACCTAATTTAGTCTTAGTTTGTGATTCAAAGACTGGATTTTGCATTCTAATGCTAATAGCTGATATAATAGACGCTCTAATATCAGAAGTATCAAAATCTTTTTTATAAAAATCTCTCAGAGTTTTAACAATAGCTTCCTTAAAAGCCGACAAATGTGTTCCTCCATGGGTTGTATTTTGACCATTTACAAATGAGTAATACTCCTCGCCATAGTTATTCCCATGAGTGATAGCTATTTCAATATCTTTATCTTTAAGATGTATGATCGGATAATGTGTGAATTGATTTATAGTATTCTTTTCAAGAAGATCTTTTAACCCATTCTCAGAATAAAAATTTTTATTATTATAACTGATTTTTAAGCCCGAATTTAAATAAACATAATTTAAAATTTGATGTTCAACAAAATCTTCGATAAACCTATAATTTTTAAAGATTTTATTATCGGGTATAAAGGTGATTTTAGTACCATTCCTTATAGTTGTGTCAGTAATATCCTGTTTATATTTAATATCACCTCTAGAATATTCTAAAATGATAGTTTGATTATCTCTTATAGATTGAATTGTAAATTTTTCAGATAAAGCATTAACTGCTTTGGTTCCAACTCCATTTAATCCTACAGATTTTTGAAAAACCTCAGAATCATACTTACCTCCTGTATTAATTTTAGATACACAATCATGAACTTTACCTAATGGTATACCCCTTCCATAATCTCTGATAATAACTGCATTGCCTTTAATTCTAACATCAATTTGAGAACCATATCCCATGACATATTCATCAATGGAGTTATCTATAATTTCTTTTAATAATATATATATACCATCATCAGCAGATTTACCATCGCCTATTTTTCCAATATACATACCTGGACGTAATCGTATATGCTCCTTCCAATCTAAAGATTTAATTGAGCTTTCATCATATAATGGTAATGTTTTTTTTGGCATATTAATTATCAATCATATATATAGGGATATTTCCTTTGATCAAAGCATTTTGAAAATGACTTATATCTATTTTTTTATTTATAAGGGCATCAAAATACATATATTCGAAAATATAAAAATTATTTAACGAAGCAATAGTCTTATATTTACTAACTGCTTCATCTTTATGATAATAACCATACTTAATTAAATTAGAAATAATTTTATCTTTTGATATATTATCATTAAATAGATTATGTTGATTAATAGATAAAACTATTGTTCTTAAAATATCTAAGCAATCAATAACTCCATATAATTCATCTTGATTAAAAAACTCATCATTTAATAAAATACTTCTTAGATATCTGGATAAAGCATTCTGGTATGATTTATCATTTACAACACCCTTGAATTTAACATTATTTCTATCATAAAAAGAATTGATTATGTCTAGTGTAAGATCACTAAAGATACTATACTTATTAAAATTGTAATCTTTATTATCTATATCTATAAAAATATTATCATTAAAAGTAAAAGATTTCGATCTAAATAAATTTAGATCATAATCTTTTTTAAAAATTAATGGCAGTTTATTAATTGAAAGAGCATTTAGATCAGTACTTATTATTGTATTAATCTCATTTAAAGTTTTATAATAATTAGAAATAATCTTATCATTATTAATTGTAGATGTAAATATTTTATTCTCAAGAACCCATTTAATAACATTTAAAGAATCTGTTTCATCAACCCATACAGGCTCATCATTTTCTATTAGATAGAATTTTAAGCATTTATTAAACAATTTAGAATTGTAATTCTTATAATTATTCATTATATGTTCGACTTTATCATTATAATCTATATGAGTAGAAATATTTTCTTGGATATATTTTGAATATATTATTTTTTTATCATTTAATATTTCTACTGGTTGAGTTATATAGAGATTGCTTTCTTTAAATTCTAAAAAAGATTTCTTGAGATATTTAATTTTATTATCAAGGCTATCAAGTGTATTAATATCTGAGGATACTTTAATTGGAACATAATTTAAATAGTTTAAATATATTTGCGACTCATTAGAAAAAATATTTTTATCCAATAATCTATATTTATTTTTATTATCAATGATAAATTGAATATTTTTTATATTTCTATCAATTGCATGAAACAATAAATCTATTTTTTCATTCATCATCAAGCTTTCATTTTCTATAATACTATATATAGAATAATAATTATCATATAGTAGTAAATAAGGATCATCTATTATTTCTGAATCTGAGTTAATTATTAATAAATTATTTATTAGATGTTTTAAATAGAAATATTGTTCAGATAACATTGATTTATTTTTACCTATATCCAGCTGAGATAGTTCTAATTGAAAACGTTTTAAATCATTAATATATTCTTTAAAACTATTTGTATAATAAAAATCATTGTAGTAATGATAGCCTTTATTATAATAGTTAATATTAGTCATATGATTGTTTTTGTACCAATTTTCAAATGCATCATTCAATAAATAGAATGATTTATATGTTTTACTAGTACAAGAAAACATAATAATAGAAAAAAACAATGTTAAGCATTTTATTATGTACACTTATCTCCAGCCTATTTTTTTTCTTAATTTCTGGTAATAATTATTTACTCCTGGGATAGAAACAAATAATGCATACTGATTAGTATTAAATATCTTAATTGTTGATTTTTTTCGTATATTATATTTTTGCTGACCATCTGAAGATAATGAAATTTTCCCGACATTATTTTTAGATAAAATTTTAATTTGCTGATCAGATTTTAAAACTATGGGTCTCAATGATAATGTATGTGGAGAAACAGGAGTAATAACCAAACAATCTACATCAGGTGATATTATAGGACCTCCAGCTGATAAAGAATATGCAGTAGAACCAAGTGGAGTAGAAAAGATGATACCATCAGAATTAAATTTATTAAGTAGATTTCTTCCTATATATACATCTAATTTCACTAACCTTGAAAGCTCTGGTTGACTTACTACAATATCATTTAATGCAACAATCGATTTTTCTATGTTTTGATCATTATAAAAAGTAGCTCCAATTAATCTATGTTTAGTGAAATGTAATTTATTTTTTTTAAATATTTTTTCTAAAATACTTCTGTAATTATTTTTATCACAATGGTTTAAAAAACCAAGATTACCTATATGTATACCAAGAATAGGGATTTGCAAGGATTTCATTCTACGGACACATGATAAAATCGCACCATCACCACCTATAGAAATGAGCAGCTCATATTTATTTTTTTTTGAATAAATTTTATAGAATTTATAACGAGAAGATATCTCAGGATTTTTTACATGTTCATCTATAAATATTTTATTATTAACATCTTTTGATAAATAATTATAAATATTTATTAAAATATCATTAAAATCAATTTTTCTTTTATTTCCAGAAAGTAATATATTCATAGCCTATATAATGTCTTTTGATTTTTCTATTTTTTCTATTTCTAATTTTGCTGTTGTTAATTTATTATTGCATATATCATATAATTCACTACCTTTTTTAAATGCATCAACTAACTCATCTAATGTAAGGTTTGAATCTTCAACTTTTTTTGAAATCGATTCAAGCTGTCTTAAAGCTTCCTCAAAAGTAATATTATTATTTTTTTTCATTTCTTTTAATATCTCCTATATAAACTTCAATTGAATCATTATACATATCAACATTTAATACATCATTCACATAAATATTTTCTGAATTATTTAAAATTTTCCCATTTTTTTTTATTATTGAAAAACCTATTTTCTTTAATGATTCAATATTGTTTTGTTTTAGAATATTATTATAAATATTGATAGAGTTCTTATACTTTTCTAAATTGAAATTAACTGTTTTTTCAAACATAGCATAGTTATTATCCATTATTGATATAAATGATTTAATGTATAAATTCTTCTTTTCAATTGAAGATAAAAAGTTGTTTGCTTGAAGACTTAATAAATAATTTTTAACTCTATTTTTTAAACAAGATTCAAGCGTACCATATTGAGAATCAATATATTGTAATAAATCTGTTATATCAGGGACAGATAATTCAGCAGCTTCCGAAGGAGTTGAACATTTTAAATCTGATGCTAAATCAGATAAACTTGTATCAATCTCATGACCAATAGCAGTAATAATTGGGATAGATGATTTTGAAATAGAGCGTACAAGTGATTCATCATTAAATGATGTTAAATCACTAGAGCTACCACCACCCCTTGCTATTATTATCAAATCAATATTTTTTTTAATATTTATTAATTCTATAAAGTCGGTGATCATATTAGATGAGTTGGTTCCTTGTACTTTAACATCATATAGGAACAATTTTAAATATGGTGCTCTTCTTGAATAAATATTAATCATATCTTTAATAACTGCACCATTAATTGATGTTAAAATAGCTATATTTTTTGGGTATTTTGGGATTTTATTTTTATTTTTTTGATCAAACAAACCTTCTTTATACAATTTTTTCTTTAATTTTAATAGTTCTATAGATTCTTTACCTTTTCCCTTTATAAATGAGTCTTTTACAACTAATTGAAATCTGCCCTTAGTATTATAAATGGTAACATTGCCATTTAATGTTACTAAATCACTATCTTTAATTTTATTTATAGAATTATAATTAAACCATGTACATGATATTTCTGAATTAGCATCTTTTAATGTAAAATAAGCATGTCCTGAGCCATAAACTTTAAAATTAATAATTTCACCTGATACCCAAATATTATTAAGATTATTTTCAAGAATTGACTTTGAATGATTATTAAGCTGTGTTACTGTATATATAAAACTTTCCATCTTCTTAGTATCCAAAAAAAAACCATTCATTCTATAATAAAATATTATAAATGAATGGTTTTTTTATATATTGTATAGGTTAATTATTTTTTCTTGTGTCTATTAGCTCTTAAACGTTTTTTCTTTTTGTGAGTGTTCATTTTTTGACGTTTTCTTTTTTTACCACATGGCATAAACTTTTCTCCTTAGAATCCTCTAATTAATGTTTTATTTACATATTCTTTTAATAATTTTGAAACTTTAAATATTGGTTCATGTCTTTTATTTAAAACAATTTTTTCTTTAGTTGCAGGATTTATTGCCATTCTCTTAGGTCTTTCTTTAACAATAAAACTACCGAAACCTCTTATATCAACTCTATTTCCTTTAGAGAGTGAAAGTTTAATTGTATTAATAATACTGTCTAATTGATTTTCAACTTCAACTTTTGTAAAACCAGTTTCTTTTGAAACTTCACTTATAATATCAGCTTTTGTCATAGTTGTTTGATGTTATAAAAATTAATAAATACAATGTCAGATATATTAGGTAATTATTAACGATAAAACAAAGATCTAATCTTTACTTGTAAATAATAACTTTTTGTCCAATATAGATATTATCATTTTTAATTTTTTTGTTCCATTTTTTAATTTTTTTTACACTAACATTGTACTTTAAAGCAATACCGCTTAAAGTATCACCTCTTTTCACTTTATAGTAAATTTTTGTAGGTGTTTTCTTGAATTTGCCAATAGGGACAGTAATGGTTTTTCCTGCTCTAATTGCTTTATTTCTATTAATATTATTCACTTCGCATATTGCAGTTATAGTAGAACCATATTTAATCGCAATACTCCACAAACTTTCTCCTCTTTTAATTTTATGTTTTTTAAAAACAACTTGATCTAAATCCTGTTCATCTTTAACTAGAGCAAATAAAGAATCGAATTTTTCACTACAATTTAGTGGCATCCTAAAATTATAAACTTCATCCTTCTCTACTTTAATAAAATCTTTTAAGATTTCAGGATTATATGACAATAATGTTTTTTTAGGTATGCTGCTACACCTAGCTACATCATCTAACTTTACATTTTTATCAATACTAATGTTAGTCCAATTAAATGTATCATGAGGGTTAACAGTAAAACCGTATTTTTCTGGATCTTTAGCTATAAAGATAATAGCTAGAATACTTGGGATATAATTTTGTGTTTCTTTAGAAATATTTTCTAAATCCCAAAAATTACTAGTTTTAAAATAATTCATATGTCTTCTAATACGTGGCGAGCCAGTATTATATGCAGCAAATGCTAAATACCAATCTCCAAATTCATTATATAAGTCTTTCAAGTATTTTGCTGCAGCTTTAGTAGATTTTTCAAAATCTCTACGTTCATCATAGTAATAATTAATTTTCAATCCATATGCTTTTCCAGTGTCTCTTATAAATTGCCATGGCCCAACAGCTGCAGCCCAAGATTTAGCGTCGGTTCTTAGACCACTCTCTACCATTGCGACATAAAATAGTTCTAAGGGAACGTCCATATCATCTAAAATAGGCAACATTATCTGCTTAAACTTTTCTTGTCTATTTAACCATTGTTGTATATGAGATCTACCTTGTTTTGTATAATAGTTTATAACATTTTGAACCTTCCTATTATATGTTATAGGAAAACCATCTATAATTTCAATTGTTTCTTCAATTCCTATTATATCTTCTAATTCTTGAGAATAAATATATTCTTCAAGCTTATCTTTTAAAACAGCTGTCGAATAACCTGTGGTAGCATGATCTACAGAAACTACTTTTTTATCATAATATTCTATTACTGAAGATAACAATTTTTGATATTTCAGCTTCGCAATTTCAGGAACATTTTTACTTACTTCTTCTAGTTGAGTTAAGGCTTTAAACAGATTATCAAAATAATACAAGGTATTAACAGTATCACTTGCCATATCAGAAATAATTGCTTCAGCATAGAAGACTTTAGATTCTGACAGTAACTGGTCGAACAAATCAACTTCTTCATAAAACAATGCATCATCATCATTATTATTTATAGTATCATTAGTATTATTAAATAATAATGAGAATAACATTAAAAATAAGATTATTCTATTTAACATATATTTTATCGAAATTTAGGTAAGGTGATAATACATCGGGCATATTTATTGAACTATCTGAATTTTGATAAGTTTCCAATAAACTTACCATCAATCTTGGAGTAGCTAATCCAGAACCATTTATAGTATGAACGTAATCTAATTTATTTGTTTCTAAATTACGATATTTTATTTTACCTCTGCGTGCTTGAAAACTTTCAAAGTTACTACAACTTGATACTTCTAAATATTTATTTTCTCCTGGTGACCAAACTTCTATATCATAGCATTTAGCAGCTGAAAAAGAAAGATCGCCAGATGCAAGCAAAACAATTCTATAGTGTAAATTTAATGATTGTAAAACTTTTTCAGCATCTGCAAGCAATAATTCTAACTCTTGATATGATTGATCAGCTTTTACGAACTTAACTAATTCTACTTTATTAAATTGATGCAATCTTAAAAGTCCTTTAGTATCTTTTCCATAACTCCCCGCTTCTCTTCTAAAACATGCACTATATGCTGCATATTTTATTGGAAAATCTTTTTCATTTAAAACTTCATTAGCATGAATATTGGTTACAGGGACTTCTGCGGTAGGAATGCAATATAAAGTATCAGAATCGATACTATACATATCATCCTTAAATTTTGGTAGATTTCCTGTTGTAGTTGGAGAGTTCTCAGAAACTAAAAATGGAGGGAACAATTCGATATAGTTATTTTCACTATGAAAATCAAGCATATAATTGATCAATGCTCTTTCTAATTTAGCTCCTAAATCTGTATATAATGGGAATCCTGAGCCAGACATTTTTACAGCTCTTTTAAAATCGACCAATTTATTTATTTCAGACAAATCTTTATGATCTTTGATTTTAAAATCAAATTGGGGCTTACTTCCCCATTCTCGAACAACAATATTTGAGTTTTCATCTCCCAAAGGCACTGAATCATGTATAGTATTTGGAATATATAATAAAGCAGTATTTAAAGTAGTATTGATTTCATTAAGGTTTAAATCCAAAGATTTAATATTAGAAGATATTTCCTTCATATTAGCAATTAATTCAGAAGCATCTTGTTTATTTTTCAGTAATGTTGATATATCACTATTTAAAGTATTTCGTTTTGCCTTAAGTTTTTCAACATTATTTATAACCTCTCTTCTATTTTTATCTAATTCAAGGATATGATCAAAATTAACTTTGCAATTTTTTGCATTAGTAGAATTTTTAACATCTTCAATATTTTCTCTTATATATTTTATATCTAACATTGTTAATAATTTATATTATATCTTAAAATAATTTTTATATCATTATAATCTTTTATTGAATAATCAAATATATTTGTATTAAAATTTGTGAATTCTATATCTAAATCTATCATATTTTTTAATGTTTTTGTATATGATATTCTTAATTCTCTAATTGCATGAAAGTTATCACCTAAAAAGTCAACATCTTCATTTTCATATTGATTTTGCAAAATTGTCAAATGATCTTGTGCACCAATACGAGTATATTGATATATAAATTTAAATATAGAAAGATCATTAATAAAAACAGATAAATTAGCATAAATATTATCAGAATCACTTCCAGACCAGTAACCTAAATTATAGCCATTATGTTTAGGTTGATTTATAATATATCTGTGCCTGTAAGTTCTTGGATCAACTTTTGAATATTCAAATTTAAATAGTGAATTTTTATCAAATATATTCAATGTCCTACTAATACCAATTTGATAAGCAAACCAATTTCTCTCCTTTTGACTAAATGTATCGAACAAAGCCCATTCATCCATAAGAAATGCACTATAAAAACGATATTTCTTAAATATATATTCAAGATCCATACCCATCATTAAATTATCAGTATCGTTTCCAGAATGCTGGGATGACCACAATGGATTGATTGGAATCAAATAACTAAAAGGTGGACTTTTTGCTCCAAAAATAATTTGTTCATATATTCCAATTCTAAAATTATTAGTAGGCATAAAATCTAAACGATGATTAACTATATACCGTTGATAAACTTGATTAGATACAGATGGATAAATGGAATTCTGATATGCAGAATACCAATGTAAGGGATCATCAACATAAGACCATTCATCTGTGTATAAATCTGGAATTGAAACATTACAAAGAAACAGATCTGCCTCAGTTTCAGCTGTGCAATAGTTGTGTGAAATATTTGAATTTAAAGATCCAATTAAATATGAAAAATAAATTTTTTTATTATAATTAGCTTTCAACATTAATTGAGGGAAACTTGGGGCATTATCTGAAACACTTAAGTTCCCGGATATAAATGGACCAATGTTTGTTTTATATTTACCAAATATTAATTGTAAGTTATGTGATAATAAGGATATGCCCGCTTGACCTTCATCAAAATCTATACCATTATTTGGGGACTTAGTTGGGGTGTAAAAATTAATCGAATAATTTGATTCATAATTAAATAATGGGTATAAATTATCTACATAAGTATCATTCCCATTAAATCCATATGCAGAATGCTTGTAAAAATCTACCCACGAATAAAGCCAGAAGTTAGATAGACCTTTCATTATTGGAATTGTTGATTGAATTTTTAATCCTGGAGTAATCCATGTTACAGGAGTTGCTGACAATTCATTTAGTCCTGAATACATACCAAATCCAAGGGAACTATATCTTAAAGCTATAACTGGCTCAACTTGAAAATATTTTTCGTAATTAAGTTTAGAAAAAATATTTAAAAAATTCTTACTATTGTTTTTTTGTATATGGGGGGAATAAAATAGATCATCTGTTAAATTATTATTTTGTATGGAGTAATATTCAGATCTAAGCAAATCATTCTTATCAATTTCTCTTATTAAAGCTTGAGAGAATAAAAATGAAAGTGAAGACAACAATATTAAATAATTAATTCTCATTTAATCTAATGATATAATCAATGTGTTTTTTAAATTTACTCTGAAAGTTATCACTACTAAATTTACTAATTGATTTTCTAATTTCCATTGATTCAAAACGATTTATATTTTTTTCAAATTTTATTATGCATTCATTTAATGAATCTAATGTATTCTCATTAAAAGTATATCCATTTATTTTGTCTTCTAAATATTCTTTTACTCCACCTTTATTATAAGCTATCACTGGAGTTCCTGAGGCCATTGATTCAAGAGGAACAATGCCAAAATCTTCTATTCCAGGAAAAATTAATGCTTTACTCTCAGATAAGAACTTATTTCTTTCTTCATTTGTCACATTTCCTAGTAAGACAATGTTATCATTAGACATTTTACTATATTTTTTAAATAATGGACCATTTCCTATAATAAATAATTTTTTCTTATTTTGGTTAAATGCTTTTATTGCTAAGTCTATATTTTTATAAGGAACAAGTTGTGAAACAATCACATATTGATTTTTTTTATTTTGAGAAACATTGAAATTGTTGAAATCTATACCAGGATTAATTACAATAGATTTTTGATTCCAATAGTTTTTAATTCTTTCAGATACAAAATATGAATTTGAAACAATAGAATTTATATTTTGACTTGATTTAATATCCCATTTTTTCAAAAAAGGTCTAATTGATTTCAATCCAGTTCTAGTAAGCAATGATGAATTTTTATAATATATAGCGTACATATCCCATATATATCTCATAGGAGAATGACAATAGCATATGTGTATAGCATTATGTTTGTTAACACCTTTAGAAGGACCTGACTCTGAGCTTATAATAAGATCATAGGACTTTAGATTTATTAATTTCAGTGCAATAGGCATTAAAGGTAAATAGAAATGATATAGTTTTTTTGCATAAGGCAGAGTATTTATAAATGTTGTTTTAATTGTATGTGAATTAATAATATTTGAAGTTTTTTCTTTGTTATAGATATGAGTATAAATATCAGCATTTGGATATATAGCACAAATATCCTCAAGAACTTTTTCACCACCTCTCATTCCAGTTAACCAATAATGTAATATTGCAATCTTCATGATATAATGTTGTCTATTTCGTGTTGAAAGATTTTCACACATTTATCAATATCAAAATTATTTATTCTTGAATATCCCTTTTTAATTAAATCTGATATTAGATATTTATTACTGTAAATATCTAATATTTTCCTTTTTATCTGAATTTTATCATTTTGATTAAAGTAAATAGCTGCATCTTGACACACTTCATTAAAAACTTCGATATCTGAACATAATATAGGAGAACCTAATAACATTGCTTCTATTAGGGGGATACCAAATCCTTCATAATGAGATGGAAAAATTAATGCAATAGAGTTAATATACAATTTGCGCAATTCCTTTCCATATACATGGCCAATAGGTTCAACGTTTATCTGATAACCAAATTGTGAAACAAATTCACTTTTGGAAACTCCAACTAACTTTAGTTTTACCTTTATATTAGAAAGCAATTTAAAAGATTCTACAAGAGTTGTTAAATTTTTTCTACTGTTTAATGAACCAACAAATAAAAAATATTCTTCTTTAGATTTATTTTTATTGATTTTATTAATATTAATATTCAAAGAGTTAGGAACAACTCTAATATTGTTATCTAAAATTTTAAATTTTTTCATTATTTCATTTTTAGAAAATTTACTTACAGTAAATATTTTTTGATTATTTTTAATAATTAAAGGTGTTAAAAATTTATAAAATGATCTATAAAATATATTATGCCATTTTTTATTGTGGTATATTGATAAATCATGAATTGTTATAAATTTATTTTTATAGAATATAGGAGCCGAGTTACCTAAGTTAATTAATAAAGGATAGTTAATTGATTTTAAATATACAGGTAGATCATATTGTTCCCACAAATGTCCCTTGTATGACCCAATTTTTTTTACTTTAAATAAAAAATTAAAATTTTCATTAATCTTTGATTTTACTGGGACAAGAACTATTAATTTTTCTTCATATATTTTAAATAACTGATTAGCGTAAGATAAAGCAAACATTTGTACACCACTAAGTTTTTGAGTTAGAAATCTACCATTAATAATTATTTTCATTTATCTAAATAGTATTTATTTGAAAGTGAATGATAAAATAAGAATATTAAAAACCAATAGGCAGGTTCATTAATTAATTGATAAAAAATATTAAAAATAAATACACCAATAATCATTGGATAAAAAATACTTTTATTATTATAAATTGGATAAATAATTGTCAAAAATAAAAATGATAAGAAGGCAAAAAATCCATTTTCAACAAAAATACTAAGATATTGAGAATGATAGTTTGCATTCTTAGTTCCTGACATTCTATATCCTTTAATTGTTTTATATGAGGTTCCATGACCATTACCAATAATGAATATTTTTCCACTTGATATAATTGTATCTAGTGCATCATTAATTAATTTTAAATGTATACTCGAGGATGAGTCATGGCCTTGGTCTTCTATAGATAATCGTTCTTCAATTACAGAAGTAAAATCTATTATATTTATATTAGAAAAATAATTTATAGAAAATGAGAAAATCGTTATGACAATTAGTAAATTTATAAAATATACTCTCTTATCTTTTTTTGATGCATAATAAAATATATAAATAGATAAAGTTATAATAAAAAACAAAATAGATGTTCTTGAAAGTGTACATATTATAAAAAACATATTTAGGCAAATTAAGACCCAATTGAACTTTATTTTATTTTTACTTATTAAAAGTAAATATGTGTAAAATATTAGAACGAAACCACCACGATTCACATCTTCTGAAAAACCACCAAGTCTAGGTATAAAATATGATAGTGTATGTGGTTCTATATTAATAAAAGTGTAATTTACTTTAATTAATCCTAACCAATAGAGAAGTAATAAAATATTGAATATATAAAAAATAAAAGAACCTACAATGCTTCCTAAGTATAAATTTTCAAATATATCATTATCTTTATAGGTCAAAAAAATTACAGTTATTACGATAATAATATATAGTAAAAGTATAAGTCTTTTAAAAGAAAAATAGATGTCTTGTGATAATGGAATGCTTAATACTACAAAACAAAGAAAAACAACTAATAATAATAGAAATTTTGAGTTATTTTTCAACCAAAAAGGTGTGATGTGATCAAATTTAAAAATTAAATTATAAAATAATAGTAAAAATGATACGATTAAAAATGGAGTTAATGTAATATCATCATTTGGCAAAAGGTTTATTCTATCTAAACCAATTAGTGCAGTAAATAATATAAGCAAAATATTACTAACTGAATTCATGAATCAGATGTTTAATTAATAAATAATTTCTATTAAATCTCAATAAACATAAATTTTTAAATATTTCGTAAAATATTCCCAAATAAACAAAAGGCAACATATTTTTAAAATATTTTCTAGCAAACTTTATTCTATTTAAAGTAGCTAGATACTGGTAGTTCATTTTTTTTACCGTACTATTTTCTTTATGAAAAATTTTACTTTCTTTGGATATACCTAAAGCAATTTTATTTAATTTTGCTGAATAAGAAAAATCAACATCCTCATAAAACAAAAAATAATTTTCATCAAGAAAACCTATGCTACGAATAAGGTCCTTTTTTAAAAAAATAGAACATCCATGAATATAATCAAATTCATTATTTGTTATATTAAAAGAATCATTAGAGTTTTTATAGTTATGACTACTAGTCATAAAATATTTATTTAACTTACACCCTACTGACTGGACGGTATTATCCATATTTAAAATTTTACTTCCCCATATATACTTTTCATTTGTGCTCTTATCAGATATAAGAAGTTCTTTTAAAGTATTTTCAGTAATTACAACATCATTATTGATTAACCATAAATGTGTACATTTATTTTCTTTTAATGAAAATTTGATGCCTAAATTTAAGCCATATGCATATCCTCCATTATAATTAGACTCAATAAAAACAATCTTATTATCAATTTTATATTCTTTCTTTAAAATAGCTAATGAATTATCTGAAGAATAATTGTCTACTAAAATTATTTTATAATTTTTATTCGAGGAAGTATAAATACTCTTAATACAATTTATTGTTTCAGGCAACGAATTATAATGTACAATTATTATATAACACAAATCAGTTTTCATTATATATATTATTTTTCAACAATTCTTTAGAGTATTTAAATGATGAATTTTTGAATGCGTATACTCTTTCTTTATTAATATACTTATTAACTTGTATTAATAGCTCTTTATTAAAATCTTTTTCTAAAAATTCACTTAATTGTGAGATTGATTTTGACGTATCTAAAATAAGATCTTCATACTTAATAAATAATATATTATATGTTTTACTAAGTTTTATTATTTCATTATAATAATTATTATACAAAGATAAGCAATCATCAATATTATTAATATTAAATGAGCATGAGACACCACCTTTAGATATACTTAATATAGATAAATATTTAGAAAATAAGTTTGGGAATGAATTATTATGATCTTTTCTTTTAAGAAAATTATTCCTTTTTAATAAACTATTAGATACATCAAGTGGATGTCTTAAAACATAAATCACTTTTGCTTTTTTAAATATATTTAACCAAACAGGCAATGTAAATGTATTTGATGGATCTTTCCAGCCCCAATTATATTCAATATTAGAGAAAGAATGGTTAAAGATAGACTTCCTCAAGCCAAAATAAATAGAACTAGTTGTTTTAGATTGCAGTGATTTTAATAATTTATTTTCTATAATTTTTAAGTCTTCAGAGTTAATATCAACCAAAGTTTTTGGAGCATCCCATGATGATCCTATGCACGATAAAATCCATCTATTTAATCTTTGAAAAAACTTAGACTCATTATTAACATCTAAATAATGTCCCATATTTATATTCATATCAATTAATACTTTAGATAATAAGGATGTACCAGAACGATGCATCCCAGCTATAATAATTGGCTGATTCGTAATGTTCATATTATCCATTCATTTAATTGTAAATTAGTTATCTTTTGAGTTTTATATACTTGTTCATTATTCCATTCAACATATTCTTTTGGAATAGAATCTATTAGATTATCTAAACTCACTTCATCATGAATAATTTTAGAAGAATTTAGTTTTTCTAAAAAAAATTTAATTTTATATCTTAAACTATAAGAAGGAATTATATATTTAAATAAACCCCTTATAAAATTATCACTATATATTAAATCTCTTATAAAATTATTTTTATAACTTTTAGCTTTATTTGCTTTAATGTCCAAGTTAAGATCATTCTTATATTCTAAATTTATAAATTTATAAATCTTTTCTAAAGAAGAAGCCCTATTTTTTATAAACAAATCATTAAAATTTAAAAATAAAATGTTACTTTTATCGACCATTGACAAAAGCTTATTTATCTGATTTGGATATTCACTCCTTTTTAAATAAGAATAATTATTTAAAGAGAAGATATCTCCTATTGATAATCTTTTTTTTTCATTAATCAATGCATCAACAAAAGAAAGTTTTTCATACCCTCTGTACTTAGACATTAAATAATGTGAATATGATCTCTCAATAGGTTTTCTTAATATAATAATAAACTTAGAACATGGTGATAGTGATAATATCCGAGAAATTGCTTTAGAATGGAAAATATAAGATGGATCTACTTCACATCTAATATAATTATTATTTTTATTAAATCTATTTAAGTACCATTTTTTTCCATAATGATAATTTGTACTAAAAAAATGTGTTTCTTTAATATTTGGAAATTGTAATCTAGAATCTTGTCTTAACCATCTATATAAAGTTGTAGTACCTGCCTTTTGTGCACCAATAAAATATATTAAAGGAAAAGAATTTATTTTATTTTTTGTTGACATTATATAATATCATAAAATAAAGAACACTTATAAAGAGTCCTAATAAGAAAAAGATGATTAGAAGTAGAAATATTTTAGGATATGCTTTTTTAATTGAAGGCTCAGCTTTATCTAAAATATTTATAAATAATCTTTCTTTAGATTCTTCAATTTTTGCAATTTCAAGTTGATTTCTCAATGTAATAAATACTTCTTGATTAACCTCAACTTCTCTTATAAGTCTTAACCTTTGCAATTGGAGTTCAGGAGTATCTAATGAAATTGGGTGTTTTTTTCTATAATTCGTCAATTTATTTTCTGATGCAATAAGATCTAATTCTGCCATCTCAAATCTTTTCTCAGTGAATAATTTTGTTTTTAATGCGAAACTCTTTTGTTCAGAATTAACAAAACGAATAACATAATTTGAAATATAATTAGCGATATCTGCAGAAAGTTGAGGTTCGTCAAATAAAACATCAACTTCGATCAATCCAGAATATGCTTCATTTACGGAGATTAAATTATCTAATTTTTTGATTGCTAAATTTAAATTATATAAATTGTCATCAAAATATTTACTATCGAACATAAAGGTAATTTTTTGACTTATTTTTTTAAAAAAAGAATTATTATCTATTTCCCAATATTCAATTAAATTAGTTTCTTTATCATATTTTGTAGAATTCCATTTTTTAGTGATTATTTCTTTCTTTAAGCTATAACTATTAATAATATCTGGAATATAATAATTGCTTTTTGTTGGCATACTAACACCAAATGTTTCAGTATATTCACTAAATTCACTTAAAATACTATTATTTTCACTTAATTCTCCAGCGGGATATAAAGAGATAGAGGATTTATATAAATTATCAGATAACAATATATATATAACACCGAAAAATAAAAATGAACATATAATTTTTATTATATTTTTTCTATTTTTATTAAAAATATTGATAAAAGTATTAAAGTTCATTAATTGTTTTGTGCGCTTTGAATAACAGCTATTAAAGTTGCAACTTGCCCCATAAGACCCATAGATTCTTGTAATTTATTCCATAAATTCATATCTTGTTTTGTTTCAATAAATACTACATCACCATTTCTTAAACTTGAAGTTAATTTTCTAACTCTATTTTTTTGATTTAATGAATTAATTATGTAGACTTTTCTTGTAGCTCCTTTTGATTTACCTCCAGCTAAATCGATTAGATCATTTATTGTTAAATTATTAGAGTAAGGATATAATCCAGGATTATTTATTCCTCCAATTATTTCTACATATCTAACGAGTTTAGGAATTTTAATTATATCATTGGGATTTAATTTATGTTTCAATATTTTTTTAGTAATATCAGTATTTTTAGATATCATTGAACCTTTTTTGACAATTTTTCTAGATTTAAGATATGATATTTCAGATATTGATCTATTTTGTGGAGGAATAAGCTCAATTCTTTCAAATTCAGGGTCCCTTATTTCAATAAAATTATTATTATTTATTAATATCTTATTACTATCAGCAAAGTCAGTATAGCCGCCAGATTCAATTAATAAGTTTTCGAATGTCATGTCATTTTCAAGAACATATATACCAGGAGTATTAATTTCACCTTCTATAGTAACAAAGCTCCTTTTTTTATAATTTTTTATAAATTGAACATTAATATGATCATATGGATGCAAAAATATTTCCTTAGAATCATTATATTGATTTATAAATATTTCAATTTGTTCATCATCACTACTAAATCTAGAAATTTTTATATTATTTGTATCTGCATTTATTGAAAATCCACCAATTAATGTTATAAAATCATACAAAGACTCATTTTCAGTATATTCATATGATCCTTTATAATTAATAGCACCCTCGATGTATATTTCTTCTCGTTTCGGTTCTATATATAATTTATCACCTTCCATCAAAAAAGGATTAAATGAATAATCTGTTTTTTTAACACCTAACATATCTATTAATATTTTTTCATTATTTCTATCTAAAATAATATTCCTTTCAGATATATTCTTATTATTAATATTTGAAATATTTTTTGTTTTTAAAATATTATAAACATCAGAAACTGTATGAAGAGGATTTGAGGTTATAAATAGAGGACTATTTAATAAACCTAGAATCTCTACTTTAAATTTTCTTATATCAGCTAATGTCATACTAAATTCAATATTAATAAATTTTTTACTATATTTATCTTCTATAAGTTTAAAAGTTTCTATAAGGTTTAACTTATCTACATTAACTAAAGATAGATTTGGCAATATTAAATCACCTAGAGGTGAAACAACTAAATATTCATTAATAGTTATATTATTAGATATTAAACTTAAAAAAAACTTATCTCCAGGGCCAACATAGTACGTATTTGGATCAACTGTATCTGATAATAACATATCACTTTTTTGATTTGCAACCAGCGACTTAGATTGAATCGGATAATTCATAATAGATTTATCAAAATAATCTGAAGCAAAAATAAAATTTATTATTACAAATATTAGAGTTATCATTATTATTATATAGTTAAATTTAAAAGCACTTAATATAGACGATAATTATATTTAATTCAAAAGTAAAATTTATTATAACAAACCCACTTTACTTCTAATATACCATTCTGATGATAGGAGGAATATTAGCATTAACCAAATAAATTTGTAGGTGAATATATTAATTTGATATTCTTTTAAATGTGTTTTTTCTTTAATAGTTATATTATCAAGCAGAGTATTAATATTAGAGTGATGACTGTAATTTCCATTTGTTTGGACTGATAACATACTTAAGTAGTTGTCATTTAATGAAATATTTTTAGATTCGATAGAATCAGCTATTACTTCAATATTTTGGCTGTTACTATTTATATCTTCTAGTCCATTTATTTTTACAGATGCATAGAGATTGAAATATCCTGATGATTTAGGTTTAAATGAAAATTTATAATAATTATCTTGAATTTTTACACCATTAGTAATTTTAATATCTGTTTTTTCAGATAGATCATTAACAATTATATAGGCATCTTCATAATCTAAATGATCACTAATTGATACATATATATCTATTTGTTCACTAATAAAATATTTGTCATTAGTAATAATAACATCAACAATTGATTTTTTATTAAATAAAAATGATTCAAGTTTGCTTACTATTAAATCATAAAAAGGATAACTATTTTCAAATAATGTAGTTTTATTATTTAATAGTAGAAAATTAGGGAAAAACATCAAAAAAATATTATCATTAATTTTAAATATAGTATTATTATTTTCATATTTAATAGTATTTATATCATTTTCACAATCAATAAAATATTCCGTTTTATTTTCTGGCAAGTTAAATGTAATATTATTTACTGAAATTGATTTCTTGTTATTTAAAAATCCACTCTTTTTATGTATATAATTACAATTATATAGGTTTAAAAAATTATTTAGAACATAATTATTATCAATGTTTTCACCTAAATTAAATATTATCAATTTATCTTTTAGAGATTTGATTTTATTTAGAAGACTGATATCTTCATTTTTTATGGGGAAATTATCAAAAAATATTACATCATATTTGTTTATATAATCACTACTTATAGGTTTATTCCATACCCCTGTATTAATTCTATATAAATGATCTACATTTTCTTTAGTTATTTGTTTAATAATTTTATTTTTAAAAATCGAAGTATTTTGAGATAATGATCCAGTAATAATTAAAAAATCATATCTATTTTCATTTATATTTTTAATATTTAAATAATATTTATTGTTTTCTGTTATTAGTTCATTAGTATTAGGTGGTATAAATATATAATTTTTTTCTGAGAAAACTTCAATTGGCAAAGAGATTCTTTTTTCAATATCTCCATCATTAACATAGTGGTCATAAGAAGTTAAAAAATAATTTATATGTTTATCATTGGATAAATATATTTTTTGATTTAACATATTTTTTTTAAAGTTATTATTAAGGTTAATAACTAATGATATTGAATCTTTTCCAACAATGTGTTTAATATGATTTATTCCAATATCATCATTACTATTATAACTATCACCAATTCCAACACTATAGATTTTATAACTCATATTTTTATAATCAATATTATAGGATCCCATATTATTATTTCCATCAGATATTAATAGAATATCATTTTGATTGTTTAAATTTGAAAAATAATTAATAAAAGCTGAATAATTTGTTTCTAGACTATTAAACATAATATTTTTTAAATCTTTATTTTTTTCTATATTTTTTCCAAATGAATAATAATTTGAAGAAATGTTTTTATCTTTTATCCATTTTTCTATTTGATGATAAATATTTTGAATATTTATACTATATAAATCTATATTTTTATCAATACTTAAAGATTTATCTACTACAATATTAATGTGATATTTCTCATGATCAATTTTAGAATATTTAAATATAGGATTAAAAAGAAATAATAGTAGAATCATTAGGATAATTGAACGATTAAGTATTAAAACAAATTTGATTAAAAATGATTTATTTGATATATGTTTATAATAAGATATTATAAAGTATATAAATGTTAATAATACAAAAATTAATAGAAACTCAATATTCACTATATTTTCAAAAGCGACCACGAAATATTTAATTATAAATCAATCGAGGATTAGGGAGGATATCTAATGAAGAAAAAGATTTATTTTTATATTTTAAATAGCCTGCCATAGCAATCATTGCAGCATTGTCAGTACAAAACTCATTATCAGGGAATACAATAGATATAGCTTTATCAATTTCGAACATTTTAGCTTTTTGTCTAAATCTTTTATTTATCGATACACCTCCGACAATAGATATATTATTTACAGGATTATGCGTTAATACTAAATTTAATTTTGAAAATAATGTATCTATAATTGCTTCTTGATAACTAGCAGCGATATCACAAAGATCATATTTTAAAGTTTTTTTATCTAAACTCTTAATTTTATATAATAAAGATGTTTTTAAGCCACTAAATGAATAATTACATGGGTTAGATTTAACATAAGGAATAGGAAATTTATATTTATTTAATTTTCCTTTTTGTGCTTTTTTTTCAATTTCTGGACCACCAGGATAGTTTAATCCTAAAATTATAGCCCCTTTATCAAAAGCTTCTCCAGCAGCATCATCAACAGTAGTCGATAATATTTTATATTTATTTTTTTCTACAAGCACAATTTGTGTGTGACCGCCTGATACCAACAAACATAAATATGGGAATATTATTTTTTCTTTGTTGATATAGTTTGATACAATATGTCCCTCAAGATGATTGATACCGATCAATGGAATATTAAGACCTAGAGATAGACCTTTAGCAAAATTTAAACCAACAAGTAAACTTCCAACAAGTCCAGGTCCATAAGTAACAGCTACAGCGTCAACGTCATTAATATCAATATTAGCATCTTCAATGGATTTATGAACAACTTTTGATATTAATTTTTCATGATTTTTAGAGGCAATTTCAGGAACTACGCCTCCATATTTCACATGTTCTAATTGAGAACAAACGGTATTAGTTAATATTTTTCCGTTTTTTAATATAGAAGAAGAAGTTTCATCACAGGATGTCTCTATACCAAGTATTACCATATTTAATAAATTAATTATTCTTTTTGGTTATTTTCTTCTTCAAGAGGATTATCTACTTTTTCTAATTCCTCTTCATCCTTAGGAATTTCTTTTTCAAGGGCAGAATTATCAACTTCATTAAATATTTCAGTATCTTCTGCATTATCTTCAGTAGATGTTTCAATAGATTGATCAACATTATTATTATCAATATCTGAATTATCTTTGAAATTTAAAATTATTTTTTGTTGCTCAACGTCAAGCTCTTCAACTAAAACAGATATTTTATCATTAATTTTATAATCACTTTCTTTATTTGATATTTTACTTTGAGGCAACAAACCTTCAAAATCATTAGGTAACAATAAGATTAAACCTTTTTCAAATTTGTGTATTATAGTTGTTTCTAAAACTTCACCTACATTAATATATTCAGAAATATTCAACCATTTATTTTCAGCTAACTGTTTGTATCCCAAAAATATTTTTTTATTTTCAATTGAAACATCTAATATTTTTGTTTCAATTTCATCATTAATATTAAATATTTCGGCTGCAGATTTTATTTTTCTTGTCCATGATATATCATTATTATGTAGAAAGCCTTCAATACCAGACCCGATTTCTACATATACACCTGTTTGAACAATATTTACTACTTTTCCTTTACATATATCATCAGTTTTAAAATCATCTTCAATTTTAAGCCATGGATTATCACTTAACTGTTTAATACCTAAAGATATTTTTTTCTGGCTAGTATCAACAGATAAAATTGAAGCTTCTAACTTATCGCCAACTTTATACATATCTGAAGGATGTTTTATATGTTTAGTCCAGGAAATTTCGGATATATGTACAAGACCTTCTATTCCTTCTTCAAGCTCCAAAAATATTCCATAGTTCATTATATTTACAATTTTACCCTCAACTACAGAATCAATTGTATATTTATCGGAAACACTTGACCAAGGGTCACCTTGAAGTTGCTTTAGTCCTAATGAAATTCTATGTTTTTCCTCATCATAATCTATAATTTTCACATCTATGTTATCTCCGATTGACAATTTTTCTTTAGGATGATTAATTCTCCCCCATGTTATATCAGTGATATGTAATAAACCATCAACTCCACCAAGATCAATAAAAGCACCAAAATCAGTAATATTTTTCACAACACCATTTTGTGTAGAACCAACTTCTATATTACTTAACATTTCCTGTCTACTTTTATCAAATGATGACATAGTAGCTTTACGAGATACAACAATATTTTGTCTGAATTCATTAAATTTGACTATTTTAAAATCAAACTCATGGCCTACATATTCATCAAAGTCTGTAACTGCTTTTACATCTATTTGTGATCCTGGTAAGAATGCATTAACAACACCTAAATCAACAACCATGCCACCCTTTATTCTTTTAATTATTTTTCCATTAATTAAAGTTTCCTCTGAGAAAGCTGATCTTAATTGAGACCATCTTTTTTCAAAATCTGCACGTTCTTTTGATAAAATAAGTCTTCCTCTTCTATCTTCAAAACAAACAACAAATGCATCAACTTCATCTCCAACCTTAGGTAACTTAGAAAATTCTGATCTTTCTATTACACCTTCTGATTTAAAACCAATATCTACTAAAATTCCTTTCTCATTTATACCTACTACTGTTCCCTTTGTAACTTCTCTTTCATTTACTTCAATAAGATTTGCACTGTAGCTTTCATCTTCTTCATTTTCTTCATTATTAAATTTTTCTAATTCATCATAAGAATAAGTTTTTACATCTAATATATTCGGATTCAAATAATTTAATTGAGATTGAGCTTCTAATATATTATTATCATTTTTTATATTATCAGGTTCTTCTTGCTCAGAAGAAGTATTAACATTTTTATCATTATCATTTGTTTCATCATTAGTAACTACTATATCTTTATCTATAATTTCTTCTGAAATTTCTTCATTTGTTTGATTTTCATTTGTATTTTGATTATTAATCATTATTTATTCCTATTTTCTATTATTGAATATAAATATTCAACTTGTTTTGTTATTGTTAATTCAGTTGTATTGATTTCAATGCTATCTTCAACTTTAATAAGAGGAGAATTTTTTCTATTAATATCATTTAAGTCTCTTTTAATAAGACTATTTTTTAATTCATTTATGCTTATAGCTTTATTATTTTTTAT
Source organism: uncultured bacterium (assembly GCA_964429875.1). Lineage (GTDB taxonomy): Bacteria > Fidelibacterota > Marinisomatia > SCGC-AAA003-L08 > D37C17 > CAYSDL01. The sequence goes on from CAYSDL010000003.1 coordinate 36,107, forward strand.
TATTTCTGCATATCTTCGATTGATTCTTGTATCAATATCTGCATTTAAATAAAATTTAAAATCAGCTTTTGGAAACACAACACTGCCTATATCTCTACCTTCACATACAACATTTTTATTCTTAACTAATGATCTCTGCAATTTTATTAGATATTGTCTGATTTCATAGTTATTACTAATAATTTTAATGTTTTGATTTATATTTTCTGTGTATAAATAGTTAGTGATATTTTTACCATCATAAATAACTTGATCTAGGTTTTTACCATTAAAATCTAATTTGACAGTATTAAAGAAATCATCAAGAGATGTTGGAAGATTATGTATTAAGTTCATTTCAATAAAAACATAAGTAAGAGCTCTATACATTAAACCACTATTTAAGTGAATATAACCTAATTTCTTAGCAAGCAACGCAGCTGTTGTTGATTTCCCAGATGCTGCAGGTCCATCAATAGCTATTATCATAACTGAATTTCTCCTCTTTCAAAAAGCCTGTTAATATAATATTTTTTTATCCTTAATACGAAAAAGAAAATAATATTATTTTTTTTCATTAATAGCCTTTTTTATTACATTAATTTCTTTTTTAGTTAACTTTCTTACTTTACCTTCTTTTAAATTATCTAATTGAATTCCAGCAAATTCATATCTATGTAATTGCAATACATCAATATCAAAATATTTAAATATTCGTTTAATTTCTTTATTTTTACCTTCAGTTAAAGATATATCCCATAGATAGGAATTTTTATTTTTTTCAAGGAATTTGAATTTACCTTTCATTTTAGTCTTATTTATTTTAATTCCCTTATCTATTTCCTTAATATTTTCCATAGTAAGCTTTTTGTTTGAAATCACGTAATATTTTTTTAGAATATTAAATCTTGGATGTGTAAGTAAATTACAGAAGTCACCATCATTGGTTATAATTATTATTCCAGTTGTATCATAATCTAATCTACCAATAGAAAATAATTTCTTTTTAAGGGGGATCAGATCATATATAATTTTTCTATTTAAATCATCTTTTGTTGTGCAAACATAACCTTTTGGTTTATTTAAAATAAAATAGTAATAAGGGTCTATATCTATGTATTTATTCTTGTATTGTATATAGTCATCTTCACTGACCTGGTAAGAAAAATCTCTGATGACAGTTCCATTTATCTTTATATCACCATCAATAATATAAGAATCGCATTTTCTTCTAGAACCAAGACCAGATCGAGCTAAAAATTTATTAAGTCTCATTATAAATTATTTTTTAACAAAACCAATTTTTCTGTAAACTTTTGACAAACATTTCATAGCTATATGATTAGAAGTATTTTGACCTTTGTTAAGAACTTCATTTAGATAATCCTTATTATTTATAAGATCATTATATTTTATACGAATAGGTGATAAGCTTTCAACAATAATTTCAGATAAGTCTTTCTTAAACACAGAGTACATTTTTCCAATATATTTACTTTCTATTTCTTTAACTTTCATGTCAGTTAAAAGCGCATATATATTTAAAAGATTTTTTATACCTGGCTTATCAGTGCTAGATTTAATTTCATTTCCTGAATCAGTAACAGAAGAATTGATTTTTTTAATAATTGTTTTAGGTTCATCTAATAGAGAAATAATATTGTTTAAGTTTTTATCTGACTTTGACATTTTTGAAGATGGATCTTGAAGGCTCATAATTCTAGAACCTTGCTTTCCAATATAAGCCTCCGGAATTTTGAATGTTTTAGAATATTTTGTGTTAAATCTTCCAGCAAGATCTCGAGCTAATTCTAAATGTTGCTTTTGATCAGCTCCTACAGGAACTAAATCAGCCTGATATAGTAATATATCTGCAGCCATAAGAACCGGGTAAGTAAAAAGTCCTACATTAATATTTTTTATATTTTTTGATTTATCTTTAAACTGGGTCATTCTTTTTAATTCACCCATATAAGTAATAGAATTTAACACCCACATTAATTCAGCATGATAAGGAACATGCGATTGAATTACTATAGTACTTACATCTGGATCGATGCCGCAAGCCATATATTGAGCAGTAAATGACATACACCTAGATCTAAGCTCATGCGGAATCTGCTCAATGGTTAAAGCATGCATATCAACAACCAAAAAAATACTTTGATATTCATGTTGCAAAGTATTCCAATTTTTCAATGCACCTAAATAATTTCCAAGACATAGATTCCCTGATGGTTGAATGCCTGATAAAATTGTTTTTTTACTCAATGTTACTCCTTCATTTAATTTTTCGTCATAAATAAATAAGGTTTCCAAATATCATATTCATTACGAGCATGTTTCTGTAAATATAATAAATAGTGGGGTTGGTTAGGTCTTTTTAATAAACTCATACTAGTTATTTCGCTAAGTAAATAATTACTTTTTTTACTATTACATCTTTGGCAACAAGTAACTAAATTTTCCCAGTTGTCAACTCCACCCTTTTGTTTTGGGATAATATGATCAATTGTCAATTCAGATGAATTCGAACCACAATATTGACAAGTATTATTATCTCTCTCAAAAATATTTTTTCTTGTCAATGGGATGTTCCTTCTTTTTATATAAACGAACGTATTTAACTTAATAACACTTGGTATAAATAAAGAAAAATTTTCTGAATGAATTTTTTTAGATGTTTTTTTTATCATTTCAGCTTTGTTCAATACAATCATAACAATTGCTCTTTTTGTATTCAATATAGATATTGGCTCATAGCTACTATTTAATAAAAGTACTTTTTTACTTAAAAAACTATTCATTTTGATTCAATCTATATACACTAATTTTTAAATTAAAAAGTTTCTTATCAAAATTATTATGATGATGATTTATAGAATTTATTTTAACGTATCCTGATGAATGAAGATATTCATGCTGATTAATAAATATTCCAACATGTTTAATTATAGAATTTTCTGAGAAGAATATGATATCACCTTTTATGAAACTAGCTTTAATTTTAATCATATCTTTATATTTAATTTGATCTTTGCTATCTCTTGGAAAATGAATTTTCATAAAAGATAATAGCGATTGGATTAATCCAGAACAATCAAATCCAAATGATGATCTACCTCCCCATAAATATGAAGTACCTAATAAAGATTTAGCATAATTAATTACATCATCAATTGTAATATCTTTTGTTGTTCTGACAATAGAATTTTTATTTATTTTATATTTTTTGCCATTAGGTAAGATTGATAAAAACTCATTGTTTTCATTAAGGCAAGGTATCAACGATCCAAATGATAAAAATAATTTAGTATCCTCATTTAAGGATATTACAGAAAATCTATCTTTAACAAAATACCAATTATCTAGTTTTTTTAATAATTCATTTTTATCATATACTTGTGAATTATCAACATAAAATGAATGAACCCATCCAATGTATCCATCTCTTTGTTTTATTTTAAACCAATTATCTTTTAGATCTTCTACAATCAACTCTTCCCAATATAAAGCTTGATTAATAAGTTCAGAGGAAAAACTAGGATTGCTATATATTGGAGCGACGCTTGTTAATACAATTTTATATTCATTATTGGGATTAGACAATTTTTAAAAATTTCCTTTTACCAATCTTTATAACTTTATATTTATTTTTTTCTAATAAAAAATGAATGTCTTTAATTTGGATATCATCAATTTTAACTCCTCCTTGTTTAATTAATCGCTTAATTTCACTCTTACTATCAACAATTTCTGCATCAAAAACAAAATCAACTAATTTCATATTATCTTTAAGTTTAAATTCAGGAATATCTTCAGGTATATCTTTATTAATAAAAATCTTATCAAAGTTTTTTTCTGCAGATGATGACATTGAGTCATTATAGAATGAAGAGACAATATCTCTTGCTAACTTTCTTTTTAAATCTCTATGATTTGTTTTATTTGATTTAAGCATAAATTCATAGTCTTTAATTTCTTTAGTTGAACTGCTTAAGACCAAAGAAAAATATTTTAAAATTAAATCATCTTTAATTGATAATACTTTTCCATACATATCATTGGGGGTATCATTAAATGCTATATAATTATCATAAGACTTAGACATTTTATTAACACCATCAGTACCTTCTAAAATTGGCATTGTAATAGCAACTTGCTGTTTTAAATTAAAATGCTTTTGTAAATCTCTTGCTAAAAGTAGATTAAATTTCTGATCTGTGCCACCTACCTCAACATCAGCCCTTAAGTAAACACTATCATATGCTTGAGCTAAAGGATACATAAATTCATGTAATGAAATAGGTTTACCTGATTTATATCTTTTATCAAAATCATCTCTTTCTAGAAATTGTGATACTGTAAATTTTGAACATAAATTAATAAGATCATTAAAATTTAATTTACTAAGCCATTCAGAATTATATACAATTTTTGTTTTTTCAATATTTATTATCTTAGATACTTGATCAATATATGTTTTAGCATTTTTTTTAGTATCTTCTATAGATAATTGTGGCCTTGTCTTATTTCTACCAGTGGGATCACCAATCATTGCAGTAAAATCACCAATAACAAGGATAATATTATGATTCAAATCTTGAAAATCTTTTAATTTTCTCAATACAACAGAATGACCAACATGTAAATCAGGCATACTTGGATCACATCCTAACTTAATATTTAATGGAATATTATTTTGACTTGACTTTATAAGCTTATCAGTGAGTTCTTTTTCTGGAATTACTTCATCAATATTATTTAAAATAATATCAAGATCATTTTTAATATTAATTTCTTTCATTTAAAATACCTTTTATTTATACCTTTTTAGATTTCTTTCAATATCTTTTTCTTTTTTAGATTCTCGCTTATCCCAAAGTTTTTTACCTTTTGAAATTGCAATTTCAACTTTAATCTTCCCAGATTTTAAGTACAATTTTACAGGGATAACAGTAGTTCCTTTAATGCTTACATTTTTAATAATTTTATTTATTTCATTCTTATGTAGTAATAACTTTTTTTCTCTCAGGGGATCATGTGTAGTATAACCAGAATGTGAATATTCACCAATATGCATTCCAATTAAATATAATTCATTTTTATTAAACTTAACATATGCTTCTTTAATATTAATACTTCCTTCACGGATAGATTTAACTTCAGACCCTAAAAGTTGTATGCCTGCTTCAAACTTTTCTAAAAGAAAATATTGGAAGGAAGCCTTTTTGTTGGTTGAAATAATTTTAATTGGTTCTTTGGTACTCATTTATAATAATATTTATTGAATATTGTTTATAAATATAAAAAAAAAGCAGGATTTAAATCCTGCTTTTTTAAAATACTTAAGTAATATGATTATTTACATCATACCACCCATACCACCCATACCACCCATGCCTCCCATATCTGGCATTGGAGGAGCATCAGATTTAGGTTCAGGTTTATCAGAAATTACAGCCTCTGTAGTAAGAAGAAGACCTGCAATACTAGAAGCATTTTGAACAGCAGTTCTAGTAACAAGAGTAGGATCAATTATACCAGCTTTGATCATATCTACAAATTTTTCTTCACGTGCATCAAATCCATTGTTCCCTTTTTTAGATTTAATTTCATTTATTACAACAGAAGCCTCTAAACCAGCATTTTTTATGATTTGTCTAGCAGGGCCTTCTAAAGCAGTTTTTAATAGCTCTGCACCAACTATTTCATCGCCAACAAGTCCTTTTGTACTAATTTTTTCACTTGCCCTTAATAATGCGACGCCACCACCAGGAACTATTCCTTCTTTTACAGCAGCTCTAGTTGCATGTAAAGCATCTTCTACTCTTGCTTTCTTTTCTTTCATTTCAACTTCAGTTGCTGCACCAATATTGATTACAGCTACTCCTCCTGATAATTTAGCAAGTCTCTCTTGTAATTTTTCTTTATCATAATCAGAAGTAGATTTTTCAATTTGAACTTTTATTTCATTAACTCTTGCAGTAATGTCATCTGAGCTACCTTTGCCTTCAACAACAATTGTATTATCTTTATCAATATTTACTTTTTTTGCTTCTCCTAAATATGATACCGTAGCATTTTCTAATTTATAACCTTGTTCTTCGGATATAACAGTAGCACCAGTTA
>CAYSDL010000003.1:42260-63251 GCA_964429875.1 uncultured bacterium
CAGCAGCCACTTTAAAAGTTCCTCTTATTTTATTCATAACAAGTGTGGCTAAAGCTTCTCCTTCAATATCTTCAGCAATAATTAATAATGTCTTTCCAGCTTGAACAACTTTTTCCAAAACAGGAAGAAGTTCCTTCATATTACTAATTTTCTTTTCATGAATAAGTATTAAAGGCGAATCAAGTTCTGCTTCCATGGTTTCAGCATTAGTTACAAAGTATGGTGAAAGATAACCTCTGTCAAATTGCATTCCTTCGACAGTTTCAAGATAAGTATCAATGCCTTTTGCTTCTTCAACAGTTATTACACCTTCATTACCTACTTTATCCATAGCATCACTAATTATTCCACCAATTGAATGATCATTATTAGCTGAAATTGTACCTACTTGAGATATTTCTTCTTTACTAGAAACATCTTTGGTTACTGATTTCAAATGATCTACTACTTGTCTTGCTGCAAAATCAATGCCTCTTTTTAAATCCATCGGGTTAGATCCAGCTGTAACATTCTTTAGACCTTCGGCAATAATACTTTGAGCTAATACAGTAGCAGTTGTTGTACCATCACCAGCAACATCTGATGTTTTAGAAGCAACCTCCTTAACCATTTGAGCTCCCATATTCTTAACAGGATCATCTAATTCTATTTCTTTTGCAACTGTGACTCCATCTTTAGTTACATTAGGAGCACCAAATTTTTTATCAATAACAACATTACGTCCTTTAGGCCCTAAAGTAACTTTAACAGCATCAGCTAATGAATCAACACCTTCTTTAAGCATTGATCTTGCATCTGTATTATAATCAATTTTCTTTGACATCATTTCTCCTTTAAATTATTTTTTTATAGAGTTGCGAGAATATCGCTTTCTCTCATAATTAACAAATCTTCACCTTCTACATTTACTTCTGTCCCAGAGTATTTTCCATATAAAACTTTATCACCTTTGTTAAGTGACATTTTGACTAAATTACCAGCATCGTTTATTTTTCCTGGCCCTGTAGCTACAATTTCACCAATTTGTGGTTTCTCTTTTGCAGTGTCGGGTAGAATTATTCCTGAGGCTGTTTTTTCTTCAGCTTCTTGAGTCTTTACAACTATTCGATCAGATAATGGGTTAAGTTTCATGCTTTCTCCTTAAAATTAAAAATCAATATTTATTGTTCAAAATTTATGCCAAATATAATGACATGTCATTATGTCATTTACTTTCCTGTACTACCAAATCCTCCTGAACCTCTTGTTGTATCAGTTAAACTACTAACAATTTTAAATTCTATTGATGATGAATCTGCCGCAACTAGCTGAAATAATCTATCACCTTTGCTTACATTGTATCTATATTCCTTCACATTGTCACATGCTGCCATAATTTCACCTCTATAACCACCATCTATTAAACCAATTGAATTAGACATCCTTAAAGGTGTTTTGGAAATACTTGAACGTGGCAGTAGATAATAAGCTTTTCCATCAGCAGGTTCACAACAAATACCAAATTTTATAAGCTTTGTTTCATTTGGATTAAATATCATATCTTCTAAAACATATAAATCTAATCCAGCATCACCATCATGAAAATGATCATGATTTGTATACATAAATTCAGCATCTTTATTTAATGCTTTAATACTTAATTTCATCTATATCCTTTCTATGGATCTATCCAATCACCATTTTCTTTTATTAATTCAATCAATTCATAAACTGCATTATTGGAATCTAAATTTTTCTTAACAACATCATGTTTTTTATATAATGAGATTTTTTTTATACCTGTACCTACATATCCATAGTCTGCATCTGCCATTTCACCTGGACCATTAACTATACACCCCATAACAGCAATTTTAAGTCCCTTTAAATGAGATGTTTTTTCTCTTACACGAGCTGTTGTTTTAATTAAATCAAATTGAGTTCTACCACATGAAGGACAACTAATATAATCAGTTTTAGTTATTCTTGTTCTTGTAGATTGTAATAACTGAAAAGATAAGTTATTAACTTTTTGAATTGGGGCACAGTTATTATGTGATATAAATATACCATCCCCTAATCCATCAACAAATAACCCCCCAATGTCTATTGATGAATTTATTTGCAACTGTTCTAATTCTATATTATCATAATATCTTCTAATAATTACAGGAGCAAGAATTTTTAATTTAATTAGATGAAAAAATAAATTTCTTTGATCTGGGAGGCCATGTTCATTCTGGGTATTTAATATAATAACAGCTTTACAATCATTTTTAATTTTTTTTATGAAGCTTTTATCTATATTGTTACTATCAGATATATATATAAACTTTAAACTTTTTATATTTGATGTCAAATATTCATTAATATTTAATTCAGGGAAAATATTGTTTTTTTTCTTAAGAATTTTCCAGCTTGAATAACTACAAATAACTCCTAATTGATTTGGGATCTGAATATTAATTTTATTTTTTCCAATATGTATATAATCAACAGCTAAATCTTTAATGATCCATTTATCTATATCCTTAGAATATAGATAACCTAAATCAGCTAATACATTAGAATTAGTTTCTTTCAAATAAGATATATCAGAGATTACAACAGGAACATTATTTCCACCTATATTGTTAACATTAAGAGTTTTTCTTTTGTTATAGTTAAATGGATCAACCATTGGTTTATAAATATTATTTATTTTTTCATGTTCAATTCTTTTTTTATATCTATCTACAATTTTTTTCGCAACTGGGATTTCATATTCAGGATCTTCAGTTAAAGAAACTCTAATTGTATCACCCAATCCATCTTCTAATAAAGTACCTATTCCTAAAGATGATTTAATTCTACCTTCAATACCTTCTCCTGCTTCAGTTACACCTAAGTGCAAAGGATAATTCATATTTTCTTTTATCATTTTATTAACAAGCAGACGATATGCTTGGACCATAATAATTGGGTTACTAGATTTCATTGATAAAATTATATTATAAAAATTAAGGCCTTCGCAAATCCTAATAAACTCAAGAGCAGACTCAACCATACCTAAAGGAGTATCTCCATATCTATTCATAATTCTATCAGATAAAGAGCCATGATTAGTTCCAATTCGCATTGCAGTTCCATTCTCTCTACATATTTTAACTAGAGGTGAAAATTTATCATAAATTCTTTCAAGTTGAAAATTATACTCCTCGTCAGAGTATTCAAATTTTTCAAATTTCTTTTTATCAGCATAATTACCTGGATTAATTCTGACTTTATCAACAATTTTAGCTGCTTCAATTGCAGCATTTGGGGTAAAATGTATATCAGCAATTAGTGGATTATTAAAACCTTTTTTTTTCAATTCTTTTTTAATGTTCTTCAAATTAAGTGCATCTTTAATACTAGGGGCTGTAATTCTAACATATTCTGAACCAGCTTTTATCATTCTTATTGATTGCTCTACAGTAGATTTTGTATCCATTGTATTTGTTGTTGTCATTGATTGTAATCTAATGGGGTTATTATCACCTAATGGAATATCTCCAATATAAACTTCTCTCGTTTTATATCTAGAATATTGAGTAAGTGAATTACAGTATTTAAATGAGTTTTTTATTTTATCCATTATATGATGTAATTTACATCTTATTATAATTGTTATTAACAAAATTAAACTATGAATAAATATCTCAGTTCACCTCGAGCAACAAAAGAAATGCCAAAAGGCATTCCATATATAATTGGAAATGAATTAGCAGAAAGATTTAGCTTTTATGGAATGAAATGTATTTTAGTAATTTTTATGACAAAATATATAATGGACAATCAAGGAAATTTAGCTCCAATGTCTAATGAGGAAGCTACTGCCTGGTATCACTGGTTTACAAGCGCAGTATATTTCACTCCACTAATTGGAGCAATAATATCAGATGCGTTTTTAGGAAAATATCGAACGATATTACTACTTTCTATTGTATACTGCTTAGGACATTTTACTTTAGCAATAGATGAAACCACCTGGGGATTGGCCGTAGGACTTAGCTTGATATCAATTGGTGCTGGAGGAATTAAACCGTGTGTATCTGCACATGTAGGTGATCAGTTTGGAAAATCAAATCATTTTCTCCTTGAAAAAGTATTTAGCTGGTTTTATTTATCTATAAATTTGGGAGCATTTATTTCAACGATGCTTACACCAATTCTACTTCAAAAGTATGGTCCATCAGTTGCTTTTGGATTGCCTGGTATATTGATGCTTATAGCTACTATTTTATTTTGGATGGGAAGGAATGTATTTATTCACATTCCTCCAGGTGGATATAAATTTTTAAAAGAGGTGTTTAGTAAAGAAGGCATTTATGCATTACTAAAATTAACCCCTATATATATATTTGTTGCAATTTTTTGGGCACTATTTGATCAAACAGGTTCAACTTGGGTATTACAAGCAGAGTCTTTGGATAGGAATTGGCTTGGGATTAACTGGCTTCCTTCACAGATACAGGCAATAAATCCTATAATGATATTAATATTTGCACCTCTCTTTTCATATATAATATATCCTAAAGTACATAAATATATTACATTGACACCACTAATTAAAATAAGCGCAGGTTTATTCCTTGCGGTTCCCTCATTTATTATTATTGGATATTTACAACATCAAATAGATATAGGATTAACACCTTCCATATCAGGGCAAGTTATTGCATATGCAATTTTAACAGCAGCAGAAGTACTTGTATCAATAACATGTTTAGAATTTTCTTATACTCAAGCGCCAAACAATATAAAATCACTTGTAATGGGATTTTTTATGCTTTCAGTATCATTAGGAAATATTTTTACAGCTGCAGTAAATAGCTTTATAATAAATACTGATGGTAGCTCAAAATTAGAAGGAGCAGAATATTTTTATTTCTTTTCAAAAATAATGTTTATAACAGCATTATTATTTTTAATTGTTGTTAAGTTTTTTAAAACAAAAACTTATTTACACAAAGAAGCTTAAATTATATAAATTATTAAAATAATAAATTGAATTATCATAAATAAATTCTTTTCACTCATTAGGATGATGTAAAATCATTATTAGAATTTATTTAATTACAGCTAACTTAGTCACACCAACTGAATTATTCTCTGAATTATAGACACTTACAAGATATATTCCAGATGATAAATATTTTCCATCATCACTTCTTCCATCCCATTCAAGTATCTTATCATTTGAAGAAATATAAAATTCTCGTACAACATATCCATTAAGGTTCATAATTTTTATTTTTGAATCTTTTGGAATGTTTGTAATAATTAATTCATTATCGGAGTATATTTTAAATGGATTTGGACTTACAGATATATTTGATGGGTGGACATCTTTTGAATAAGGCGTTTCTAATATTGATATACCAGCATATGTTGCAAGATATACATATCCAGAATCATCGAATTTAATATCATATATTGAATTTGATAAAATAAAGTTGTTTTCAAATGTAATATTTTCTTCTATTGATAGCCAGTTATTACCTTCATTAAGAAGAACAAAAACACCATTATTATTAGAAGTAATCCATACATTGTTCTGATTATCAACTCTGATTTTATTTCCTTCATAAAAAGAATAATCTGATAAATAATAATTATTATTAATTTGTTGAAAATCTACTGATATATTTCCAGATTGACTATAAGATGTATAAATAATATATCCTTGAACTCCTACATCAGAAAGGATCCATAAGATTTCATTATTATATTTATCATATCCTATATCTATTGACCAAATATTTATCCCATCTAGCTCATCTAAAAAATCATCGTGCCAACGATCATCACTTTCATCTTGTATGTTTTTAACTTCTAGCATTTTAATTCCACCAGGGGAATAATCCTGCAAACTATTTAATGTTAATGCATATTGATAAGCAATCCATATATTATTATGTTTATCAATAGTTATTTCTTTTGGTATATAACCTTCATCATCAAAAGCATGGTACCATAAACCACTATTTTTATGTCTTATTGCTAAAGATTGACTTGTGTATTCACAATACGGGTTGAGAACATATAAATTATTATTATTATCCAATTTAAGATGATTTAAAGTAATGTAAGGTAGATGTCCACTATATGTCTGATCTGCATATATTCCATTCTGCCCATCAAGAATACCATAATTCATGTTCCAAACATTATAAATTTGAGTATTATTATCTCCGGAATAATTCAAGCGAATCACTCCTCCATATTTTATATCTTCTTGAGTATTTAAATTAATATTATAATTTTCAGATTGATCTAAATAGTACTGAAAATAAATATTAGGGTCATAAATGCCATTATTTAAAAAATATATATCATCCCCATCACTAACAACTGAAGTAACAGATTTATTTCCTGACCAATAATTTAAAGTATCTGCATTATAAAAACTTCTTGAAATAGGAAAATTATTAACAGAATAACTTTCATAAGAGTAAAAGTTTGAAATATTTCCTGAAGAGGACAGAATATCCTCATAAATAAATCCACCACTTTGACCATCTTCAAATTTATAATTCACTAATCCTATTAGATCTGTATTATTTTTTAATTCTATAGAATTAAATTGATTTGAAAAAATAGTATTTGGAATAATATCAGACCATGTATTTTCTTCAAAAGTAAGAACTCCTCCATTTTCTAAACCAAAATAAAAGATCTCATTAAATTTATGCATGCAAGATAACTGTTGTTTATATATAGCAGGCTTAAGAGTATAGTGACTATATGAGAAAGGTGCAACATCATATACAATAAGAGAAGATGGTGTTAGTATATATAATTTATCACTATATTGATAGATATTTACTATAGGATAAGAATCAATAAATATGAGATCATTATCAACAGGATTTTCAAAATCATACAGAATATTTGTATTTATATCCAATATTGATGCATTATTATCAACAACAGCAAATTTTCCACCACCTATTGATAGAGAAGATACATCAATATCATCAATAAAAATTTCCCATGATGTAGAGAATATTAGATTATTTTCACTATTAACATAATTAGCTCTAAGAAGACCGTTATCTGTTGCAATGTAAATAAAAGTATCATCTAAATCAATATCATTAATTATAGTAAAATTAAGATTAAAATTATTTAAAGTGTTTAGGTAATATGTATGATTTTGATCAATATGATATTGAGCAATATAATAAGCATCTTCATCTTGTACTATTGCATAAGCATATTCATTAGTTGAAATTATTTTAAAAATATTATCAAATACAGGATAATCAATTGAATTAACAAAATTTAAATTATTATCTAGAACTTGTATTATTCCATTATCAGAACCACTAAGCCACAACTGATCATTGATATGATTAAGATGAGAAATATTAAACACAGATAACTTATCATTTAAAGGATTATATTTATTTTCTAATATTTCATATATACCACCACTGGTAGAAACTATAATTTTATCATTAATAGATTTTATATCTGAAGTATTTAAAAGTGATGTTATGTTTTTTTTAAGCCTAAAATTATTGGAAGCACTAAAAATTGAAAGGAAAAGAAATATAAATAGAATATTATTTGAGCGTGTTGACACTAATATAAAAATTAAATTTTTTCATATAATTTAATTGTATCAAGAGTAGCCCTCATAACTTCTCCACCCTTGTTTTTCTTATTAACATCTGATCTTTCAAGAGCCTGTTCATAATTGTAGGATGTTAAAATTCCAAACATTATAGGAATTGATGTTTCTAATCTCGATGATATAGATAAAATACCATTTGAAACGGCATCGCATATATATTCAAAATGTGCCGTTTCACCTTTTATAACACAACCAAAAGCTATAACAGCATCAAAGTTTAAGTTATCATTTTTCAACAATCTATTTATAGCTCCTGGCAACTCAAATGCACCTGGAACTTTATAAATACAAATACCATCTACAGAATAATATTTAGAAAATTCATTTTTTGCTCCATTGATCAAATTATCTGTTATTTCTTTATTAAATTCTGAAGCTACTATAGCAATTTTATAAGTCATTTTTCTTTTCCAAGAATAAGATGTCCTAATTTATCTCTTTTAGTTTCTAAATATTTTTTATTAATATCGTTTGATTCAAACTCTATAGGGATTCTATCTACAATTTCTAATCCAAAGCCTTCTAAACCTATAATTTTTTTAGGGTTATTTGTTAGTAGCTTCATTTTTCGCACATTACATTCAATAAGAATCTGAGCACCAATTCCATATTCTCTTAAATCTGATTTATAACCTAATTCATTATTTGCCTCTACTGTATCTAAGCCTTTATCTTGCAATTGATAGGCTTTTATTTTATTTTTCAAACCAATTCCACGACCTTCTTGCCTTAAATAAATAAGAACTCCTTTTCCATGCTCCTCAATCATTTGCAATGATTTATCAAGCTGTTGACCACAATCACATCTTAAAGAACCAAAAATATCACCTGTCAAACATTGTGAATGTACTCTTACTAATGGAGGATCTTCATTTGTTATTTTACCTTTAATTATAGCAACATGGTGATCTTTGTTGATTTTATCTTCGAAAAGTTTTAAAGTGAATTTACCTTTGGAAGTTGGAAAAGGAACAGATGACATTTCTTCTACTAATTTATCATTTCTTCTTCTATATTCAATTAAATCAGATATACTTATAATTTTTAAATCAAATTTATTAGCTATTCTTTCAAGTGAATCCTGCCTTGCCATACTCCCATCTTCATCAACAATTTCAACAAGTATTGAAGATGGTTTCAACCCTGCTAAACGAGCTAAATCCATCGCTGCCTCTGTATGTCCTGCTCTTTGTAATACTCCTCCATCTTTTGATACTAAAGGGAACATATGTCCAGGTTTAGCTAGATCTTTTTCTTCTGAGTCATCGTCAATTATAACTTGGATTGTCTCCCATCTATCTTTTGCTGAAATACCTGTAGTAGCATTTTTTACAGCATCAACACTCACAGTAAAATTAGTTTCATGCATAGATGTATTTGAGTTTACCATTGGTGTTAGATTTAATTTTTTGGCAATTTTATTTGTTATTGAGATACAAATCAAGCCTCGGCCTTCTTTCATCATAAAATTTACATCTTCAACTTTTACTTTTTCAGATGCAATGATAAAGTCACCTTCATTTTCTCGATTTTCATCATCTACAACAATGACCATTTTTCCTGATTTAATATCAATTAAAGCATCTTTTATTTGACTTAAATGCAATTATTTATCCTTTTCATAAATTTTTTCAGCATATTTTGCTAACATATCTGTTTCTAGATTTAATTTGTCACCTACATTTTTAAATGACAAAGTAGTATTGTTTAATGTATGTGGAATTATTGCGACATCAACTATATTTGAAACTATTTTAGCTATAGTTAGTGATATTCCATCTAGACATATTGAACCTTTATAAATACAATATTTTAGTAAACTTTCATTAATCTTAACTGTTAATATTGTTTGTTCCATACTTTTATCTTTTGAAATAATTTCAGCTAGTGATTCTACATGCCCTTGAACAATATGTCCATTTATTCTATCATCTAATTTCATGCATCTTTCTAAATTTACATTATCATTAATACGTAAATCACTTAGGTTTGATAGATTCAATGTTTCATTAACGACATCAGACAAGAATACATTGTTATCAATTTCAACAATGGTTAAACAGACACCATTAACAGCAATACTATCTCCTATATTCAAATCATTCAACAATGTTGTTTTAATTGATATTTTACTTAATTTAGGTAATTTCTCTATTGAAACAACCATTCCTAATTCTTCTATGATTCCTGTAAACATAATTCTTTTTTTCTTGCAACAATAAGATTATCATTATCAAATATTTTTTCATTTAAGATTTTCCATGTTTCATCAATCTTTAAAGGATTTTTTAATTTTGAATTATCTATAGTATTATTCGATGTATAAAGATGGATTTCATTAATAAGATCTTCATTTAAAAATGATTCCAATATTTTTTTTCCACCTTCAATCATAATAGATGTAAAACCATGTTCACCTAAAACTTTGAGAATATCATGTGGATTTAAGTATTCTCCAGATGTTTTTATAGGAAGATAATTACAAAAAGTAGTTGCACTATCTTCAAAAACATCTTTTGAACATAAAACGATATTTTTAGATTCATTATCTTTAAAAAGTTTCAAATTTAAGTTGAGCTTCCTATAAGTATCTGCAATGATACGAGTTGGGTTTTTTCCTTCAACTTCTCTTACAGTAAGTTGAGGATTATCTGTCTGAGCTGTTTTTCTACCAATTAATATCCCATCAACTTTAGATCGTAGCTTATGTACTTCTTTTTTTGAATCCTCTCCCGTTAACCAAACAGACTTATTTGAATCAATGCCCATATATCCATTTTTAGTTTGAGCTACTTTTGCAACAACCCAAGGTTTGCCTGTTTCAATCCAATTAAAAAAACCAATATTTTGCTCCTTGCATTCATTTTCCAATATACCGCAAACTACATTAATTCCTGCTTTTTCTAATAATTCAATTCCAGATCCATTGATTTTTTCATTAGGATCTTTAATACCTATAAAAACATTTTTTATCGAATTAGAGATAATTGCATTTACACAAGGGGGCGTTTTTCCGAAATAGCTACATGGTTCAAGTGTAACATATAAGTCAGCATCAATTGGATCTTCAATACAATTATTAAAGGCATTGACTTCAGCATGATTCTCACCAAAATGTTCATGATGTCCTTCACCAATTATTTTACCTTCCTTAACGATAATACAACCAACAAGCGGATTTGGAGAAACATTACCTCTTCCTTTTTCAGCAATTTCTATAGCATAAGACATATGTTCTTTATGTATATCAGCGTACATATCTATCCATCAATAATTATTTCAACTAAAATAATTATATCAAAAACATTAATATCTTGATCGTTATTTATATCAGCTATATCATGAAAAGTATTAGTGAAAATCATATCTATACTGGTTATAATATCTAATATATCAATTTCACCATTTAAATCAGCATCACCAAGGTCACATATTATTTTATAATCTTGTGCAAAATTAAACCCACCTAAAAGAGCCCAAGGAGCAACATCTTGATGCCCCCCATAACTTGCAGGGAGAAGTTCTAAATAAATATTTTCAGAACCATTATTAATAAATTGGTTATAAGCTAATTCTGAATTTTCATATGGAACAAGTTCATCAGCCATGCCATGTAAAATATACATAGGCGACTGAGGGGCCCAATCCCATAAATCATTATTACGTAATGCAATTTTCAATGGATGATTATAATTGGTTTGAAATGAAGTTACTGAATCAGGAATCATAATTGTTGCTGGGATCGAAGGCATAGCATTATTAATTTCAGCACTTGAATGATAGCCATCAAACATATTTTCTAAAAATAAATATTCATCTAATACATAATTATTAATTGAACCAATTTCAGGATAAGAATCTATATAGGAAAATAGTACGTAAGGAAAGTAAAAAGGTTCACCATAAGATTCAAATGCTAGCATAACCTCAACCATAATCTCTGACATGCTATATGCCCCAGCCATTGGAAATGACGCTGTAATAGAAAATTCATCTAAATAATCTCTTTCAATAATTTGATGTGTTGCCATCGTTGCATAGCCACCTTCAGAATAACCTACTAAAAACAACTGTTCATTTAGCATGAAATCATCATTTTGGAGATCATATATTTTTGCTGCTCTTAACAAATCAACAACGCATGTTCCATAAGGTTCTTTAATTTGATATGGATGCATTCCTTCAGATTCACCTAAACCTAAATAGTCCGGTTCTACATAAACATAACCACTTCCAGAAAGGAAAGCAGGCAATATCCAAATATCTTGCTGTGAAGATACTGCAGAACGTTCAACAGTCGTTCCGTGTTGATAGGATATTAAAGGAAATGCCTGATTAGGTATATTAGGCCAATCAACACGTGGATAAGATAAAACTCCAGTTGCAATATGTGGATTATTATCTTTATCTATTGTTTCATATGTAATTTTAAAATACCAATATCCATATTCAACAGGATCTAATGAAAATTGATCAGTTGTGGTTGAGCTTAGCTCATTATCAATATAAATTTGATTATTCCCAAGATTTCTTGTTGACTTTTGTTCAACAGATATTAAATCACCTCTTTCTGAAAATAATAAATTTAATGTAAATAATATAATTATTATTCTTTTCATAGTATAAAAATACATATCATAAATAAATTAAGTTATTACTTTATTGTATCAGAATATATCCTTGAAAATTCATAACCCGCGACACCAGTTGCAACAGAAACATTTAAGCTTTGCTTAATTCCTCTCATTGGGATCTCTGCATGTACTGAAGCCAATCTTGATAGCTCTTCAGATACCCCACTTACTTCATTGCCAACAATAAAACAAACAGGAAAACTCCACTTAATATCATAAATACATTTAGAGTTAGTGGTTTGCTCAAGTAAAACAAGTGTTATTCCTTGCTTTATTATATTTTTGGCTGCATCTATAGGATTATTGAATTTTTCCCAGGAAACTGCATTTTCTGATCCTAGGGCTGTTTTTGATAAATCTTCTCTTGGTGGACAAGCAGTATATCCTGTCAAATAAATTTTTTCTGCTCCAAAACCATCAGCTGATCTAAATATTGATCCAACATTATGAACTGATCGTACATTTTCAACTAATATTGAGATGGGTAGTTTTTTTATATTTTTCACCTCTTTTATAGTAGGTCTATCTGCTTTTAATTCATCATTGGTTCTTTTGATTCTATAAGCCATATGTTTAAAATACACCTATGTTTTTAATATATAAATTTACAGCTTAATATGAATAAATTAAAAAATCCTTTAGTTATTGTGGCAAATGGAGAATTTCCTAGTCATTCTATTCCATTAGAAATATTGGTTAAGGCAAATTCTATAATAGCTTGTGATGGAGCTGCTGATGTATTAATAGATAAAGGGTATATCCCAGATGCTATTATAGGCGACCTTGATTCAATTTCTGATATCAATAAAGAAAAATATAAAAATAATATTATAGAAATACAAGATCAGTCTGAAAATGATCTTAGGAAAGCATTGAATTATGCAACAGAACATAATATTGATAACATCTCAATTATTGGAGCTTCAGGCAAACGTGAGGATCATATAATTGGTAATATATTTAGCTTGATTAAATATAAAAATTTGAATATTAACTTATTTACTGATACAGGATTTTTTACTTGTATTCAAGAAAGTCAAACTATAAAAAGTTTTAAAGGTCAACAGGTTTCTATTTTTACATCAGATAATACAATAAAAATATCATCAAATAATTTAAAGTATAACTTTAATAATACTAATATAAGTAGCTTATATTACGGAGCTTTAAATGAATCTACATCAGGCGAATTTAAACTTTTAATAAGTCATGGAAGTTTGCTTATTTTTCAAACTTATTAATTTTTTTAATCTAAATCTAATAGCACATGATCGCCAATCTTAGGAATTATATAGGGAGTATCCTTACTTATTATCTTAGCAATAATATTCTCATTCGTAATTTTAATGGCTTCAAGATAAATATTTCTAAAGTTATTGCCTTCTGATGTAGAAGTTCCTTCTATATTATCTATCAATTTTTCTCTATTGTTTTGAAGTTCATCAATTCTTGCTTGTGTTACAGCCAAATATTCTTCTAGTATAAAATTAATATTCTTTACATCATGCTCTCTTCCTGTTGTATCAAGGTCCCACTCTAAGCAAGCATTGCAATTAGTTTCCAATATATACTTTGGATTATTTTTAACATATTTCATTTCTCTTTGAATATCATCTATTTCTTTATCAAAGTTTTCATAAGTAAAATCTATTTTCTCCACATGATAATCATATGTTCTTCTGGAATATAACTTTGTGCCTTTTATAATTTTAAGAGATTTATTTTTAAAATTAATTGATACTATTTTTTCATCTAATATTTCATTAATTCTACCTACTCTATCGCCTCCATATCTTTTTGAAGAAAATTTTTGCGCTAATACTTCAACTAATTTATTGACTATATCATCATCAGGATCATCTTCCCAAGCTATATAATCATTGGATCCAAATTGAACTTCTACTCCTTTCTCTTTATTTTTTTTATCATATATCCTGGAATACAATAGCTCATACGTAATTCCCCATCTTTGATCTATTTTTTTTCTATATAGATATATTTTAACATACCCATCTATGTTTGTATTATAATATGTTTTTAGACTATCATCTAATGACATAAATTTTTTCTTTAGGATTTTTGTGTCTAATAAGCGTTGAGAGTCTTTATTAGTTGTTATATAGTAATCTCTTTGAGGTAAAAAACTAAATATCTGACTTTCTTTCTTGTTTTTTGGAAAATATGTTATAATTTCTCTATGTCTAAGTTCATTATTAAGTTTTATTGGAACCTTTTTAAGAATATCTTCTAACAAATTATCAGAAAGAGGTTCAATGCCATCAATCCCATAATCTGAAAAAGTCTTATCTTTTTCTTTAAGAACCTCTTTCCATTGATCAATGTATTTTTGACTAGAATTAATTGACCAATAAAAATTATCTAAAACTTTATCAGGTTCTTTAGTTTCAAAACTTTTTCCAAAAAATACAGCTAACCCAATAAATAATACATTGACAGGGATTCCATATTTTTCAATCTTTGTCCACTCATCCTTTCCAGGAGCACCATGAAAATATGCAAGAATAAAAACAGATGGAATAATAGAAATAAGACAGAAAATTGCAAGCGTTACATAGGTTCCTGATAATTCATACCTAGCAACCATCCAATCAAGAGCACCAACAAGTGAAATTGATGCTATAAGGTATGATCCTATAATTTGAGGAATGCGCCTATGGAGAATTTCTTTTAAGAAAGTTTTTTTCATTGTTCTTTAATTTACAACAACCGTTTTAATATTAACAAATTCTCTTATTCCATGTTTAGATAATTCAATTCCATAACCTGATTTATTAATTCCTCCAAATGGAAGTCTTGGATCAGATTTTGTCATTTCATTAATAAAGATTGCACCTGTATTAATTTTTCTAACAACGTCTTTTGCTAGAGCAATATCAGATGTCCATAGACTTCCACCAAGTCCATAATCACTATTATTAGCAAGCCTTACAGCATCATCAATATTCTTGATTTTTGTGACACAAAATACAGGACCGAAGGTTTCCTCTTTAAACACGCTCATATCCTCTTTAACATCTATTAAAAGTGTTGGCATATAATAACAACCATTCATCTCTGCTCCAATCTTGCACTTTGCACCATCGTTAATTGATGATTGAACAAGTTTATTAATGTCTTCTGCAAATTCTTTTTTTGCAAGCGGGCCTATTTGAGTACTCTCATTAAGAGCATCCCCTACTACCAAATTTTCTATATTTCTTTGAACATTATTAATAAATTCATCATAAACAGCCTCATGCACTAAAAATCTTTTTGCTGCAATACAACTTTGTCCTGTATTAAAAAAACGTGCTGTGATCGCAGTTTTTGAAGCTTTAGAAATATCTGCATCTTCTAAAACAATAAAGGGATCAGATCCACCAAGTTCTAAAACTGTTTTCTTTATTTCTTTACCTGCCTGCATACCTACTGCAGCCCCTGCCTCATCGCTCCCAGTTAATGAAACACCTTTAATAACATCATTTTTAATCATAGACTTTACTTGATGAGAGCCTGCCAATACAGTTCTATATATATTTTTATATTGGCTATTATCTCTGATAAGTTTTTCAATTAACAATGAGCATCCAGATACATTTGATGCATGTTTTACAACACATGTATTTCCAGCCATTAATACAGGCGCTATAAATCGTATCACCTGCCAATATGGAAAATTCCATGGCATAACGCCTAAAATAACACCTAAAGGGTCATATTGAACATAACTTTCCTTGTAATCTGTTTTAATCGTTTCACTTTTTAAAAATTCTTTTGCATTTTCAGCAAAATATTCAAGAACCCAAACGCATTTTTTAATTTCCATCCGCGATTCTTTAATAGGTTTTCCTATTTCTAGAGATATCATTATTGCATGTTCTTCTATATTAGAATTTAGAGAGCTAGCTATAGTAAATAAAGTTTTAGACCTCTCTTCAAAGGAAATTTTTCTCCAATGCACATACTCATTTGAAACATGATCTATAATATTCAAAACTTCTGAATCAGAATATGCAGGATACTCTTTAATAAGCTTTTGAGTTGAAGGATTAATTGAACGTATCATCATTGTAATTTAAGTTTCTGAAAATATTAAAATCAAATAAACAATCATAGCATTTGATTTAATATAAATATTAAATTTATACTTCTATTTCTTATGATAAATAAAGGTCCTGACTATGAATACATTAGATTTTACCATTAAAGAAGCTGTTAATGAGCCTATTAAAGATTATTTACCTGGAAGTTCTGAAAAAGCTTCCCTTAAAGCTAAATTAGAAAAGCTCAAATCAGAAACCTTTGATATACCTATTATAATTAATGGAAAAGAGATAAGAACAGAGGATACTGGAAACTGTGTTATGCCACATAATCATCAGCATATTCTTGCAACATATCATAAAGCAGGTGAAAAAGAAGTTGATATGGCAATTAAGAGCGCTCTTAATGCATGGAAGGATTGGTCAGTTACACCTTTGAAGGACAGAATTGCTATATTTCATAGGATGGCAGACCTTCTGCAAGGACCTTACAGGGATTTAATTAACGCATCTACCATGCTTGGACAAAGTAAAAATGTATTTCAAGCTGAAATTGATGCTGCATGTGAACTTATAGACTTTTTAAATTTTAATTGTGAATACTTATATAACATTCATAAACAGCAGCCTAAATATTCCCCGGAGGGTATGAAAAATAGTACAGAGTACAGAGCTCTTGAAGGTTTTGTATTTGCTGTAACACCTTTTAATTTTACATCAATTGCTGCAAACTTGTCTTGTGCCCCTGCCCTACTTGGTAATGTTGTTCTTTTCAAACCTGCATCATCTTGTGTTTATTCAGGATATTTTCTTATGAAGCTTTTTAAAGAAGCAGGTCTCCCAGATGGTGTTATTAATTTCATCCCTGGGTCTGGGAGTCAAATAGGAAAACAAGTTTTACAACATAGAGATTTATCGGGCATTCATTTTACAGGCTCTACTGGTGTTTTTCAAACAATGTGGGATACTGTTGGAAGTAATATTAAAAATTATAGATCCTATCCAAGAATCGTTGGTGAAACAGGTGGAAAAGATTTTATCCTAGCACATAAATCTAGTAATAAAGATGGGCTTAGGACTGCAATGGTAAGAGGTGCATTTGAGTATCAAGGGCAGAAATGCTCTGCAGCATCTAGATGTTATTTACCAGAGGATGTTTGGAATAATATCAAGGATGATTATATATCCGATGTCAATTCAATTAAAATAGGCGATGTTGAGGATTTTACAAATTTTATGAATGCTGTAATTGATGAAGCTTCTTTCGATAATATTGTTACCTACATAGAGCATGCAAAAAATGCTAACGATGCAACCATTATTACTGGAGGTGGATATGATAAATCTAAGGGCTATTTTGTAGAACCGACTACAATACTTACAACAAACCCACATTTCAAATCGATGGAAGAAGAAATTTTTGGACCAGTATTAACAATTTATTTGTATGATCAATCATGGGAAGATGTTTGCAAGCTAGTAGATACCACATCTCCATATGCATTAACTGGTGCAATTTTTGGTGATGATAAAGATGCTGTTATAAAAGGAAAGGATTTATTAATGCACTCTGCTGGCAATTTCTATATTAATGACAAGCCTACAGGAGCTGTAGTTGGCCAGCAGCCATTTGGAGGATCTAGAGCATCAGGGACAAATGATAAAGCTGGTGCGCCAGCAAATCTTCTTCGTTGGACATCACAACGAACAGTTAAAGAAACCTTTGATCCACCTACTGATTATAAATATCCTTTTATGGAAGAAAAATAAATGCAATACAAAATACAATCTGAAATTGGTCCTTTAAGATTTGTTCTCACCCACAAACCAGGATTAGAACATAATTATGTAACTCCAAAAAATCTTATCGAAAGAATTCAAGACAACAATACTCTAATTGATAATCCTAATTACTTACTATTTGATGATATTATTCAAGTTGATAAAGCACAAGAAGAACATCTTCAACTTTATAATGTACTCCACCATTTCACTGATGGGAACTGTTATGAATTCACAGATATTTTAAAGGTTGTATTAAAAGATAATTCTATAAAAAAAATGTTAATAGATGATTGCAGCATAATCGAGAAGGAAATTTATAATAATATCGTCCATAAAGACACTTTAAATTCTATTGATACTAATGCACTTGTTGATACGTTATTGTCAGGATATTATGAAGATAAAAAAATATTTACACACCCAGTACCAAATCTGATTTTTACCCGTGATATAGCTGTTTGTATTGGCAGCACTATATTAATCACCTGGAGCAAAAAAGATGTAAGAAAAAGAGAAAATATATTAGCAAAATATCTTTTTACATATTATCCTGCTTTTAATGAAATGAATATTTATGATTTTCATTCCAATCATGCAGATCTGAGTATAGAAGGTGGTGATATCCTAGTTTTTGATGAAAAACGAATTTGTATTGGCATTAGTGAACGAACTCCTATTGAATCTATAAATAATGTAGCAAATCTATTTTTCAAAGAAGGGTTTGAGACAATTATTGCAATAGAGCTACCTAAAAAAAGAGCATTAATGCATCTTGATACAATATTTACACGTATAAATCAGACAGAAGTACTCGTTTTTCCTCCCATTCTTGATAGCAAAGAACTCAACACTATATATATGTACAAAAGTAATAACCCAGTACCTAAAAAAATATCAAAGGATCTCATTAGCGTTCTTAAAGAAGATGGCCTCAATATTACATATGTCAAATGTGGTTCTGATTCAAAAATAATGCAAGAAAGAGAGCAATGGACTGATGGAGCAAATGCATTCGCACTATCTCCAGGAAAAATCATTGGATATGATTGCAACTTTTATACAATCAATGAATTAAAGAACTTAGGCTATCATGAATTATCATCAGATGAATACATCAATAATTATAAACATTACAATGAAAGCAATGAAAAATTTATCATAACAATTAAAGGATCTGAATTATCACGAGGACGAGGGGGGCCAAGATGTCTAACTCTACCTCTTTATCGAATATAATGAAAAAAACAGTTATTATAGCACTTGGAGGAAATGCTTTATCACCAAGAAATGAAGCAGGCACAATACAACAACAATTTAAACATACGCGTAATTCTCTAAAAGCTGTCTTACACTTTATTAAGGCAGAATATAATGTTTGTATAACTCATGGAAATGGTCCTCAAGTTGGTGCTGAAATGTCAAGAAATGAAATTTCAATGAAAAAAATTCCACCATTGCCATTGAATGTGCTTGTTGCAAATACCCAAGGGGCTATCGGTTACATGATCCAACAATCTTTACAAAACGCTCTATATACAATCAATTCTAAGAGAGAAGTTGTATCATTAGTATCACAAATGAAAGTTGATGCAAATGATCCAGCGATAGATAGGCCAACAAAGTTTATTGGAAAAACTTTCAAAAAAGAAAAAGCTCTTAGCTTATCAAAAAGATACAAATGGGATATTGCAGAGCAAGAAAAAAATGCATGGAGAAGAGTAGTCCCCTCCCCTGACCCACTTTATATCTTTAATGGTAAATCTATAAAACATTTAGTTGATTTTGGAACTATCGTTATAGCTGGAGGAGGTGGAGGAATCCCATCATACAATACTGAAAAAGGAAGTTTAAGAGGACTCGATGGAGTCGTCGATAAAGATAAAACAGCAGCTTTGCTTGGTAGGATTATAAAGGCACAAGAATATTTTATTATAACAGATGTAGATAATATATTTCTAAATTATAATAAGCCAGATCAAATAAAGTTAGATAAAATAACTTTTAGTCAAACAAAAAAATATTTAGAAGAAGGACATTTTGGTTTAGGGAGTATGGAACCAAAAATAAAATCTGCCTTATATTTTTTGAAATATCATGGTGAAAAAGTCATAATTACATCCATTGGTAAAATTAAAGATGCAATAAATGGAAAAGCTGGAACTCAAATTATAAAAGACGCTTAATATGAAAATTCATGAATATCAAGGAAAACAAATTCTAAAAAAATATAATGTGCCCATTCAAGATGGATACATTATTAAAGACAAAAAAAAATCTGAAAAAATCATCAAACAAGTTCAAATAGATTTTAATACAGAAGCGGTTATAGTAAAAGCTCAAATTCATGCTGGAGGAAGAGGAAAAGGCGGAGGAGTTAAATATTCCCCTGATTTTAAAACCGCCCTTAAGCATACTAACAATATTTTGGGGATGAATTTAATAACTCATCAGACTGGACCAAGCGGAAAAGAAGTTAATACTGTTTATATAACAGAAGCTTTTGACATTAAAAAAGAGTATTATGCAGCAATTACACTTGACAGAAGCAAAAAAATGGATGTTTTTATGGTTTCGACCGAAGGTGGAATGAATATTGAAACTGTAGCTAAAGAAACTCCTGAAAAAATTATAAAAATCTGGATTGATCCAACAGAATACTTAGATAATCAAAAAGCTAAGCAATTATCAGAAGGTTTGAATCTATCAAAGCATTTAACAAAACAAGCAATTCCTATTTTTAAAAACATGTATAAATGTTATAAAGATATGGATATATCACTTCTTGAAATTAACCCTTTAGTTGCAACAGAACAGGATAAAATGGTCGCTCTAGATGCTAAATTTAATTTTGATAGTAATGCTCTATTTAGACATAAAGAAATATTAG
>CAYSDL010000004.1:0-58166 GCA_964429875.1 uncultured bacterium
GTTGAATTGTAGGTTGAAATTTGGATTAGTATTGGATTATAATTGGCGCGGATTTTGAATGTTACATCCCATTTGTTACATCCCAATGGCTATTTATAGGTATTTATAGTATTGTTTGGATAATCTGCGTGGAAATAACAAACCCCTCAGAGTTATGAAGGGTTTATGTGTTTTATGAGAGTGTCGGAACGGCAAGATTTGAACTTGCGACCCCTTGACCCCCAGTCAAGTGCGCTACCAGGCTGCGCCACGTCCCGCTAAATTATTTAATTATTATACTTATCAATTAGATTTACTATATCTTGTAAGCCTTTTTTAAGATTAAGTAGAAGTTCTCGATCATTGTTATTAGAGCTCTTATCAACAATACTGATTATATTATCAATTTTATCTTCATTGTTATACCTACCAGTAAGAAATTGATTAGCTCCTTTAATTGTAAATTTCTTTTCATACAATAAGCTTTGAATTTCTTTGATTATCTTAATATCTTTATCAATATATGTTCTATTACCAGCAGAATTCTTTTTAGGATTCAAGAATGAAAATTCAGTTTCCCAATATCTAAGAACATATTGTTTAAGGCCTGTGATTTCACTGACATCACCAATTGAATAATATAGTTTTTTTATCTTCTTTAGTGCCATTAATAATAAATATTAGTTAAAGTTATACTTTAAATATAAATAATAATAATTATTTTTGAAAGGATAATTATATAAGAGAAAGAGGATCTGAATAATTTAAATTAAATGATTCAGCTACAGCCCTGTGAGTAACATGTCCATTAAATGTATTTAATCCCAGCTTTAATGAATTATTATAAGATATACAATCTTTAGTGCTATTAGTAGATAGTTCTTTTATATAAGGCAAAGTAACATTTGTTAGGGCTAAAGTTGAAGTATATGGTACAGCACCAGGCATGTTAGCAACACAATAATGAACAATATCATCGACAATATAAGTCGGAGCATTATGAGTTGTTGGCTTGCATGTTTCAACACAACCACCTTGATCTACTGCAACATCAACAATAACAGAACCTTCTTGCATTTTTTTTAAAGATTGCTTAGTTATTAAATTTGGCGCTTTTTTACCAGGTATTAAAACTGCTCCAATAAAAAGATCTGTTTCTGATATTAATTTGTCCAAATTATAAGAGTTCGAATAAAGGGTTGTGACATTTGATGGCATTACATCATTTAGATATCTTAATCTGTTCATATCAATATCTAGAATATAAACATCAGCACCTAATCCCGCAGCTAATTTAGCAGCATTTGTACCTACAATACCTCCGCCAATGATAGTTACAATAGATTTTTCTACACCAGGAACACCACCGAGCAATTTACCTTTACCTCCCATACTACCTTCTAAACATTTAGCACCATTTTGAATTGACATTCTACCTGCTACTTCACTCATGGGAGTTAGAATTGGTAATGAGCCATCATCAAGTTGAACAGTTTCATATGCCATGGAAATACAACCAGTATCAATTATTGATTTGGTCATAATTTCATCGGCTGCAAAATGAAAAAAAGTGAAAATAATATGATTAGATTTAATTAATTTAATTTCTGATTCTAAAGGCTCTTTAACTTTTACAATCATTTTAGATGAATCAAATATGCTTTCTGCACTATCTAATAATATTGCCCCGGAATCTTTGTAGTTTTGGTTAGAATATCCACTGCCAATTCCTGCGTTTCTTTCGACGTAAACAATGTTTCCTTCATTTACTAGCTCGGCGACCCCAAAAGGTGTGACAGACACTCTTTTTTCATTGTCTTTTATTTCTTTTGGTATGCCTATCTTCATTTCAACAGTGCTTTAATACTTAAACTTATTTTCCCATTATCAACTTTAATAACCTTAACATCAACATTATCACCGATATTCAAACAATCTGTAACCTTGTTGACACGTTCTTTTTTAATTTCGGAGATATGAACTAATCCATCCTTATTTGGGGTAATTTTAACAAATGCTCCAAAGTCTAATATCCTTACAACTTCGCCATTGAATACATCACCTACTTTTGGTTTTATAGACATCGATTTAATATACTCAATCACTTCATCTATTGATTTTTGATTTGTTCCAAGGATAGTGCAAGCACCATCATCATCAATATTTACATCACACTCATATTTTTCAGATAAAGCTTTTATATTTTTTCCACCGGGCCCTATAAATTCTCCAATCATATCAACTGGTATACTAGATTGACCAATTTTAGGAGCAAATTCTGAAAGATCGTTTCTATGTTCGTTTATTTCAGTATTCATTTTATCTAAAATATGTATTCTTCCATCCTTAGCCTGACTCAAAGCTTCTTTTAGCACATCATATGAAATGCCATCAATTTTAATATCCATTTGTATGGCAGTTATTCCATCTTTAGAACCAGCAACTTTAAAGTCCATGTCGCCAATATGGTCTTCTGTTCCAAGTATGTCAGTTAAAATAACATATTTACCTGCATCATCCATAATTAAGCCCATAGCAACCCCTGCAATAGCACATTTTATTGGCACACCTGCATCCATTAATGCAAGAGAACTACCGCAAACTGAGGCCATTGAAGAAGATCCATTTGACTCCATTATTTCTGATACCAATCTAATTGTATATGGAAAATCTTCAAAAGATGGTAATGCTGGAGAAATTGCTCTTTCAGCTAAATTCCCATGACCAACTTCTCTTCGAGATAGACTAAATTTACCTCTTGCTTCGCCAACGCAAAATGAAGGAAAGTTGTAATGTAGTAAAAAACGCTTATAAGTTAAACCTTCGATGTTATCCATCATTTGTTCATCTCTTTTACCACCTAAGGTTGCTACTACAATTGCTTGTGTTTCCCCTCTTGTAAAAGAAACTGAACCATGAGCACGAGGGAGCATTGATGTATCTATAGATATATCTCTAACTGTAGTAGTATCCCTACCATCAGCACGACTATTTTTATGCAACGTTGTACTCCTTAAGTCCTGAGCAACTTTATTATCTATGTATTTTTTTATTTGTCCAGCATCATCGGGATATTTTTCTTGTAATTTTTCTATTGTATCAGTTATAAAAGCATCTACATCTCTATACCTATCAAATTTATTTTTAGGTTTATTTAATTCAGATATAGATCCATCAATGATAGAGTCGATGTCATTATTAAGATCTTGATTTACAACTGCAGGAGCAACTTCTCTTTTTGTTACAGTTTGTTTTTTTAGTAATGTTTCTTGAAATTTAATTAAATCTCTTATTCCTTCATGTCCATATTGTATAGCTGTTAAAACATCATCCTCAGACACAAAATCACATTTTCCTTCAACCATTACAATAGATTCATTGGAGCCTGAGAGGACTAAGTCAAAATCTGATTCTTCAATTTCTTCTCGTGTAGGATTCATTATTAGTTTGTCATTTATCCTACCTACTCTAACAGAGGCAATAGGGCCCTCAAATGGTATATCAGAAATCATCAAAGCATATGATGCTCCTAATGCAGCTAATATATCAGGCTCATTACTTTCATCATATGACATTACATTTATATCAACACGTGTTTCATTATTAAAACCATCTGCAAATAATGGTCTTAGGGGCCTATCTGTTAATCTTGAAGCTAAGATTTCTCTTTCTGTAGGCCTTGCTTCTCTTTTGAAAAATCCACCTGGAATCCTTCCAGATGCATAAAATTTCTCACGATACTCAACAGACAAGGGAAAAAAACCTCTATCCTCTTCTTGTCCTCGGCTTGAAGTTACAGCAACAAATAAAACTGTATCTCCATATTTTATCATACAGGAACCACTAGCCTGCTTTGCAATCTTGCCACTTTCAATAGTTAATTTTCTACCACAAAAATCAATACTTTCTTTTATATACATTCTTTATTTCCTTATATTTAATTTCTCAGTTAAAGTAATATATTCTTGTATATTAGTTTTCTTTAAATATTTTAATAATTTTCTTCTTTTTGAAACTAATATTAAAAGACCTCTTCTACTGCTATGATCTTTTCTCATATTTTTTAAATGAGCGTTTATTACATTTATTCTTTCAGTGAAATGAGCAACTTGAACTGATGTAGAACCACTGTCCTTATCGTTCTTGCCATATTCTTTTACAATTTTTTTGTTTAACACTTTAATTCTCCTTCTTTTCTTATTAAATCAATATCAATTTTAATTTGATTGATAAGATCTGTTTTACTTTTAAATTTAATTTCATCTCTTATGAAATTCTTGAACTCAATTATTACTTCTTTATTATAAAGCTGAATGTCCTTATTAATTACATGAACTTCAATTTTAATTTTATCTTGCAAATTCAATGTTGGTGTTAGACCGATATTACAAACAGATTCATACTTCATTGAATCGAATATTAAATTTACAGAATAAACACCATTTTTTGGTATTATTTGTTTTGATTCATTAATCTTTATGTTTGCTGTCGGGAATCCTAACTTAGACCCAATTTTATTTCCACTAATCACTTTTCCTATTATACAGTATTTTCTAGTCATCAAAAGATTAGCGTATGAAACTTTTCCATTAGATATATAATCTTTTATAAGTGAGGTTTTTACAATATTATTTTTATATTTATAAGGATCTACTTTTAATACTTCTATGTTCGAATATTGATCTGCATTTTTAATGTAATGAATATCACCCAATCCATTTTTTCCAAATTTATTATCGTATCCAAGTATTATATATTGTGGATTATATTTAGAAATTATTTTATTTAAAAATTCATCTGGAGTATAATTAGAAAAATTCTCTGTAAAATTTATTTGACAAAAAATATCAAAATTATATTCTTTAATAATATTTATTTTATCTTGTATTGTTGTTAAAATAAAGTGCTTTATAGCAGGAAATATTACATCATTTGTATGAGGTGAGAATGACAAAACAACTGAAGGAAGTGAGTGTTTGTTTGAAATTTCTAAAACCTTCTTAAAAATTTCCTGATGACCTAAATGTAAACCATCAAAATTTCCAAATGTTATAACTGATGAGCTTAACTTATTGGAATCTTTGAATTCATGTCTACTAAACATTGATTAATATCCTCAAATTTTATAGAATTAGTTTTATCAAAATCTCCCACGCTAATTCTTTGTAAACGATCAACATATCCATAAGTATTAAGTGAGTATGCAATATCTCGTGCCAATGATCTTATATAGGTTCCCTTGCCGCAAGATATAAGTAGATCCATTTTATTATTATTTATTTTTTTTATTTCAATACTATAAACAACAACGGTGCTCGGCTTTCTTTTTATAAATATATTTTTTCTAGCTAAAATATACATTTTTACACCATTTATTTTTTTTGCTGAATAAGCAGGAGGAACTTGATCAATTTTTCCTATAAAGTCTTTTAATTTTGAATTAATATATTTTTTTTCAAATTTAGTAAACGATGCTTTTTTTATCACTGTTCCTGTTCGATCTAATGTATCTGTTTCCTCACCAAATATAACTCTCGCAAGATATGTCTTGTTTAAATTAACATATGATGAACTATCTTTAGTTAAATTCCCCGTACACAATATCAACACACCTTCAGCAAAAGGATCTAAAGTGCCACAATGACCAATTTTTAATCCTGGGAGAATTTTTTTCACTTTCCTAATAACGTCAAACGATGAAACATCTTTAGGTTTCCATATAGATAAAACTTTATCCATTTTTTATAATTTTACTAATTTTATCATAATTTTCATATTCATCATCGAGGACAAATTTAATGTCCGGTACATATTTAGAATTCAATTCTCTACCTATTTTAAAACGTATACTTTTTTTTTGAATTTTAAGTGAACTGAATATTGTATTTATATTACTTTTGTTTTGATCAAATATACTAATATAGATTTTAGCTAATCTTAAATCTGGAGATAAATCTACATTTGATATTGTTATCAATGCATTGGTCGTCACTAAGTTTTGTGTAAGCAGGAGATTACTAAGAATTTTTTTTATTTGATATGAAAGCCTATCAGATCTCTTAAAAGGTTTTTTAGAATTAATATTTATTTTAATGTCCTTTTTACTTCTTTTAATTCATATACTTCAATAATATCATTTTCTTTATATTCCTTGAAATTATCAATTCCAATACCACAGTCAAAGTTTTCAAGAACTTCACTAACATCATCTTTGAATCGTTTAAGTGATGTCAACTTCCCTTCATAAATAATTTCATCATCTCTCTTCAACCTTAAAAGAGAGTTTTTTATAACTTTACCTTTTATTACATGACAACCTGCAATCAATCCAATTTTAGGAATTTTAAATAATTCTCTTACTTCTGCAGACCCTATTGAGCTTTCTACGATATCTGGCTCTAACAAGCCCTCTAATGCTAGCTTTATTTCTTCAATAGCTTCATATATTATTGAGTAATGTCGAATTTGGACACCTAGTTCTCTTGCCATTTTCTTTGAACTAACAGTAGATCTGACATTAAAACATACAATTATAGCATTTGAAGCTGCTGCTAACTGTACGTCGTTTTCATTAACCATGCCTACAGATCTTAATATGATTTTAATATTAACCTCATCATTTGACAGTCCCATTAATGAATCACTCAATGCTTCTATAGAACCATCAACATCACCTTTAATTAATATATTTAAATCATGTACTTTGCCAGAACTAATCTCCTTACCTACTTGCTCAAGGGTTATTCTAGAATGCATTTGATGTACAGCTTCTCTTTCTAAAATTGATCTTTCTTGTGCTATTTTCTTAGCTTCTCTATCATCTTTATAAACTTTAAAAACTTCTCCAGCATTTGGCACTTTTTCAAAACCTAATATTTGAACAGGATCAGAGGGTAAGGCTTTTTTAATTTTTACATTTCTTTCATTAAACATTTCTCTAACTTTTGAAGTTTGAGATCCACATACAAAAATATCTGTTTTATGCAGCGTTCCTTGCTGAATAAGAACTGTTGCTTTTGCTCCCTGACCTTTATCTAATTTTGATTCTACAATTATGCCTTTTGCTGGTACATCATAATATGCTTTTAAATCTAATAATTCTGCTTCAACTAAAATTTTATCTATTAAATCATCAATACCATCACCAGTTTTAGCAGAAATTGGAGAACATTGATATTTCCCTCCCCAATCTTCAACTAGTATTTTATGATCTGATAATTGTTTTTTAATATTTTCAATATTAGCACCAGGTTTATCAATTTTGTTGATTGCGACAATTATCGGCACACCTGCAGCCTTAGCATGATCTATTGCTTCAATTGTTTGAGGCATGACGCCATCATCAGCAGAAACAATAAGTATTACAATATCAGTTATTTGTGCCCCACGTGCTCTCATTGCTGTAAAAGCTTGGTGGCCTGGAGTGTCAATAAATGTAATTTTCTTATCATTAACTTCAACTTCATATGCACCTATATGCTGTGTAATTCCACCAGATTCACCAGCTATAACATTACTTTCTCTAATATAATCTAATAAAGAAGTCTTACCATGATCGACATGACCCATAATAGTTACAACAGGAGCTCTTTCTATTTTATTTTTACCTTTATATTCAACCTCCTCTTCAATTTCATTATAAATATCAAGAGTTTCAACATTAAAACCGAACTCATCAGCGACCATTATAATTGTATCCATATCAAGTCTTTGATTTATAGTAACCATCATTCCTAGTTCAATACATTTCATAATTACATCTTGAGCATTAACTTTCATGAGTTTGGAAAGTTCATCTAATGATGTAAATTCAGGAACTTTGATTGTCTTTAATTCATTTGTAAATTCATCATCAATTTCTACATCTTTCTTTTTCGATCTTTTTTTTGATTTCTTTTTAAGTGAAGATAAGGAACTATGGATATTTAGTTTTTTATTAGTTGTATTTAATTTATTTGTTTTGTGAACTTTATCTGCAATTTCATTAATATCGATCTTTTTTAGATGTAAGTTATCTTTATCTTTATCTTTATCTTTTTCTTTAGGTTTAACTACAATTTCTTCTTTTTCCTTTTTTGGTACTATTGTCTTTTCTTTAGAATCCTTTTTAGAAATATCTACCTCAGGAGGGGTTGTTATGATTTGTGTAGGCAGCGGTTCTTCTGCACTCTCTTTTATATCAATAATCGCTTTTCTTGCTTTATCCCTAAGTTTTCTTTCTACCTGTTTTTTCTCTTTTGAAAATTCCAACATTATTGAGTCGTACACATTCTCATCAACAGGCATCATGTGATTTTTAACTTTCACTTCGTTATTTTCAAGAAACTTAATTATTTCTATATGTGAAATATTTAATTCTTTAGCTATTTGATATATTCTTTTCTGTGCCATTAGAGATTAGAAATTTCCTTTTTTATAGAAGCATCTATTTTTTCTAATGTTTTTTCACCTATTCCTTTAAATGATAGAATTTCTTCTCTTTCCTTATCGAAATATTCTGATGTTGTGTTTATATTATTTTCTATAAATATTTTTTTATGTTTTTCTGTCATTGTTTCTAAGGAATCAATGTTGATTGATTTTGATTTATCATATTCAGATGCTTTAATAGCATCAATCTTAAATCCAGTTATTCTACTTGTTAAATTGATATTGATACCTTCACGTCCGATTGCTTTATTTATATCCTCATCTTCAAATACAACTAATGCATATAATTTATCTTCATCAATATATAAATCTCTTGGCTTAGCTGGAGACAAAGCTCTAGATATGAGTATTTCTGATTGATCGCTCCAATTAATTATATCTATTTTTTCTCCGTTCAACTCCCTTACTATAGATTGTATCCGACTACCTTTCATGCCTACACATGCACCAACAGCATCGATTCTCCTATCAGAAGAAAAAACAACTATTTTACTTCTGTCACCAGGCGATCTAGAGATACTTTTTATTTCTATGATTCCATCTTCGATTTCTGGAACTTCAAGTTCAAATAATTTTTCTAAATACAAATTATCAGCTCTACTCAAAATCACTTCAGGTCCTCTTGCGCTGTAATCAACCTCTTTAATTACACCTCTTACTTGCTCTCCTCTGCGAAATCTATCAGATGGTATTTGTTCAGCTTTTGGTAGAATTAATTCAATTTTATTTTCATCTGTTATAAAAATTCTATCTCTTTGTATTTGATGAACATATCCTGTATATATTTGATGTATTTTTTTACTGAAGTCTTCATATATTGATTGTTTTTCTAAATCTTTAATTTTTTGACTTAAGTTTTGCTTTGCTGTATTAATTAAACGTCTACCAAAAATTGAAGGATCAACAATCTCAATGCATATTTCATCAAGCTCTAAGGATTCGTCCACTTTTTTTGCATCTATTAGGTTTATTTCAAGAATATCGTTTGATACTGTCTCTACAACAAGTTTTTCATGATAAATTTCTACTTCTCCTCTTTCCATGTTAATAATAACACTAAAATTGTCAATATGCTCTTCACCATATTTTTTTACTAATAATGCAGTAAATATTTCTTCTATAATCGATGATAAATTCTCTTTTTCTATCTTCTTTTCTTGTGCTAAGATTTTAAAGGCTTCAATAATATTTTTACTGTCCAATGTCATATCCTTTCAATTTTATATAATAAAAAAGTGGGGAATTACCCCACTTTCGAGAACCTAAGTTACTGAAGAATAAAAATAAAAAACAAATTAATTAGTATTATATTCTAATTGAGCTTTAATATCTTCAAATTTATTTTTATTATCATAAGATAAATCATCAATATCTATATCAGAAACAATATTCCTAGCTTTAGAGTGATTATCAAGGTTGATGTAAAGTGAAATTAAACTAATCTTGTACTTATCAATATAATCTTTGTTTGAAGAGTGTTTAATTGCATCCTTATAAGAAGATACAGCATTATTTAACTCATCGATTGATTCATAATAATCAGCCATAACTTTATAGTACATTGACTTCAACATAGGATCATTAGTATTGAATTTATTATTACTTATCAATGATGCAATTTTATCTTTTTCATTATTTTCTATTGCATCAGAAAGCACATATATAAAAGCTTGATTATAAGTTTCTGATTGAGGATACTCATCAAGAATGTTAGTAAAACCAATTAGTGCTAAATCTTTGTCATTGTCAATGTAGTTATTTTGATATGTACTAGAGTACGCGTTATTTGATAGTTTTTTAGTTTCAGTTTGATTCATGTAGAAAACAAAAGCTATTAAAATACACGAAACTATTATAAAAGTTAAACCTACTTGTTTTTGATTATTGTTTATATAATTTATAAAATTGATAATTTTATCATATATAACATCTCTTTTTATATCTTCTTTTTTCATATTTTATGTACCCTCGACCCGAATCGAACGGGTAGCCTTTCGCTTAGGAGGCGAACGCTCTATCCTATTGAGCTACGAGGGCTCCTCTTTAATATTAATTTAAGTAAAAAAATCATATCTTAAGTTAAATCGTATTTTTTTTGCTAAGCAATGTTTATTTGTTTATAGATCTTAATACTAATATTCTATCAATTACAGATGGATGTGAGTAGCTCAGTACAACATTAAACCAATGAGGTGTTAAGTTAGAAAAATTATTTTTAGACATTTTTTTTAATGCTGTTATCAAACTTGTTGATAGATTTGTAGTTTCTGCAGAATATTTATCAGCTGAAAACTCATTTATTCTTGAAAAATAATTAAACATAATATTTACAAATAATGATAATGGGGTGAAGAGTATTGAAAAAAATAACAAACTACCATATATTGATAAATCTTCCATTTTAAAAACATTAAAAAGATCTTTATTTTTAATAAAATATGATAGAAAGTAAAGCATAATCCCAGATTGAAAAACACTAAACAATATGTTAAAATATATGTGTTTTAACTTGTAATGTCCTACTTCATGCCCTATTATAGCAATAATCTCATCATCGGTCATCTCCTCTAAAAGTGTATCAAACAATGCTATCCGCTTGTTCTGACCAAATCCACTAAAATAAGCATTAGAATGAGTAGATCGTTTTGAGCCATCCATAATTTCTATTCTTTTTATAGGAAAATTGACCTTATTTAAATAGTCGGTAATTTTTTCAAGAAGGACTTTATCTTTTAAAGCAGTAAATCTATTAAACATAGGAGCTATTATAAGATTAAATAATGGTTGCATAAATAAAGAAAAAGCTATGATAATAAACCAAACATATATCCATGCATTGACTAAAAAATATTCAAAAAAGAAGAGAATAAAGGAAAGTATTGGGCCTCCAATTATTAAGAATAAAAAATATCCTTTAAACTTATCAATGATAAATGTTGAGGGTGTAGTCTTATTAAAACCATATTTTTCTTCGATCACAAATATTTTATAGATTGAAAATGGAAGATTAATAATATCTAATATTAAAAAAAGCAACCCAAAAAAAAATAAACCCGTAAGAACACTTCCATAGTTTGCTGATCTGACAAACTGATCTAAAATATTATATACCCCACCAAAAATAAAAAATAAATTTGTTAGAAATGAAAATGTAGACATAACAAAGGAATACTTAATATTGTCTGTATTGTATTTTTGAGCTTTTAAAAAATCTTTTTGATTTATAATGTCTTCAAATTCTTCAGGTATATTAGAATTTAATGATTTCAAACTTAGTTTTTTTGATAAAATTGTAAGAAAGTAATCAATTATTAATATTGATAAAATTATATATAAATAAATATTCATTCTTGATGCATAGATTCATCTTTTAAAGATCTTTGCATTAAGTTGTTAATTGAATTTTTAGGATCGTAAGAATTAAATAATATTTTATAAACTTCTTGACATATAGGCATAATTAATTTATGTTTTGTTATAATATGATTTAATATTTTAGTAGTATTAACTCCCTCGGACACCATTCCAATTTTAGAAATGGCATCATCAGTTGAATAACCCTTTCCTATCAGTATGCCTAGATTTCTATTTCTACTGTATTTGCTATAACATGTAGCAATTAAATCACCTAAACCTGATAGTCCATAAAGAGTATTTATATTAATATTATAAATCTTGTTTAATTGTAATATTTCATTCATTCCTCGTGAGACTAAGGCCGCTTGTGTATTATCTCCTAGTTTTAAACCAACGCATATCCCTGCTGCAATAGCTATAACATTTTTAATTGATCCGCCAACTTGAACACCAATTATATCATTTGAAGTATATACACGAAAAAAATCAGAGAAAAACAATTTTTGCAGACCATTAGAAAATGAAGAATTATTGCTCGCTATAACAGCTGCTGAAGCTTTTTTTAGTGAAATTTCTTCTGCGTGATTAGGTCCAGATATTACAGCAATATCATTTAATTGTATATTAAAATTAAGATTTAGCAATTCTACAGGCAATTTACCTGTTGTTAAATCATAACCTTTTGAGGCAATGAGATATTGACCTGAATGATTATTATTGTTTGTAAAATAACAATTTATAGAATGACTTGGGATTGCAATTATATTAAGACTATCAAAATATAGATCTTTGTAATTAGAGGTAAAAACAATAGTATCAGATATTTTTAAATTAGGTAATTTTTTATAATTGAGAGAGGCTCTTAGTTTACGATTTTTTTCCTTATCTCTTTGCCATATTATTACATCATGACCCTTTTCTGATAGCATGCATCCAAGTGTTAGGCCCCATGTGCCAGCACCGATTACATTGATTTTCATTTATTAGAGACTTCGCCTAAAATAATATATTCTTCATTTTTTCGAGAAAGATAAGTTTCGAGATTATTTAAGTAATTTTTATCAATAATTAAAATTAAGCCTATGCCAAGATTAAATGCACGTATCATTTCTGAGTTTGTGATTTTGCCAGTGCTTTGAATAATTTTAAATATTTCAGGCCAATCCCATAATTCAGTATCAATACTTATTGTTTGTCCGGGTTCGAGGACTCTTTCAGTGTTTTCAATGATACCACCTCCAGTAATATGTGATAAACTTTTTAGCCATGGTTCAGTTAAAATTTCTTCCATAATAGATAAATATGATCTGTGCACCTTAAGTAATTCATCTTCAAGTGTTGAATTTAACGAATCAATGTAATCGTCTACTTTATACTTACTAAATAATACTTTTCTTGCTAAGGAATAGCCATTGGTATGCAGACCATTTGATCTTAAACCAACTAAAATATTCCCAGATTCAGTTTTTCTGTTTGGTAACATATTATCTTTATCTGCTATACCTACTATTGTTCCACTAACATCGTACTTTTTATCATCATAAAACCCAGGCATCTCAGCAGTTTCACCACCTATAAGAACGCAGGCATTTTCTCTACATGCTTTAGCAAATCCAGATATTACATTTTCAAGTATATCATTGTCTAGGTTTCCTGCTGCGAAATAGTCTAAGAAAAAAAGAGGTTTTGCTCCAATAACGAGAATATCATTAACACAATGATTTACTAAGCACTGACCAATTGTATTATGTTTATTAGCCAAATTTGCTATTAGCAATTTTGTCCCAACTCCATCTACACTTGAAACTAAAACAGGGTCATTATAATTTTTAACATTTAAATTAAAGCAACCTCCAAATGAACCTATATCAGATAATGTATATTTATTAAATGTTGATCCAACATGTTTTTTAATTCTTTTTAACCCATCATTTGCTTTATCTATGTCTACACCAGCTTCTTTATATGTTGTCATATCATTATTTAGTTATATATTGTATCAATTAATTCAGAATAATTTTCAAGTACTTTTTTACGGACGATTGACATCTTGGGTGTCAGCTCACCTCTTTCTATAGATAATGCATTTGCTAACAACTTAAACTTTTTAACTTTTTCATATGAAGAAAAAGCGGTCATGCAATCATTGATCTCATTTGTTATCAATTCAATGATTTTTGGGTGATCTATAATTGCTTGATTGCTAAGAGTGTCCTTACTAATACTTTTCAGGTAAAGATTTATATTATCATAAGAAGGGACAATTAATGAGCTTATAAAATTTCTTTTATCACCAATAACCATAGCTTGATCAATATATTTTGAT
The DNA here is from genome assembly GCA_964429875.1 of uncultured bacterium. Taxonomy (GTDB): domain Bacteria; phylum Fidelibacterota; class Marinisomatia; order SCGC-AAA003-L08; family D37C17; genus CAYSDL01. The sequence continues at coordinate 14,093 of CAYSDL010000004.1, forward strand.
GAAGTCAATGCATTTTCCATGGGTGCTGGTGCTATGTTTTTTCCTGCTGATGTAACAATTAAACTTTTCTTCCGATCAGTGATTTTAACAAAACCATCTTTGTCAATTTCACCAATATCTCCTGTATGAAACCAACCTTCTTTATCAATAACTTTATCAGTTTCTTCTTGATTTTTGTAATAACCAAGCATAATATTTGGACCTTGAGCCAATATTTCCCCATCATTAGCAATCTTAATATTGACATTAGATATTGGTTTTCCAACATAACCAAAACGTATTGATTCTGGAGTATTGCTTGTGAGTACTGGGCTAGTTTCAGTTAATCCATAACCTTCTAAAATAGTAATGCCTATGCCAGCGAAGAATTCGGCTACATTTCTAGATAATGGAGCACCACCAGAGATAAAAAACTTAATATTTCCACCAAGTTTAGCTCTTACCTTACTATAAATTAAAGCATTAGCAATTTTATATTTGACAATCATTGCAATGTTAGGTTTCCTTCCAGCATGCTTAATGTTAGTAAAGTCTTTACCTAATTTAAGAGCCCAGTTAAACAATTTAACTTTATTAGAAGATGCTGATGATAAACCTAGCATTATTTTATCATGCATTTTTTCAAAGAATCTTGGAACACAGACAACAATAGAAGGGGAACTTTCAAACATGTTGGCCCCAACAGTTTCCATATTTTCAGCATAATATATTTCAGATTCAACAGCCATAGCAAAAAAATGTCCAGCCATTCTTTCTAAAATATGACTAAGCGGTAGAAAAGATAAAAAACGTTCATCAAATATATTATCTTGTAGTTCTTTAACTGCATATAAATTAGAAATAATATTCCCATGCGAAAGCATTACGCCTTTAGGTGTCCCTGTTGTACCTGAAGTATATATCAATGTAACTAGATCATCTGTTTTAACATTCATCGAAATATCTTCAACATTTAAATTCTTATCTTTTTTGTATTCTGATCCTAAGTTTAAAAAAGAACTAAAATTTATAATTTTATTATTATCACCATCATAGCTATCATCCATTACTACTATTAGATTTAAATAATCACAATTTTGTAAAATATTTTGGATTTTAATTAATTGTAATTTATTTTCGACAAATATTATTTTGCTTTCAGAGTTATTAAGAATATATAAAACCTGATCATCTATTAATGTTGGATATACTGTTGTTGTGACAGCGCCTGAACATAAAATGCCATAATCACACAATGCCCACTTATACGAAGTAGTTGATAAGATTGCTATTTTATCATTTTTCGTAATTTCATGATATAATAAAGATGCAGAAATATTTTCAACAGTTGTTTTTATTTCAGAACCTTTTAAAGGAATCCAGTCATTATCTTTTTTATAATTAAAAATATTTTTATTAGGATTTGCGTTAATTACGCTATAAAACATCTGTGGTATGGTTTTGTATTTCATGTCTAAATATTTATGATTGAATAGTGATAATTTATAAATATATTTTATAAATTAATACACTATATTTTTTGCCGAGGTGGTGAAATTGGTAGACGCGCTGGATTCAAAATCCAGTGTTCTTCGGAACATGTGGGTTCGAGCCCCACCCTCGGTACAACAAATTTATTTTGATAAACCATCTAGCATATTCCCTGCTTTTTCTTTTGCTGTATCAATCAATGGATAAATTAGTTGATCAGAATCACCTGGCAGATCTTGATTTGTGTATACCAAGTATGAAATATATCCAATTAAACACAACAATACTATCAGCAACAAATTAAAAAATTTTTTAAGAACGCTATATATAAAAGCTAAAATAAAAATAGATACTATTGTTAAATAAATAGGTTCGGACAAGATAAGATCAATAATCTTTTGTATTTCCATATTTAAAAATACACAACATATACAGGTATTGTAATATTATTTTTTAGATTATTTTTGTGATGTGGAATACATTTATTTAAATAAATATATTTATGTGATTTGAGTCTCATTAAATAAATATATATAAGTTTATAATTATAAAGAAATTATGGAGTTCATTATGAATAAAGAAAATAAACAAAGCATCTTATCATTAATCATTAAACTAAATTTAATATTAGGTTTATATAACTTATACTTATTTTGTTATGGTCAAATGTTTTTTAATTTATTAATTGGATCTATGAATATAGGAGTTTGGACTTTTTGCCGAGATAAAGATATGATGTTAGCAATTATAAAAACAATAAAAATTAAAAATCATTAAGGTTTGTTTTGCCATTAATATCGTAAGATTCTAAAACATTTTTCAAATTACCTTTGATATAAAACTTTATAATTTTAATTTGACCGTTGGCATACCATTCCTTATATAGTCCATCTATATTATCATCTTTATAATAAATCAATGATTGTAAATTCCCATTTTTATGCCAACTTTTTTGTTCACCGTTTAATTTACCATTAAGGAAATAGTAGTGAATTGACAAAGTTCCATTTTCATTCCATCTTTTTTGTGAACCATGTCTTTTTCCATTATTATAATTATATTCAATAAATTGATCTCCGTTTTCATACCATTCCCTTAAAACTCCATCATTATTTTTTTCATAATCAGTTTTTTTTTCATTATAAATACCCGTAACCCAAAACGTAAAGAGACCTGTTAATAAATTGAATTTATCATGATCAAATGATATAAAAGTATTTTTATCATTGATAAATATTTTGTTATTGATTTCCAAATTATTTGAACACATTTTTACATTTATTTTTTTTGAATCTATTAATGATGATATATGAAATTCAAGTTCACAGTTTTGAATTATAATTTTTTTTTCTCTATTGAAATGTAAGTCAGATATATTAGCAAGTTCAATGGAGTAAGTTCCATTCATATTATTAATATGTTCCGAAATGTCAATATTAGTTGTATTTTTATCTTTGTATATAGCAAACTCCTTAGTTTCTATATTTTTTTGGCATAATAGAGTAGCTAACAATAAGATTAAAAACAAAAATTTAGTTATTTGTTTTTCCATATTGCCTTTCTTTTATTAATAAATGCATCTAATGCTTCATTTCTATCTTCGGAATTTAGAGCAATATTGTAACATTCTCTCTCTATAGATAATCCCTCTTTTAATGATTTATTAAAATTTTTATTAATTGATTTTTTAGAAGAAGAAATTGCAATTGGAGCATTACTAATAATGCTAGCAGCAATTTTATTTGTTTCCAATTTGATAAGTTTATCATCAAATACAAAATTTAAAAAACCATATTTAAGTGCTTGAGTAGAATTGAATTTTTTAGCAGACAATATCCAATATTTAGCATTTGAATATCCTATTACTTTTGGCAATCTGTATGTACCTCCAGCACCAGGAATGATACCAATACTAACTTCTGGAAAACCAATAATTGAGTTTTCATTACCAATCCTTAAATCACATGCTAAGGCTAACTCAGCTCCACCACCAAGGCAATAACCATTTATAACACAAATTGTTGGATATTTACAATTTTCTATTACATTAAAGCAATCATTGAAGTTATCAAGAGCTTTAGAAGCATCAGTCAAAGACATTATTTTACGTTCCTTTAAATCTGCTCCAGCAGAGAAATGTTTAACTGAGGATTTAATAATTATTATTCTAATTTTATTATTTGTATTAAATTCTAAGAATAAGTTTTTTAAATCTCTAAGTAAATCAAAGGACAGTGCATTAACAGGCTCACGACATAATGTGACTGTGCAAATACCATTATCTTGAAGATCATGTTTAATAAATTTTTCCATTATATATGCTCCTTTAAATTGTCAGGAAAATCTATTTTTAATAATAATAGTTTTTGACCATGGGTTTTACCTTGAGCATCATTTAATAAAGAGTCGCTCCCACCACCTCCTAAACTATCATGTAATATGAAATTAAGTGCATTCAGATTGTCAAGTTCATATCTTTTTACATCTCCTTTAACAATATACTCAAAATGTTTTTTTACTGTATGAGTAGTAATATTTTTTTTTGCCCACATATATGTAAATTTGTTTTTAAAAATTATTCCTACATTAGAATTCTTACCTTTATCACCTGATCGTGTATAAGCTATATCTCTAAGATAAATAATCATATTAGACTAACTTTTGTTTTAACTAATGTTTTTGGTATTAAAGTTGGCCAGAATGATATAATTTCTTGAGCTTTTGGTCTTCCTCCTGAAAACCCAGTTATTCCTGGAGGGCCACTTGTTATTACTGGCGCTATTTGCATTCCAAATGCATTGACATTATTTTTATCTTTATCTTTGACGCTTAATCTTAATACTATTTCTGGAATATCAATCATATTATTGCTTTCATTTGAATTAATTTTACTCAATCCTAAATACTCTGTATTTTTTTCTTCATAATAATTTCCATTATTATTTAATCGTTCCCAAATAATATTTGCTGTAAGCTTTGCCTTTTCATAAGCATTTGGACCAGATATAGTTAACTGACCAGATGATTTATATCCATTAAAATAACTTATTGAAACTTTATAAGTGTCAGTAGGAGGAGAACCTTTTACATTATTAATAGATACAGTATTATCTTTATTATCGATAAGATTAAAAGAAGTAAAATCAACGCAAACATCTGGAGAAATATAGTTATTAGGGTCTCCCATCTCATATAATATTTGTTCACTTACTGTATATTTATTAATTATACCACCACTTTTAGGGTCCTTGGTGATTTTAAAATTACCAGTTTTATCTATTTCAATTATTGGATACCCAATTCTTTTCATATTATCAACATTTATCCAGTTAGTATGGTTTCCGCCAGTGCATTGTGCTCCACATTCAATAATATGGCCAGCTAAAGTACCACTTGCTAATTTGTCATAATCATTAATTTTCCAATCAAATTCATAAATCATTGGACCCAAACTTAATCCTGGATCAGAAACGCGACCACATAAGACAATATCCGCTCCTAAAGAAAGAGCCTCTGAAATTGTAAAACTGTTAATATAAACATTAGCTGAACAAATATCATTTTTAATATTTGTAATATTCTCATTTGTATCCATGTTAGTAAAAGAAATACCAGATGAAATATATTTATTTAATTTTGGCATAATATCATCACCATCAATAACAGCAATTTTTATTTCTCTATTATTTTTTTTTGCAATATCTTTTATGATTTTAGAACATTCATATGGATTAACACCACTTGCATTAGTAATTATTTTTATTTTTTTATCAAGAATATCATTAATTTTTTTATCTATCAAATTAATAAAGTCATAAGCATATCCAAGTCGGCTATTTTTGATCTTTTGTTTTTGCATGATTGACAATGTTACTTCAGCTAAATAATCTAATGTAAGATAGTCAATATTTACATTATCAATTAAATCAACAGGAGCGTTTGGACTATCGCCCCAAAAACCTTGTCCATTAGCAATTTTAATTATTTTATTAGAATTCATAGTCATACTTGCATTACTCCAAAATTTGCTTTTTTAATGTCATTTATGTTATTAACAACTTCTAATGATCTAATAATGACATCTCTAGTATCTTTGGGATGTATTATCTCATCGACCCATAGCCTAGCAGCAGCATATTTAATATTTGATTGTTCCTTATAATTATTTTTAATTTCATTAATAATATTTTCTTTTTCTTTTTCAGTCACATTTCCAAGTTTAGATATTTTTATTTCTGATAATGTTTTTGCTGCTTGATCTCCGCCCATTACAGCTATCTTTGCGGTTGGCCATGCATAAATAAAATTCGGATCATAAGCTTTACCACACATTGCATAATTTCCAGCACCATAACTATTACCTATTATTAATGTTATTTTTGGAACAGTTGAGTTTGATACAGCATTAACCATTTTTGCACCATCTTTAGCAATTCCTGACCATTCAGCATCTTTTCCAACCATAAAACCATTAACATCATGTATAAATAAAATTGGGATTTTATCTTGGTTGCAATTCATTATAAAACGTGCTGCCTTATCAGCAGAATCATTATAGACAACGCCACCAAGTTGCATTTTTCCATCTGAAGTTTTAACTATTTTTTTTTGATTTGCAACTATACCTATATTAAAACCACCAATTTTACTATGACCACAAACTATTGTTTTGCCATAATTTTTTTTGTATTCTTCAAAAATAGAACCATCAACTATTCTAAGTATTACCTCATTAATATTATATTGCATTGATGCTGTAAAATCAATGACATTAAATAATTCTTCAATATTTTCTTCATTTTTGACATTGATTTTTGATCGTTTAAATAATGATTTTTTATTAAAATTTATATGCTCAACTATAGATCTAATTCTGGTGATAGAATCTTGATCATTTTTTTCGTGATAGTCGGCAGTACCACTTATAGATGAGTGTGTTTTTGCTCCACCTAATGTTTCAGCATCAACTGATTGTCCAATTGCTGCTTTTACTAAAGCTGGACCAGCAAGAAACATGTTTGAACCTTCCGTAATGATATATTTATCACACATTACAGGTAAATATGCACCTCCTGCTACACATGGACCCATTACACATGCTATTTGATGAATCCCCTTTGCCGAGATACGTGCATTGTTATAAAATATTTTCCCAAAATGAGCTTCATCGGGAAATACTTGATCTTGAAGAGGAAGAAAAACACCAGCAGAATCTACTAAATAAATAATAGGAATATTATTTTTAATAGCAATATTCTGCATACGTAATGTTTTTTTTAAAGTTATTTCAAAATATGCACCTGCTTTTACAGTTGCATCATTAGCTATAATTACAAAATCATGTCCATGTATTCTTCCAATACCACTAACTAAACCTGCTGAGTTAATCGTTCCATATTCATTGTACATGTTATATGACGCAAATTTTCCAAATTCAAAAAAACTGGTTTTTTCATCTATTAAAAGATGTACTCTCTCTCTAGCTGTCAACCTTCCTTTATCATGATGTTTTTGTATATATATTTTTCCACCACCTAAACATATTTTTTTTATATCCTGAATATAATCATTGATAATTTGATTATATTTATTTAAAAATTCATCTTTATATGAAGTTTTATTAATTTTTGTTGTTATTTTAGTCATTAACTTGTTTTATAACTCCAATATCATCATATTTTTTTAATCTTTTATTTAACAAATCCTCAATACTTAAAATACGTAATAGTTTGATTTCATTAAGAATTTTATTTTTAACGTTTTCAAAAACCATAATTGGGTCATGATGTGCTCCTCCAAATGGCTCTTTAATAATATCGTCTGCGATTCCCATATCAAATAAATCTGTAGAACTTACTTTCATCGAATCAGCAGCTTCAGAAGACTTCGAAGTATCACGAAATAAAATGGAAGCACAACCTTCTGGAGATATAACAGAATACCATGTATATTCAAGACATAGAATTTTATCAGATAATCCTATAGCAAGTGCACCTCCTGATGCGCCCTCACCTATTACTATAGAAATAATAGGCACGTTTAGCGAAGACATAACAAATAGATTGTCAGCTATTGCTTGTGATTGTCCTCTTTCTTCAGCACCAATTCCTGGATATGCTCCTGGAGTATCAATTAATGTAACTATTGGTAAATTAAATTTTTCTGCAATTTTCATAATTCTAAGAGCTTTACGATATCCTTCAGGTTTTGGCATTCCAAAATTTCTAAATAATTTATCCTTTGTATTTTTGCCTTTTTCTTGAGCCACAATTACACATTTAATATCTCCTATTAATGAAAAACCAGCAATAATTGAAGGATCATCAGCAAATTTCCTATCTCCATGAATTTCAACCCATTCATCGCAGAAATAATTAATATAGTCATTAGCATGTGGCCTTTGGGGGTGCCTTGCAATTTGAATTTTTTCCCAACGAGTTAAATTATTATATATTCTTTTCTTTTCATTTTCTAATTGAAAATTTAAACTTGTGATAGAATCACTTAAATCAATATCACTTGTTGAATTGGTGTTTTTTAATTCAAGTATTTTATCTTCAATATCTTTTATAGGTTTTTCGAAATCTAAAATATATTTTGACATTATTTTTATTTAAATATGATTATTAACGAAATAAAACAGATTAATAATACAATTTTATACTTTTTATAATATTTTAATATAAATTTAAACATTGACATATAAAAATTAAACAAAACAAATATTTTATTTTTATAGTTTGAACTAGCACCTTTGTAATGAATGATTTTTGAATTTGGATTATATATAACTTTATATTGATTCCCCTTCATTCTGTAACAAAAATCTGTATCTTCAAAATAAAGAAAAAACCTTTCATCAAATCCATTTAATTTATCGTATATACTTTTTTTAAACATCATGCAACAACCACTTACCGCATCTACTTCATAAATTTTATTTTTTTCAATGTCTATATAGTTATAAGGGTTCTTTTTAGTTAATTTTATTTTATTGAAATATTTTATTAATATTGTAGATGTTGTTGGGAATGCCCGTCTAGATGATAATTGAAAAGACATGTCAACATTTAGAATCTTTGCACCGACGACACCAACGTCCTGATAATAATTAAATGTATTTTTTAGATTAGATATGCTATCACTATATAATATAGTATCTGGATTAAGAGAAAGTATATAATTTCCCTTAGATATTGATATACAATAATTTAAAGCTTTAGAATAACCAATATTATCTTTTGAATTTATAATTTTATAACTTTTTATAGAATTATCTTTATAATAATCACTTGAATTATTAAATAAAATAATTTCATAATCTTTTTTTTCTGAAAAATTCTTTTCGATAGAATCAATGCATTTTGTTATATATTTTTTTGAATTATATAAAATTATTATTATACTAATCAAAATTAGCTCTTAGTATCTTTTTAAATCTTAGATATGGGACCATAAGAATTGCTTCAAAAATTATTCTTTTTGACATTTTTGATTCTCCAACTGTTCGATCAGTGAAAATTATAGGTATTTCTTTAATATCAAAATTTTTCATCCATAATAAAAAATTTATTTCAATTTGAAAAGAATAGCCTTCGCTTTTAATTTTATCAAGATTGATTGTTTTTAATGCATCAACACTTATACATTTATAACCACCCGTACTATCTAATATTGGGAAACCAATAATTACTCTTGAATACAAATTTGCAAAATAACTTAATATTAAACGTGTTATTGGCCAGTTTATTATTCTTATTCCTTTAATATATCTACTACCAATAACTAAGTCATAACTATTTGAATAATCAATTAATTTAATAATATCCTTTGGGTCATGTGATAAATCAGCATCAATTTGAATTACTTTTTTATAATTTTTATCAATAGCATACTTAAAACCCGTACAATAAGCACTTCCTAAACCCATTTTGTTATTACGATTTAACAAAATTGTATTTTTGTCAGCATATTCTGCTACTATATTTGCAGTATTGTCAGGAGAATTGTCATCAATAACTAAAATATCATCATTTATATTTAATGATCTAATTTTTTTAATTATTGTTATAATGTTACTAGCTTCATTATATGTTGGAATTATTATTAATGTATTATTACTCATATTAAAAAATATTATTAAATGATTGTTCTGATGTTAGCAATGTACAGTCTAGATGACTTTGTATTTTATCACAATTAAGTGAAGTATTAAATGGTCTTTTAGATTTTTGCTGAAGTTGATCAGTAGAAATTCGGTTTATATATTCTTTATTTAAATTAAAATAATTAGCTATTTTAATTCCAAAGTCATACCTACTTACAATGTCTAATGAACCATAATGATAAATACCATTTAGATCCATTAAAATAGATTCTAATATAATGTTAGCAAAATTTAAACAATTTGTTGGATTACTTATCTGATCATCAACAAGATATATATTTTTATTATTTTTTAAAGATTCATGCACATACATAAAAAAGTTATTACCAATATCAGAATAAATTACATTTGGCCGAAAAATTAAATAGTTATTTTTTTCACATCCGATAAGATAATTTTCTGATTCTAGTTTTGTCTTTCCATAATAATTTATTGGATATGTATAGTCATTTTCTTCATACGGCTTTTCACTTTTTCCATCAAAAACGTAATCTGACGATATGTGTATTAATTTAGTGTGTTTACTACTATATCTTATTAAATTTTTAACTCCATTAACGTTAACATCATGGCATTTTTTTTTATTGGTGTTTGCTTTCTCAACATTTGTATAAGCTGCACAATTAATAATAACATCAGGATTATATTCATTTAAAATTTTTTTCACTTGACTACTATTAGTTATGTCTAAATGTATATAATTTTTAATATGCAAAGAAGTTGGGATAAATGAAAAGTTAAACTTTTTTAATGATAATATCTTCGTCCCTAATTGACCATTTGATCCAGTTATAAGAACTTTCTTAGTCACTTATTTTGAAGCCATTTTTTCTAAAATGATCTAATTTTTTTAATATAGAGTTACTACTTAATGATAATATTTCAGCAGACAATATAGCTGCGTTAATAGCTCCCGACTTCCCCACAGCAACTGTAGCAACAGGTAATCCTTTTGGCATTTGAACCGTTGCTAACAATGAATCAAGTCCATCAACAACGCCACCTTTTAAAGGAACACCAATAACAGGCAAAGAACTATGTGCTTTTAAAGCTCCAGCTAAATGAGCTGCCATTCCTGCACTACCAATTAATATAGAATATCCTCTGCCTCTTGCATTAGAAGCAAATTCTGCTACTTCTCCAGGATTTCTATGTGCAGACATTACATATATTTCACAGTCAATATTGAAATAGTCAAAATATTGCTGACAATGGTTAATTGTATCTCTATCGCTTTCACTTCCTATCAAAAATGCAACTTTATTATTCATATGTATCAACCTTTGTTTTAGTTATAATAGTTTCTAACTGTTTTAATAATGGTAGCTTAACTTTGCCTGGATTGCTGACAAATCCACTAATTAAAATTACTTCTTTATTACTCACATTTTCAAATACATATGAAAAAAAAGGACCACCAGTATCAGAAACATCATAATCATAAATTCCTTGCATAATAATATAATTATCATCTTTAATAATTTTTTTATAAAGATCATTAATATGTAAACCTTCTATATTGTTTTCAATTTTTGATTTAAAAAGGTTCCAATACTTATTATTATGATTAACTTTTATTTTATTTATAACTATCCATCTATAAGGATAACCTCTTCCTATCCAAAGAAAATCATTCTCGTTTTTGATGATTTTATAATTAATATCAATGTGCATGTTGAAATTAAATTTTTGTTCAATTTCAGTTATTATACTATCGTTTAATTCTGGTTCAAGATTTTTTATAATATTATTTGAAATATTATCATCTATCTCTTCGTTAATCCAATCCAAATTACTCGAAATAATTTTATTTAAATGATTAGAATCATGAGCATTTATAGATATAATTTTTTGCCCCATTGCATAAACGTCAGTCAAAACGAAGATATCTTCTTTATAAATATTATAAAATTTTTTATTTAATAAATCAATTGTGGAGTCAGCAGGATGCTTTAATGATATTATCATTATATTTTTATAATTCATATAATCATTGAAATCAATTGGACTTATCCAGTTATTATTATATATTGTTTCTTCAATCGGTGTATTTATATAATTATTAATTACATTCGATAAGGATAAAGAAACAAATTCCCTATCTTCTTCCGATGATATAATTATAAGTTCATTATTATCACCAATTGCATCAGAAAGTGAATTGCATGAGAATAAGAAATATAGTATAAAAATTATATTTTTTTTCTGCATATATATAAATAAGATGATGAAATACCATCGTTTAAATAAATATTAATTAAGGATATAGCAAGGTAAGGAATAATTAATAATTTTTTTTTAAATGAACTAGTGGAACTTAAATAAATATTAAAACATGTATCTTGATACATGGAAACTTTATTTTCAACATTAAAGTTGAATCTATTTACATATTTTTCTAAGGTAGTTGCATTAAAATGATATAAATGTCGCGGAATATCATACGCTATCCACATTTCATCGAAATACTTTTTTTCATATGCCTCAACATTAGGGCATGCAATCATCAAATAACCATCATCTTTTAATTTTGAGATTAAGACAGGCAGTATATCATTTATTTCGTGAATATGTTCAATTGAATGCCACATTGTTATTAAATCTAATGAGCTATTACTTATTTCATTTAAATTATTTATATCCGATTTAGCATATCTATCATATGATAAAGAATTCCATCCTTTAGAATTTAAGAAGGTTGAAAAATTTGAGTTCCCTGAGCCTACATCTAGATGTTTTCCTTTAATATGGAGAACTTTTTTTATTTTTTTATATTTCCAATAAAAAGAAAGTTTTTGAAATATGTTTTCTATGAATGTTGTATATTTTTTATGAGGTATATAATCTTCTAAATAATATTGTTTTATTTCCAGCTCATCTGGACGTGGATTAAGGTAGATAAAACTACATTCACATTGAACTAATCTAAATTTATTATCAGAAAATTCTTTATATAATTTATTTTTTGAAGAGTTGCATATAATGCAATCATAATTTTCCATTACTTAATATTTCTATATCTATACATTAATATTGAAGAAACAAGTACCATTAGGATTGATATATATTGAGCTCCTGAAAGATCAAAATAGTAAGTTGGGTTAAGACGAAAGAATTCAATAATAAAACGTACAAAACCTGCATAAAACAAATATTCTAAGAAGATTTCACCTGAATATTGTTTATTTTTCCGTACATTTATTAAATAAAGAAATAAAACAAAATATAAAATAAATTCATATAGTTGTGTTGGATGAACACTTATTATATCTCCATAAGAATAATTTGCATCAATATTATATTTTTCAAATGAATCAGGATAATTATATTTAAAACTTTCATAAGAAGTTGGAGGTAGACCATTCTCAAAAGAAATCGCCCATGGTAGAGTACAAGGTCTACCATAGCAATCACCTACTAAAAAACATCCAACTCTTCCTATAGAATGTCCAAGAGCTAAATATGGTGCTACCCAATCAGATACAGTGAACCAATTTAGATTATTTTTATATACATAAAATGAAACACTAATAATTCCACCTATAAGACCACCTAAAAAAACAAGTCCCGAACCAAACTGTGTAATTCCAGAAAATAATAAATTAAAATTAAAACTAAATAAACCTTTGAATATATCAATAAATCCTAAAATATTATTATATCCTTCCCCTGTATTCCAAAACTCTATTATATAATATATTTTTGATCCTAATATTCCTCCTATTGCTGCAAAAAAGATTAAATCATCAGCAATTTTAGAATCTTTATTTATTGATATGAAATATCTTTTCATAAGATAATTACATGATAGAAATGAAAGCATCAACATTAAGCCATATGATGAAATGGTAAGATTATTATATTGAAAAATAATTGGATACATAAATATTAATTTATATTACAGGTAAAATCACAAGCAAAAAATCATAACTAAAATGAGTCATGCAAGCGATACCCAAACCCCTAAAAATATATATATAACATAATATAAAACCACCTATAAATCTTATAATAAATGTATAATATGAAAAAATATCAGGGTTAGAACCAATATAGTGAAATAAAGAAAAAATTAATGAAGATATTATTAAAGAAACAAACAATGTGATTTTATCATTGTATGATACCTTAGATATAAATCTGTACAATATTGAATAAATACATAGTCTAAATAAGATCTCTTCCCAAATACCTGCACCTAAACATAAATAAAAAGCAAATACAATATCATTTAAGTAGTAGATATTATTTTTTATAATATGACTACTATCATTAAGTATGAATACAAGTATAAAACCTAAAATAAATCCTTCTAAATACATATAAATCAGGTATTTAAGGTTTATATTAAAGGATAATAACTCATTATTCTTATATATACAAATAAACAGAAAGAATAGTATAAATAAAAATGAATAATAGTTAAACAAATCACCAATAAAATAATTAAAAATATCTCTAAGTGCAGAATCAGCTGAATTTCTAATTATTATATTAGAATTATTAAATTTTATAAATGAAATTATTTCATATATAATAAATAATGGAAATAAAAATACACTATTACATAATAAGTTTTTAGTATAATTAAAATAATTATTAAAAGAAAGGTTTTTACTCATTATCTGATTTAAGAATTGCAAGAAAAGCTTCTTGAGGAAGTTCTACTGAGCCAATTTGTTTCATTCTTTTTTTACCAGCTTTTTGTTTTTCTAAAAGCTTTCTTTTGCGTGATATATCTCCACCATAACATTTAGCAGTGACATTTTTCCTTAAAGCTTTTACGGTTTCTCTAGATATGACTTTTTGTCCAATAACAGCTTGGATAGGTATTTCAAATTGTTGTCTATGAATTTCCTTTTTAAGTCTTTTACAAAGTTTTGATCCTTGTTTGTATGAATTTGATTCATGGACGATTAAACTAAGGGCATCAACAAGCTCTCCAGATACTTTTATATCGAGTTTTACTAGTTTAGCTGGACGTTCATCAATTAATTCGTAATCTAAAGAACCATATCCACGTGATACTGATTTTAATTTTTCAAAAAAATCAAAAATTATTTCTCCAAGTGGTATTTCAAAAATTAGTTGTGCTTTATCAACAGTTAAATAATTTGTTGATAGGTAAGTTCCCCTATGAGATGTACATAAATTCATAATTGCACCTATATATTCCTTTGGAGTAATTATTTCTGCTTGTATATAAGGTTCATATATTTTATCAATATCAACTGATTCTGGCATATCAGATGGATTATCAATATTTTTTTTATTGCCATTTTTAAGTAAAACTGTATAATTAACATTTGGACAAGTTGTTATTAGGTCAATATCAAATTCTCGCTCTAATCGTTCTTGAACAATTTCCATATGTAATGGACCTAAAAATCCACATCTAAAACCAAATCCTAAAGCTAAAGAAGTATTTGGCTCAAATGACAATGATGAATCATTTAGTTTCAATCTATCTAGGCTTAAACGTAAGTTTTCAAAATCTTTTGATTCTATTGGGTACATGCCACTAAAAACCATAGATTTAATAGGTTTATATCCAGATAAAGCATTTAATGATTCTGATTCTTTTGTTGTTACAGTATCACCAACTTTTATTTTTGAAACATCTTTTACATTTATAATCATATAGCCGACGTCACCTACTTCCAATATCTTACGTGGTTCTCTTTTTATACCTAAAACACCAACTTCTAAAATTTCATGTGTTAAATCATATTTAAAGAATTTGGCAATCATATTCTTCGAAACAGAGCCTGAAAATACTCTTACATATATAACAACACCTCTATATTGATCATAATATGAATCAAATATCAATGCTTTAAAATTATCTGATTTAGTTGTTTTGGGTGGTGGTATTTTATTGATTATAGCTTCTATTATATTTGATACACCTTCGCCAGTTTTTGCACTTATTTTAATTATATCTAAATCATCACATCCTAATAATTCTTTAACTTGCGATATAGAGCTTTTTATATTAGCATTGTTCATATCTATTTTATTTAAAACAGGAATAATTTCTAAATCAGCATCTAAAGCTAAGTAGGTATTAGATACAGTTTGTGCTTCAACTCCTTGAGAACAATCAATAAGTAATAATGCTCCTTCGCATGCAGCCATACTTCTCGATACTTCATATGTAAAATCAACATGTCCAGGTGTATCGATAAGATTTAATTTATAATGATTATTTTTGTTATTTTTATAGATCATTTGTATTGGATGAGATTTTATAGTAATGCCACGTTCTTTTTCTAGATCCATATCATCTAACATTTGATTTTCTACCTTGTCAATCTTAAATGAATTAATTGATTCAATTAATCTATCTGCTAAAGTTGATTTCCCGTGATCAATATGTGCAATTATGCAGAAATTTCTGATATTGTTGATATTTATATTTTTCATGTATATATTTTTAATGTCGCCAGAACAGACGACTAAATAAAATCATCACCGTAAATATTTCTAATCTTCCTAATAACATGCAGAAACATGAAATCCATTTAGCTATTGATGGAAAATGACCCCAGTTATCATAAGGACCAACAGAACCTAATGCTGGGCCTATATTTCCTATAGATGATGCTGATGCTGACAATGCAGTAATTAAATCCATGTTGTAAGATGAAAAAAATAATGCAGCAAAAATAAAAATAATAAAATAGAACAGATAAAAACCTAATGTATTTTTAATAATATCATCTTCAATAGTTTTATTGCCTATTTTAATATTATATACACCTGATGGATGTATTAATTTTTTCATTTCATAGAATAAATATTTAAAAATTAATATTGTTCTTATAAGCTTAAGTCCGCCTGTAGTTGATCCAGCAGAAGCTCCTAAAAAAAATAAAACAAATAATATCATTTGCGAAAAGTTTGGCCATTGTTCATAATTTTCTGTTACATAACCTGAAGTAGTTAATAAAGAAGTAGTTGTAAAGAATGAATGTCTTAATGTATCAAAGTTTAATGCATAATTAGAAATTTCAGAAAATGAAATGTTTAGAAAAACCACTAGTGATATGATAATAAAAATAAAAAAATATATTTTAAATTCTTCATTTTTAAAATAGTTGAATTTACCTTTTGAAATAAAAGAATAATGTAAAGAAAAATTTGTGCCCGCAATAAACATAAAGAATATCATAGTCCATTCAATTCCAGGATTATTAAAAAATTTAATACTTTCTGCATGTGTAGAAAATCCACCAGTTGACATAGTTGCAAATGAGTGACATATTGCATCAAAGAAGGTCATGCCTTGTATATAGAAAATTATTAATATAATTATGATTAACCCAACATATATACCCCATAATAATTTTGCTGTTTGTTTTATTCTAGGTGTTATTTTATCTGCTGATGGACCTGCAACTTCTGCTTTAAAAAGTTGCACACCTCCAATGCCTAATAAAGGTAATATTGCAATACTGAACACAATTATTCCCATACCACCAATAAACTGAGTGAGACTTCTCCAAAACAACAACCCATGTGAGAGATCTTCAATATGGAACGTGGAATCACCTAAAACAGTTGCTCCTGTTGTAGTTAACCCTGACATAGCTTCAAAAAAAGAATTTATATATGAAAACCCATCTAATGATAGATAATATGGAATGGCACTGAAAATTGACATTGCAATCCATGTTAATGAGACTAATGAAAAACCATCTTTTAAAGATAATTCCTTTCTATTAAAATTTTTTCTATTTGTTAAATATGTTATAGAATAAATTGTCAATCCAAATGAAATTGTTATAATTGAAGAATAAATCAATGATAGAACATCAGAATCATTAAAATAATAGGACCATAAAACACTAGGAATCATAGCAAAACCCAACATTGATAATATGATCCCAATAATATTTAGAACTTTATAGTTTAACATTATTGAAATAAATTTTCAGCCTTTGTTATAGATTCTGGTTTTAAAAATATCAACAAATCATCATTTGCTTCTATATTTATTTTAGGGTTGTTAGGTATAATAACCTTATTATTCCGAATAATTGCAGCTAAACAAATACTTTCAGGAATATCATCAATTTTATACTTTTGTACAAAATATTTAGATTCTGGAATAGCTTTAATTTCTAATGAATCAATATCAATATCTTCAAAACGAGAGATTTCAATTTCTTGTTGATTGCTTTGAATTATTTTCAGAACTTCATTTACAGCAGAGATATTTTTACTTACAACAGCATCAACCCCTATTCCTCTTATTGCTTTAATGTAACTTGTTGTGGAAACGTGCATAATTACTTGTTTTACGCCATGATGCTTTGCAATTAGACTGCCAAGCATATTTGTTTTTTCATTTTGTGTTGTTGAAATAAAACAATCAATATCATAAATATTTTCAGATTCAAGCAATTCATAATCCAATCCATCACCAACAAGAACAAGTGATTCTGTTAAATTTGCGCTATACTTTTTAGCTTTAGTTTCTGATTGTTCTATTATTTTAACATTATAATCATATTGAAGAGATTTAGCAAGGAGCCTACCAATCTTTCCTAACCCTAGTATTAAAACATTTTTTACCTTAAAGGGAGGTTTTCCAGCCATTTTTTGAACGTCATCTATAATATCAGAATCAACTAAAAAATACACAACATCATCTTTTTTGTAAATCGACTCATTATGTGGAACAAAAGTATTTTCATCTCGGTCTATAACACATGTTTTGTGTGGTACAAAAGGATTAGATAAATAAACATTATTAACTGTTCTGCCAATTAATGGTGATGATGATTCTAATTTTATACCGATCAGCGTAATTAAATCACCTTTAAATTTTTCTATCTCCACAGCTGAAGTTTGCTTAATTAATGATTCTATTTCAGATTGAGCAGCTTTCTCAGGATAAGTGACGTAATCAATCCCAAATTCTAATGGACTTACTACGGCGTCTTTGTGAATAAATTCAGTATTTCTTAATCTAGCTATAACTTTTTTAACACCAAGTTTCTTGGCAATTGAAGAAGCGACTAAGTTAACTTCATCTGTACGTGTAAGTGGAAGAAAATAATCAATATTAGTCATTTCAATATTTTCATAGATCCGCTGTGAAGATGCATCACCTTCAATTACATGTGCATCAATAGTATTTTTTATGCGATTACACTTTTGGGGATCTATATCTATTACTGTAATATCATAGTCTTCATTCGATAGATATTTTGCTAAATTAAAACCTACTTCACCAGCTCCAACTAATAGAATTTTTATCGACATATGTATGTTGCCCTAAAAAAAAAGCCCCTAATAAAATTTTATTAGGGGCTTAAAATAATGAGTTCTAGGTTTTTATTTTATTAATGTCATATTTAATACATCAGAAAAACCAGGAGCAGTAACTCTTGCAAAATATTGACCACTTGCAACGTTGCTTGCATCCCATGTAAATACATGACCTTCTTTAGCTTCTAATAATCCACTGTATAAACTTGCAACTTTTCTACCTTGTAAATCATACACAGTAACATCAACATGTCCAGCATTCTTCAAATTAAATTCAATTTTAGTTGTTGGATTGAATGGATTTGGAAAATTGCCAACTATAGATGTTTCATATGGCATATCAATAGATTCAGTATCTAAAGTAATTTCAACTTCTTCTTTATCAAGAGAAACTTCTTCGCCATGATGTCCAGCTAAAACAATATTACTTATTTTAACGTTAGCTGCTTTAGAAGAATTTTCAATAGAGTATGTTAAGCTAATAACATTTTCTAAATTGTTTGCATTTAAAATAGGTTGTCCACCTAAATCAAACATGATAACTCTTGCTAAACCAGGTTCTTTAACTTTACTATAAACACTCATATTTGATCTTGAATCAGCACCATCAAACATATGAGATATATCAGATTCAGTTAGCGTAATTTGAGCTGGATCATAGTTTACATCAAATTGTAAACCTAAAACATCAGCATTAGCTTCTAATTGTATTTGTATTTCATTTTGGTTAGTAGCTTCAACTGCAAAAGATGCGCTTTTAGTTGCTTGTGCACTTAATGCAAGTGAAAGTACTGTTAGTGTAACAAATAATTTTTTCATTTTGAACTCCTTTTACTCATTTATTTTTTTTAAATAACATTAACAACGGTACTAACTTAAATGATATTACAATTATATGCAAATTATTTATTCAAATATTTGTAACAATATATTTCAATCTATCCTTCATTAACTCTAGTTATATCAGCACCTAAATTAGTTAACTTAAATTCTATATTTTCGTATCCTCTGTCAATATGATATATTCTACTGATATTAGTTTTACCTTTAGATATTAATGCTCCGATAATTAAGGACGCACTTGCCCTTATATCTGTCGACATAACATCAGCACCATAGAGATTATCTACTCCTACAACAGATGCTCTATTATTATTCATTTTAATATCTGCACCTAACCTTGAAAGTTCAGGAACATGAGTAAACCTATCTAAATATATAGTATCTACTATTTCTGAAGTTCCAGATGATTTTAACATCAAGGAAATCCACTGTGCTTGTAGGTCAGTTGGAAATCCGGGATAAATTTCAGTTGAAATATTTACAGGTTTTATAACATTTTTAGAAGACATTGAAATAAAATTATCATCTAAATGAATTGAAGAACCTGATTTTTCTAATGCATTTATAACATTGCTTAAATGTCCTGGGTTTACATTATGCAAATTTATAGATCCTTTAGTAGCAGCACATGCAATCATAAATGTTCCAGCTTCAATCCTATCAGGGATTATATTATAATCGATATTAACTTCATTTACAATGTTTGTTCCTGTTATTTTTAAAGTAGATGTTCCTATTCCCTCAAATCCAACTCCTATCTTTGATAAAAAATTACATAGATCAACAATCTCAGGTTCCATAGCTGCATTGATAATAGTTACTGTGCCAACTAAATGTGTACACGCCATTATAACATTGCCTGTTGCTCCAACACTAGATTGTGGAAATTTTACTGTTCCTGATCTAATATCTCCATTTGTAACAATATATCCTGATCTTAGTTTTACAGCAGCACCCATAGATTCAAACGCTGTTAAATGATAATCAATAGGTCGAGGCCCCCAAGCACAACCGCCTGGGAGTGATACTTTAGCATATTTAAACCTAGATAATAATGGACCTAAGACATAAAATGATGCTCTCATTGTTTTAACTAATTCATAAGGAGCTTCGGGATTATTGCAATTTCTAGTATCTACAGTTATTGAATTTCCATCCACTTGAACTTTAGAGCCAATAATCTCAAGGAGTTTTATCATAGTTCTTGTGTCTCTAAGATTTGGGACATTGTTAAGTTTATATACACCAGGATGAGCAAGACATGCTGTCATTATTGGAAGTGCTGCATTTTTTGAACCACTAATTGTAACATCTCCTTGCAATCTAGTTGGTCCTTTAATCCTAAATTTATCCATGATTTATCCTATTAGTTATATAAAATATATAACAACCTGAGTAGCAACCCATATAGTCAGCAAGAGCATCTGAAAAACTAGAAATTCTATTAGGGGTAAAATACTGTATTGATTCATCTAATATTGGAGTAATTGAAATTAATATTATGGAATAAATTAAATTTTTCTTTGAAATTGGATACTCATAAAGCATATAAAAAAATAGTATGCCTAAGATAAAATATTCACCAAAATGAATAAACTTGTCATATTTCCATATATTGTTAATTGGCACAGGAATGAATGAAAACATTGAATTTGCAAACATTATAATTACATAGCTGACCAATAACCAAGGTCTATGAGATTTAAAATTAATCATTTTCTCTTAGTTTATTAAAAGCATAAGGAATACAATTAATTAAATCTGATGCTGTCATTCCATCTTTAGATATATTGTTCATATAATAATTTGCCGCTTCTGCATGCAAGTATGTTCCTAGAATTGATGCATCTAATCTACTATATCCCTGAGATAAAAGACTAACTAAAATTCCAGAAAGCACATCCCCAGTACCTGCAGTAGAAAGTATGCTTGGCCCATTGTCCATTATGTATATCATATTATTTGTTATTATATAAGTATTAAATGATTTTAAAATCATAATTTTATTATCAATTCTTTTTTGGATAAGGTTAAATAATTCATAATTAATGAATTTATCGATATCAATATCCTTAAATCTTTTCAATTCACCTAAATGAGGAGTAAATATTGATCGACTAGGATAATATTTTATATTCAAATTATTTTTTATAGCGCCACCATCAACAACAATGGGGTTTTTATTTATGTGATTTGTAGAGATATCTTTGATGTTGGCATTTCCAGGACCAATCAGGATAGGTGTTTTAGTATCTGCAAAATTTAAATAATTTTCAGTGATTACTACTTCAGGAAGAATAATGTCAATTTGGCTAGCTAAATCTTTTGAATGTTTCTTATAAAATAAATCAATATATCCAGATCCAGTTTTCAAGGCAGCCATTGAGCATAAAATTGATGCACCAGGGTAAGAACGTGAACCGCCAAATATAAAACATTTTCCCTTTGAATATTTATGAATATTACATTTATTGTAATACGGTTTTAGAATATTCAAAATATCTAAATGTTGAATTAATTGCATATTAGATGATATCGACTTAAATCCTATATTTTTAATAGTAATAGAATTAATACTATTTAAATAATTCCCTATTTTGGAGTAACCAAGTGTCAATAGATGAGTAGATCTAATAAAACAATTTGACTTATTATTATCAACATATATACCCGATGGAACATCTATAGATATAATCTGATTATTGAAATTAATTTGATTTATTATTTTTTTATATTTATTATTTAATTTTCTTGATAATCCAATCCCAAATATTCCATCAATAATCCAATCATATCTATCAAAATTTATTTTATCATTATAAATAGAGTAATCATTTTTTGATATCTTGTATTTTTTTATTAGATTGGAATGTCCATGCTTTTCTTCTGTAAAAACTATTTTTGATGATACATTGTATTTTTTAAGATATGAATGAGCGATAACACCATCTCCCCCATTATTCCCATTACCACAAACAACCACAACATTTTGATTAAATGAGTATTTTATCTTTTCACAAAAAAACTGAGCGACTGCATTACCTGCATTATCCATAAGTTCTGCTTGTGATAAATGTCCACTTCCTATTGTATCTTTATCTAATTTATACGCTTGATCTTTTGTAAGTACAGGTATCATTTTTCAATTATTGCAAATGCTATTGCATAATCTCCATCATGTGAAATTGAAATATTGCATTTTATATCTTGAAGTATATCAATGATAACATAAGGGCTTTTATCTGACCTGTTTAATATTTGTATATCTAAAAGTGAAATGTGAGCACATATATTACTAGATAAAAGAGCTTTCTTCACCGATTCTTTTGCAGCGTACTTACCAGAAAAATGATTATATGGATCAGAATAAGAATTACAATAGTCTATTTCTTTAGTTGTAAATATTTTATATAAGAATTTTTCTTTGTTAACTTCAATAGACTTTGTAAATCGGGAGATCTTAACAATATCTGTACCAATAGATATCATTACATTAATTCATTTTTTGAATGATTTTAACTAGATCACTTATAGAATTAAGATCATAATCAGCCCCAGAGTCAATAATATCCTCAGTACTCCCATATTTTGCAAAAGCTGTTTTCATTCCTAATTCTTTTGCACCTTTAATATCTCGTTCTGGCCAATCACCAACCATCATACATTCCTTACATTTTACATTAAGTTTTTCTGCGATTTTAAAAAATGGTTCCTTCGCTGGTTTGTGGTAACCTGTATCGTTAAAAGTTACAACATCATTAAACATATTATGAATATTTAATGTGTACAGGCGTATCCAAGCTTCTCTGCTTGGAGCATCAGAAGCTACACCAAGTTTATATCCACTATCAAGTAACGATTGCAAGGTTGGTATTACTTCTGGATACAACCCTAGAGATTGTTCTTTTGCTCTTTTATATTCTACAATACCAGCAGCAAGATATTTATAATTTACATGTCCTAATTTATTAATAATAAATTCATTTAAAACCTCTTGGTGCTCATAACCTTTTTCATCATAAATAGAAAATATTTCATGTACAGAATTATCTTTATCTATATTCATGCCTAATGAAATCATACCATCTACAGCAGCTGATATAGAATAAGATTTCATTTTCATGAAATCTAATAAAGTGTTATCTAAATCAAATATTATCGCTTTAATCATAAAAAAAAGGCAGAATTAATAAATTAAAACTGCCTAGTTAATTATCCTTCATAATTGAATTTAATTACAATGCTTAGTATAATAATCAAAATTTTCTTGCTTTAAGTAACTTGATGCAACTTTCCTGTAATTTCTATCCCTTTTAGCAATAGAAAAAGCTTCCTTGGCAGCAAGCTTATTGCACAAATTAATTTCTGCTACCCCAAGCTCAAAGGCTGCAGGAGCATAATTCCTTTTAATTTTAATACTTTTCTTAGAAACTTCTTTTGCTTTATCAAAATTTTGCATTTCATTATACAAACCTGCCATCCGAGCTAATAATGAGTGAGATTCAGGATTATAAAGCATAGCTTTTTCACCTATTTCCATCGCCCTAGAAAGATTATTCTGTTCTATCTCAATATCTAAAAATAATTCATATGATTTAGAATCATTTGAATTATTTATAATTATATTAAGTATATCTTTAGATTTCTCAATTTCTCCAAGTATTTTATAAATTTTTGCTTTTTCAAATAATGATTTTTCATAATCAGGTTTTATTGATAATGATTTATCATATGATTCTAATGCTTTGTCATTATCGCTTAATGCTGTATAACATCTTCCTAACATATAAAATATTTTATAATTGCTTGATTGGTATAATGTTCCTTTTTCAAATAGTTCAGCAGCTTTAACATAATCTCTAATAACATAATAAATATTGCCCAACCTGAACATAGCAGAAGAATTTTCAGGATCATATTCAAGAGCCTTATTAAAATGAATAAGAGCATCTTGATATTCCTTTCGATCGTAGTATTGTTTTCCTTTTAAAATTTCTATATTAGCTATTGTACTGATTTCATCTTTATACTCTTTTTTATAAGGATTAAGGATTACTGCTTGATTGAAATTTAAAACAGCATTATCATAGTCATCATTAGCTTTATAGGCATGACCTAATCTGTAATAAACAATTGCATTATTCTTATATTTAGAAACTAACATATTCAATTCATCAATTGATTCAGATATAAAACCGCTTGTGAGTGTTTTATTTGAATTTTTAAGATCATTAATCAATTCAGATAAAAAATCAGCACCATCTGAATATTCTTGAATATCATTTTCATCATTATCTATCGCTAATTGGAGAGCTTCATTAGCTTTATTTAAATCATCTAATTTTAAATAAATATTATATCCTAGGTAATAAACTTCTGAAGTTTTATGATCAGTCAATTCATATCTTTGTTTTGCAGATAAAAGATCATTCGCATAGTAGAGGCTTTCAATTTCTTCAATTTTATCTGATGCAAAAACAAAACAGAAAAGCATAAGTATAACTATATATTTTTTCAATTTTCCTCCATTATTTACGTGCTGAAGGCGGGACTTGAACCCGCATGAGATATTTCTCACTGCCCCCTCAAGACAGCGTGTCTACCAGTTCCACCACTTCAGCTTTAAAGAGAATCTTTATCTACTTCCGATTCTTTACCAACAGGTATATTAAAGACATCATTTACATCGTCTAATTTATTTCTATCTAAAATAGAATCACTAGATGAAGTGGGAGAATTGTTTGATCCTGGTGTAGATAAAACATTAAGAGTGATAGCAAGTATCATAAATGTGCTTGCTAAAACAGCAGTTACTTTGACAAGCAGTTTATCTGCTCCCTGTCCACCAAATGCTGCATTAAGTGCATTTCCTCCTAAAGCTGACCCCATACCACCAGACTGACTAGACTGCATAAGGATAATACCAATTAACATCAAGCAAACTAATACAAAAATAAATACTACTATGTAATATAAAGCGTCCAATTAATTCTCCTTTAAAGTTTTGTAGATTTTATAAAATTTTTCTGGTTCCAAAGATGATGATCCAATCAAAAAACCATCAACATAATCTACTTTTATAATATCAGCTGCATTATTTTCATTAACACTGCCTCCATAAAGCATATGTATATTACAATTATTTGGAATAATTTTTTCAATACTATTTTTAATGTGAAGATGCATTATTCTTATCGTATCAATATCAGCAGAAAGACCCGTGCCTATAGCCCATACTGGCTCATATGCTATTATAATTTCTTTAGATATATTAATATTTTTATTTTTCAGAAGTGTTGTTAATTGTTCTTCAATTACTTTAAATGCTGAATTATCATTACGTTGACTAAGGGTTTCACCTATACAAACAATGGGAATTATATTGCTTTTATGTAACATATCAAACTTTTGACTAATAATATTATTATCTTCATTACAATATTTTCTTCTTTCTGAGTGTCCGATAATTGAATATTTACAATTAAAATCGTTAATCATATCTATAGATATTTGACCTGTATAAGATCCTTTTTCATATATTGACACATTTTGGGACCCAAGTTTAAAATTATTATTTTTATTTAATTTATTCATATCTGATAATGAAGTAAAAGATGGACAAACAATTATAGTTACATTAGACTCATCAATATCAAATTCATTGAATTTATTAATGAAATTAATACTATTGTTGTTATTAAAGTTCATCTTCCAATTAGCAATACAGTATTTTTTATTTTTCATATCTATCCCATGCTTCCTTAATATTTAAAACTTGATTACTTAAAAGCCTTAATGATGCACCTCCTCCAGTAGAAATATGTGTAAAACCATCTAGAGTACCTGATGACTCTATTGCACTAACTGTGTCTCCTCCTCCAATAATAGATGTTATGTTTTCATTAGATGAAACTTTACGTATTTTTGATGAGATTGACTGTGTGCCAGTGGCAAAATTAAAATATTCAAATGCACCTAATGGTCCATTCCATAGAATATTTTTACTATTTTCTATAAACATTTCAAACATCATGGTAGTTTCTGGACCTATATCTAAAGCTATATCATTATTATCAATATTATCAATTGTACATATTTTTGTTTTTTCCTCATCACTTATTTTATTAGAACAAACGACATCAACTGGCAAAACAACATTAACATTATATTTTGCAGCACTTACTAATAAATTATTAGCAAAATCAATCATACTATCTTCATGTAAACTTTTTCCTATGTTAAATCCTTTTGCTTTTAAAAAAGTAAATGCCATACCACCACCAATTAATATATTATTTGATTTTTCTAAAAAATTTTCCAGCATTTTCATTTTTCCTGAAATTTTTGCGCCTCCGATTATCAGAGTACATTTATTTGAGGTATTAATAAAATTAGGCGATAAATAATTCAATTCTTTTTCCATTAATAATCCAATACATTTATTGGTATAAAACTTTAATATTGATGAATTAGAAGCATGAGATCTATGTGAAGTTGCAAAAGCATCGTTAATATATACATCAGCATGTTTTGCTAGTTTTTTAGAAAAGGACACATCATCATTTTCTTCTTCTTTATAAAAACGCAAGTTTTCTAAAAGATGTATTTCTTTAGGTAACATATTTTTTGATGTTTTTATTGCCTTATCAGAAATACAATCTTCCGAATAATGAACAAAAACATTAAATTCATTTTCTAAAAAATCAAGCATTGGGTAAACAGAATATTTTTCTTCGAAATTGTTTTGAGGTCTACCTAAATGTGTCATTAATACGACTGAACAATTTTTTGACAAGCAATAATTAATTGTATTAACAGAAGACTTTAATCTAAAATAATTTTTGATTTGACCATCAATAATAGGAACGTTAAAATCAACTCTAATCAGAACACGTTTATCATTAATATTTATATTCTTTAAAGTATTCATTTGTTTGGTACTAAAACAATTTTTCCATAATGATTTCTATTTTCCATTCTTAAGTGTGCTTTTTTTACATCATCAAACATAAATACTTTATCAATGAAAGGTTTATACTTTTTATTATTGATTTTATCCATAACTGAATTAAATGAGCTTATATTTGCCATAGTTGATCCCATTATAGTTTGTTGTTTCATAAACAAAAATCTAAGATCAATATTGACTGTAGATCCTGTAGTTGAACCACAAGTAACTATACGTCCTCCTTTTGCTAAAGTTTTCATACTAGTATCCCATGTATCTGATCCTACATGTTCAAAAACAACATCAACTCCTTTTTTCCCAACTAATTGTTTAATATTAAGTAACAACTTATCATCATGTATATATACATAATCTGAGCCCATTTCATAAGCATGATCTATTTTTTCAGTTGTTCCTACAGTAGATATAACAGTTGATCCAATCTCTTTAGCTATTTGAATAGCAGCACTTCCTACACCAGAAGTTGCTCCATATATTAAAATTATTTCATCCTTTAATAATTTTGCTCTTTCAACAATCATCTGATATGAAGTCATAAACACCAATTGCATTGATGAAGCTTCAATAAAAGATAGATGAAGAGGCATCTTATGAACATTTTCTTTGTTTAATAATATATATTCTGATTGTGTCCCATTGCTAGTTTCACCTAGGATTCCATAAGAACTTGAGTAATTTTCTTTATTATTTTTTACTGATTCTGATGTTAAATTAAAAGTACCTGGTTGTACTACAACATTATCGCCTGAATTGAAATTCTTGATTTTCGAGCCAACTTCAACAATAGTGCCTGATGCATCAGAGCCCATTATAAGTGGCAGGTTAATAGGAAGACCAGGGAGGCCTTCTCTTACCCAGATATCTAGATGATTTAATGCACAAGCCTTTACATGTACAAGAATTTTATCATTGGAACACTTTGGTTCATCTAATTGATTTATTTTTAGTACATCAATATTGCCATGAGAATGTATTTGAATAGCTTTCATTCAATTTCCTCGTATTCAGCATCTATAACATTTGAATCATTATTTTTTTTAGATATTGTCAAAACATTCTTGAATATTTGGTATAAAAAATAAAGGAATAGAAATAATAATAAATATTTTATCATTAAGTATTTATACTTTTGCTTGGATTATAATACTTAGTTCCACTAACTGGTTTTCTAATAATATTCATTATTTCAATTAGATCATTATTATTGTTAACAAAATCTATATCATTTGTATTTATAATTAATACAGGTGATTTATCATATCTAAAAAAATATTCATTATACATTTGATTTAATGAATCAATATAATTCCAATCCATATTCATTTCGTATTTTCTTCCTCTTTTTTTTATATTTTCTATAAGCCTTTCAGTTTCTGATTGAAGGAATATTATTAAATCTGGATATATTATATTTTTTTCAAGGATATTTGCAATATTATTATAGAGAATCATTTCTTTATCATCTAAATTTAAGGCAGCAAAAATTCTATCCTTCATAAACATATAATCAGCCACAATAGACTTACTAAAGATATCTGTTTGATGAAATTCACTTTGTTGCTTATATCTTGATAGTAAAAAAAATAATTGAGCCTGGAAAGCATACCTTTTCTGATCTTTATAAAAATCAACTAAAAATGGATTATCTTCAAACTCTTCAAGAACCAGTTTAGCATTTAGTTCTTTTGCAAGGAGATGAGATAAGCTTGTTTTTCCAACACCTATTGACCCTTCAATTGATATGTGATATGCTTTTTTCATTAAATATTATAATTATAATTTAATAACTTTAGAATTATCTTTTGTACAACTCAATAAAGTAGTTATGTTTTTTTGATAATTAACTAAAAAATAATTTGGTGAAATTTCACACCAAGGCAACAAAACAAATTTTCTTTCATGGATTTTAGGATGCGGAATAGTAATTAAATCATCTGAATAAATAACATTATTAAAAGTTAGAATATCCAAATCAATTATTCGCTCATGATATCTAAAAGCATTAAACTTTCTCCCCATCTTTAATTCTATGTTCTTTAAAAAACTAAGCAACGATATGAAGGTATGATTTGTTGATATTTTCACCACCATATTTAAGAATAATTTCTGCTTAGTATAGTATAAGGGCTCACTTTCATAAAAACTTGATTTTTCAACAATCTTAACATCCCTTGACAAATATTCTAGAGCTTGATTTAAATTTAAATATGGATTATTCATATTAGATCCTAAAGATAAATAGGAAAAAGATTTATTTTTCATGTATAACAGAAACTGAATTAACATTATCTAAGTATAAAATATTTTTTTTTGTAATTCTGATAAAGATATGTTCAATTGGATGCTTTAGTTTTATTTCAGTGCAGATAAAGGAAGCTAAGTTTTCTAATAAATTATATCTTTTAACATTGAATAATTTTACTATATCATCATAAACACACTTATAATCAACAACATCAGTAATATTGTCTGAATTTACTTTATCTATCTTTGTTGTATATGAAAAATCAACGTAAAAAAATTGACCATTTTTAATTTCTTCATCATAGATGCCATGATAAGCAAATATTTTAATCTTATCTATACTATATTTCATTTTCTAATAAATTCCATTAGTATTTCATTATTTTTTCTTCCCTTTATAGAATTTTTCGGATAATATTTATCAATAAGAATAAAACTTTCTGAAAAAAGATTAGTAACTTCATCTATAGTAATTTTGAATGGAGGATTGGGATCATCAACCTCATTTAAGGGAAAAAACAATCCAAGAAATCTACCATTTTTTTTTAACATATCTTTACATATTGAAACATATTCATGTCTCCTAGAAGGATCAAATGCACAAAAAAATGTATATTCCACAATCAGATCAAAATAATTTATATATTTACTATTCATTTTAAAGAAATCAACATTAGCAGAGTTTACTTTTATTTTTAATTTTTCAGATTTGTTGTCCAGGTGTTTTATAGCATACTTAGAAAAATCAAAAGCATAGACATCATGACCACATCTAGAAAAATATAGTGCATCATCACCTTTTCCACATCCAGGTATGCAAACTTTTATACTTTTTGTAATATGATTTTGTTTTTCCCAATCAATAAAAGCTGGAGTAGGCATACCAATATTCCATTTATCATTATTAGTTTCATATAAATTGTTCCAGAATGTAGGATTAGAAATATTCTGAACATTATTCAAAGACATGTATTAGACTAAGCCTATATTTTCAGCTTCGTCTCCTCTTTGGCCAACTGTTACATCAAATTTTACTTTGATACCTTCTTTCAACTTAATACCTCTTCTTACATTTGATATATTAAAAAAATAATCTTCGTTATCCTCAGGACACTCTATAAAGCCCCATCCATGAAGACTCTCATATTTTTTAACGTAACCTATTTTCATTTTTCATTATCATTAAGTGAGAAACCAATATGTTTATCAAATTCCGAGGGAAAATCAAATCCTTCTCTTCCTGGGTAATGCATTACGCTTTTTACATTGTCCCATGTAATCAGAAAATTTGCATCAATTTTCTCAGTATACATTTCTTTAGTTGGAATTGGTTTGCCTAAAGAATCTTCAGTATGTTTAATTATTATTCCAGGATGTTCTACCCATATCCCGAAATTATCATAACCTTTAACTAGAAAATGTCCGTATTCTTTATTTATACCAAGATCAATAAATCGTTTAGGGTCTCTAAATGAAATAAATATAACATCGCCAATTATTTGTTCTGTTGTAAACAAGAGTAATTATTTTTCGTCTAATTTTTTATTAATTTCTTCTAATTGTTCTTCAATTGATTCAAAATTCTTTTTCATTTTCATAACATCTCTTTGAGTCGCTCTTTTATAACTAGAAAACTCTTCATTTAATGATTCAAGTTCAGATAACAAATCATTTAATCTATCAGATAAGGTTTCATTAATTTGATCGATTTTATATTCTATTCTTTCAAAATTATTATTTATTGAATCAACTTTTGCCTCATAAGCTTTATAATGCGCGTTAGTCTGTTCTTGGAGAGTCCTAACATGTTTAGATGTTCCAATCCATTTTTTTTCTAATCTATTATAATATTCACTCCATTCAGTCACATCACCTTTTAATTCAAAATCACTTACTTCCAATGATTCCATATCCATAACTCTTTCATTATCAACAACTGTCCAATAATACATACCGCATAAAATAATAATCGTTGTTACTATCCAAATACTTCTTTGCTTTAAAAAATCCATTTTTACCTCTTGTAAGTTATTTTGTTGACTCTATTTTTGCTAGTTTCTTTTCCCACTCACTTTGTTCTGATTCTTTCTTGACAGATTTATTTACATCTATTGGTTTAATCTCATTAAAAAACTCTTTTCTTTTAATATTTCTATTTTTTAAAGTATTAAAGGCTTCATTTATTTGATCATTAAATTCATTAATTGTAAATTCAATTCTTTTTAATAATTCTTCTAGTATTATAGGACCATAAGTGTCATTTATAGCAGTTAATAAATCAGGGAAATTATTATCTATAAATGTTTTTCTACCTTCTTTGTTATTTAAATTTATTGGCATATTATTTTTTTTATCAATTAATTACTTATTTAAATTTATATAATTTTCTAAAAAAAGAATAGTTTTATTCATCCTTTTCTAATTCAATGTTTTGGTCCTCAGTATTTTTACTTGTAAAAGCTTTTGTTTCATTTAATAAATAATAATTTTTATTTAATAAATAAAACAAAATTAATACTAGTAAGGAATATGAAAAATACCCTATGCATATAGATATAATTGAAAAATAACATAAAAATGCTATAAGTTTTTCACCATAGACTTTATCTCTTATAAACTTATAAACAAGAAATGAAAAGATAATAAGTCCAATATAGAATGAAGTATAATTGTCTAATTGTTTTGAAAATATAAATAATAGATTTATAAATGCTGAAGCTATTAAAATAAATAAAGTTATATTTTTTGATTTACTATAATCAATTATTTCATCTTTATCATTAATAAAATAAATTATAACATAGGTTGTTGCTAAAGAAAAAGATATTTTTAATATATAAGAAAATAGAACTAACATAATTGATTAATTTACAACTTTCATTTTTAAATTGAAATTTGCAATATTAATTAACGACATAACTGGAGTTCCAAGAATATTATAATCTGGGACAAACCCCCAAAATCTTGAATCGTAACTATTATCTCTATTATCTCCCATTAAAAAATAGTAATCATGTTTCACCTCGTAGTAATCATTAAGAGAATTAAATGTTTCACCATTAATGAGAAGATTATTTTTTAACATATTTACATTATTTAGATCAGAAGAAATCCTTTCATCCCATGGGTTTATTAAATTATTTTTATTATTTATATCAATTAATTCTTTAGCATATTCCTCTTGTTCTTTTTGTTGGTCATATAACATTTTTCTTCTTGTTTTCACATCATTGTTTTTAAAAACTCCAATAATTTTATATTTAATCAATCCTCTTAACCTACTTATTTGGTCAGGATCAATCAATGTAAGATTCCAGTCTTTATATGTTAATTTATTGCCATCTAACAAAAGCAATATTAGAGTAGAATGCCAATCAGTTACATTATTAAAATTTATCATATAGCCAGGATTCCATTTATTGTCATTATTTTTATCAATAAAGGGTTCCCCTTCATCGTATTGATTATTGCTATTATTATCATCAAACTCTTCTTTTTTATATGGAACAATAAATTCATTTAGATTATCAAGATTACCGTAATCCCAAAATCCATTTTCATTTCGATCAACAAAACTTTCATCTTTATCAAAAATTAAATTATTATTTTTGTCATTATGTTCCTCTGCACTAAAGGAAGAGTAAAGAAGATTAGAATTCCATGTCATATTTTTACTTAAAACTTGTGAGCCATTAGGTAAATTTTTCAAATATTGACCCTCATTAGGAAAATCCATTTCAACATCATTTATAGATATAACACCTTCGTTTATTTGTATTTTGTCTCCAGGTATACCAATACATCTTTTTACATATTTTTGCCATGGATCTCGAGGAAACTCAAAAATAACAACATCACCATTTCTTACTTTTCTAAAAGCAGGGAATCTTAACCAGGGTATATGAAAACCTATTCTTGTATATGGGACACCAATCCAAGTAGGTGTTTTCATTCCATAAATAAATTTATTTCCAAATAACATATCTCCTATTAATATAGTTTTTTCCATTGAACCTGTTGGAACAACATATATCTCAATTAAGCATGTTTTAATAGTAAATGCAATTATAATAAGAACGAATAATTCTTTAAATTCTTTTAATTTATTTTTAGGAAATTTCATTTTCAATATGCCAATGTTGTTGAATTTCTTCTACTATCTGCACTACCGTAATATAAATTATTCTTTCTCATAATACAGTTAGCTTCTCCAATTCCTACTTTTCCTCTATAAATATAATCATGACCCATACTAGTTAATTTATTAATAACATCCTCAGGTAAGGAAAACATTTCTAATTGTATTTTGTCTGGTAAACACTGATGATGAAAACGCTTTGATTCAACTGCCATATCTAAGTCCATATCATAATCAATAATATTATTTATAATTTGAGCAACTGTTGTTATAATTGTTGAACCTCCAGGTGATCCTAGACTAAGATAAAATTGATTGTTTTTATCAGTTAATATTGTAGGAGTCATAGAACTTAACATTCTTTTGTTAGGAACAATTGAATTTGCCATATTTCCAACTAAACCATATGCATTAGCATAACCTGGCTTAATTGAAAAGTCATCCATTTCATTATTTAGGAGAAATCCAGCACCATCTACAACAATAGCATTTCCATACCACCCATTTAAAGTTGTAGTGACACTTATCGCATTCCCAAAATTATCAGCAACAGTAAAATGTGTTGTTTCATCAAGTTCATTGTCATAAATATATTTAGGATTATATATATCTTCGCTTTTTGTAGCAATTCCATCTTTAATCGTCTCAAATTGAGATAGAGCATATTCTTTTGAAGTTAAATGATCAGGAATATTTACAAAGTCAGAATCACCTAGATAAAGAGCTCTATCGGCATATGCCCTTTTTTCTGCCTCTACTAGATAGTGAACATGATCACTGCTATGATAACCAATTTTATTAAAATCTAAGTTTTCTATCTGATTTAGTATATTTGATAATGTAATACCACCTGATGATGGAAGAGGCATTGAAAATACATTATAATCTCTGTATGTAAAAGTAATTGGTTCTCTTTCAATTGGAATATAATTTCTCAGATCTTCATGTGTAATTATTCCACCTAAAGAATTTACTGTTGAAACAAGAAGATCAGCAGTTTTTCCAAAATAAAATTCTTTATATCCATATTTTGAAATCCTAGATAAAGTTTCAGATAAATCTTTTTGAACAAATATTTCATTTATTTGATAATCTTTATCTTTAGTGAATATTTTCTTTGTTGCTGAAAAAGCAGAGAGTTTATTTTTATATTTTTTGGAATTCAATACTGAAACACTATAATAATCCAAAGGAAAGCCAAACTTAGCAAGTAATATTGATGGATAAAGAACTTCTTCCCATGTTAATTGACCATATTTTTCATGAATATAACCAAGCCCTGCTACTGTACCAGGAACACCTGACGATAAAATAGAAGACCAACTTAAACCTTTTACAACATTATTATTGTTATCAAGAAACATGTCATGAGTACTTTTCATTGGAGCGGTTTCTCTAAAATCTAAAGTAGTCACTGTACCATCCGAAAGTCTCAAAACCAAAAATCCACCTCCACCTATATTCCCTGCACCAGAGTGCGTCACAGCTAAAGCAAATCCTACAGCAACGGCAGCATCAATAGCGTTACCACCTTTTTTAAGTATATCAATTCCAATAGTAGTTGCATCAATTTTTGAAGATACAACAATACCATTAGTTCCAACTGCATCAGCAGATGTAAATGTATATGACAATGATACTAAAATCAGGATAGGTATATTCTTAATCAATTTTAATTGTGTTTATTACTGGCTTTTTATTCTTAAAGAAATCTACAGAATTTACAATGAAATTAAATTTACTTTTTATATCTTTTTCTAATAGATATTTATTAATAATATCAATGTATTTTTCAGAAATTATTAATGTACGATTGTATTTAGGATTGTATGATTTTATAAAAAATAAAATATCATTTTTTTCAAAAAACCAATCAATGAAGAAATTTTCTATATTAATATCTTGGTCAATTAAATTATATTTATTTTTCACATATTTTACAGCAATAATTTTACTTGCAAGTTTTCTCATTCCATAAGACTGTTTAATAAAGGCGTAGCTAGGAAGATTGTTATTAACAATATTAAATGATTTTCTGTGAATAGGAATAGCTTTGTATTTATGTAAAGATTCTATATGAACTTTAGTTCCATAACCTTTATTATTTTTAAAATTGTATTCTGGGAATATAATATCATATTGCTCCATAAGTTTGTCTCTATAAACCTTAGCAATTATTGATGCAGCTGCAATTGAGTGACTTTTCTTATCACCATCAATAATACATTCAACAGGAAATTGTTTAATGTCACTATACGGGCCATCAACAATGATTTGATCAGGTTTTACATTTAACTTTCCAATTGATTTCTTCATAGCTAAAAATGTAGCTTTAAGTATGTTTACATTGTCAATAATATCTTCATTAACAACTCCAACACCAACGGATATTGCTTTTTCTAATATTAGAGGGTATAATTCTAATCTTTTTTTACTAGTTAATTTTTTTGAATCATTAATTCCTGGAATAATAAGATCTACATCAAAAATTACTGATGCTGCAACAACTGGTCCTGCTAATGGACCTCTCCCTGCTTCATCAATTCCAGCGATATATTTAATATCAGCATCCCAATATTTTCTTTCATATTTTAAAAAATCCATACTTTTAATTTAGGTTTATAAAAACAAATATTATTAATTTTAAATAGTTGGGGTGCCTAAAAAGCTGAGAATAAACCCATTTAACCTGATCTAGATAATGCTAGCGGAGGAATATTATGTATCTTTTTTTCATTTATCTAATTACAAATTTTATCTTTTCAAATGATATACTGATAACCTCGAACATACTAGATAAGAATAATAATCCTATTTCTAATGTAAATATTAATTGTGGCACAACTGGAACATACACAGATAAAGATGGATATTTTAGCATTATATGTGACGATAATGATAATATTGATATAAAACATATTAAGTATAAAAAATTATCTCTAATATCAAATAATATTAGTAGCTTCATAGTTTTATCAGATGAAAACATTATTGTAAAACCAATTATTATATATGGACAATTATCTCATCTAGAAGATAAATCCTTTTCAACTCAAATAACCGACATAGAAAATATAAAAAAAACAAGTTATAAACATTTTCAAGATATTAATCATTATATATCGAACTTTAATTATTCGCAAGGTACATCAAGACCAAGATATTTCCAAGTAAGGGGACTTGGTGAGTTAAGTCAATTTAGTGGTGAAGGAGCTCCACACTTTTATGTAGGTTATTCTATTGATAATATTGATCTATCTGGAATTGGAATGATAGGAAATTTATATGATATTAAGCAGATTGAAATATTCAAGGGACCTCAGTCTTCTATATTTGGACAAAATTCAATGGGTGGTCAAATAAACATTATTTCATTAGAGCCAAAGAATTATCAATATGTAAGTAACAATTTCAGTATTAGTAATAATAATTCCTATTCATATGATTCATATTATACAAATAAAATAAATAACAACATATCATTCTCAATATTATTATCAAAATATCTAACTGATGGACATATTACAAATAAACAATTAACTAACTCAATATTACAAATATCTCATGATACAAATTCTAAAGATGAATCACTTATAAAGTTTAAAATTAATTATTTAAAAAATAACTTAATTTTCAAGATAACAACTTTATTATCTGATTTAAATAATAGATATGATGTATGGAGCCCAGATAATAATGGATATGAAACATACACTAACTATAGAGGAAGAGATATACAAGAAACAAATGCTATTTCATTATATATAAAAAAAAATAATAATTTATATGATATAATTTCAATTAGCTCATATTGTGATGCTAACATAATATACAGCTATGATTCTGATTGGGGGAATAATGAATTTTGGAGCAATCCTCCTTATGAATTTAATAATTATTATTATGGATATTATTCGCCATATAATTACAACGATATAACATTTAGAAAAAAAATAAATAAATCTCAAGAATTTAGGATTATAGATCATAGATTTAAAAAAACTACTATAATTACAGGCTTTATTTATACAACACAAAATGAAAAGGATATAAGAGATGGTTGGTTATTTGCTGGTGATGCTATCAATATAAATTCTGAATTTGATATAAAGAAAACAGCATTATATTGGCAAATAACAAAAGATATAAATGAAAAAGTAAATTTAAACCTAAGTATTCGAAAAGATATCAACAAAACTTCAAATAAGATATTCTGGACTTCATTATACGGTGAAACAGAGAATGGTAATAATAAAATTTTAAATAATAACCTAATTGGATATAATATTAAAGTTAATTATAAAATAAATAATAATATAAGCTTTCAATCAATTATATCAACAGGATACAAATCATCAGGAATAAATATGACTCCAAATTTACCTTCTGAATATAGAAATTATACAAATGAATATTTATATAACTATGAAATAGGAATAAATACTCAAAAAAATAAACTAAAAACAAATATATCATTATTTTATATGTATAGAAACAATCCTCAGTTAAGATTATTTTATCAACATATAGAAGATAATCCAAATAGTTTTGACTATGCTACATTTAATAGTGATAATGGATATATATACGGAATGGAAATAGAGAATATGTATAATATTAATAATAAAATTAATATAAATTTCTCGATTGGATTATTAGAGACATACATATCATCTTTTGAATATTTAGGTATTGAATACGGAGACAGAGAGCAAGCACATGCTCCAAGTTACACATATAATATAACGATAGATTACAAAGTGTTTGAATTTATATATTTTAACTTAAGTTTTCATGGAATGGATAAATTCTATTTTGATGATCAATATGAATACACTTCAAATTGCAGAGATTTGATTGACTTTTCATTTAACTATAAAAAAAATAATTATCAAGTTTCTATTTGGTCAAAGAATTTTTTAAATGAAAAGTATGAAGTCAGAGGATACACTTTTGGCTTAGAACCACCTAATTATACACAGCAAAACTACAAGTCATATGGCTCTCCATTAGAATATGGTATAACATTAGGATATTCACTCTAAATGTTGACTTATTTAATTATAATTCTAATAATTGGCTTGATATCATCTAAAATAAAATCAGAAAATGAATATATATTTGTATCTAGAAAGCTTACTCTCCCTGCATTCATAGCTACATTTGTTACTACATGGTACGGAGGAATACTTGAGATTGGTAGATTTACCTATCAAAATGGTATAGTCACATGGGTTATTTTTTGTTTGTTTTATTATATATCTGCAATAATCTTCCTCAAATTTTTTGCTTTCAAAATTCATGATAATAATATTGATAGTATCCCAGAATATTTTCATAAATATTACGGTTACATTTCGGGTCTATTCTCATCATTTATAATAATGCTTATATCTTCACCAGCACCTTATATAATTATTTTTTCTGTAATTTTTCAACATGTTTATGAAATTTCATATTTTTATTCAATTCTAATTGGATTATTTTTTTCAATTGCCTATTTATTTTTTGGAGGATTTAGATCTATAATAAGAACTGATAAAATACAATTTATATTAATGTACATAGGCTTTATTGTAATTATTATAAATTTATATAATAAATATGGGGGGATTAATTATTTATTAACCAATCTCCCAGAAAATCATTTAAATATAACAAGTAATCTTCCTATTGGATATATTTTATCATGGATGTTAATATCAATGATAACATTTATTGATCCAAATATATTTCAAAGAATATATATAGCTAAAAATAAGTTTGTAATAAAAAAAGGTATATTAGTATCAATATTCTTCTGGATTATATTCGATTTACTAACTATAACAACAGGGTTATATGCATCAACGATATTAAACAATACTAATATAACAACAAGTCCATATTTAGCGCTTTCAGATATAGTTTTATCTCCATTTTCACAAAGCATATTTCTAATATCTTTATTATCTATAGTTATGTCGACAATTGATAGCTTTACATTTACATCAGCTATTACATTAAGTAAGGAAATAAATTTTAACAAAAATAAAAAAACTAATGTTCAAATAGGTATATTAATTACAACTTTAATATCACTAATTATTATCTTTATTTTTACAAATGTTATTGATATTTGGTATGTATTTGGCTCTATTGGAGCATCTTCACTTTTAATTCCATTAATAAAATTGATATACCAACAGAAGAAAAGAACATTTTATCCTGAGTTAACATTAATATTACCAGCAGCAGCATGCATTATATGGATAATATTAGATAACCCATTTGGTATTAATTGTAT
This sequence comes from uncultured bacterium, assembly GCA_964429875.1. GTDB lineage: Bacteria > Fidelibacterota > Marinisomatia > SCGC-AAA003-L08 > D37C17 > CAYSDL01. The sequence continues at coordinate 54,489 of CAYSDL010000004.1, forward strand.
GTATCCTGGAATATTTATAAGTATATGTATTAATTATTATTCTTAGAAAATAATATCTTTTTTATTTTTTCAATCTCTTTTAATGATGATTTATCAATTGTGGAATTGAATTTTAGAGAATTAACATTGTTTTCTAAATCCTTTTTAAATGCACCAGACTTTATATTTTTAAGAATATTATGTAATTTAATTTCATAATCATCATCAATTAAGTAATTGCCTGATTTTAATCCACCGTATCTTGCTGTATCACTAATTGCACTATAAAGATAATCAATTCCTTTATCGTGAAAAAGGTCAAGAATCATTTTAGCTTCATAGTAACATACAAACCAGGCAACAATAGGCGAGTAACCATGCTCAAGTAATACTTTAAGTGATTTTTCTATAGATAATGGTATAGAGCCAGTTAGAAGAGCTTGTTCGCCATAGAGGTCAGTTTCTGTTTCCTCTTTAAAAGAAGATAAAAAAGAGCAGATTCGAGATGAACCAATTGCTTTACTATAGGATTTAATGACTTCAAGCGTATCACCAGAGTAATCATTATGTATAGCTAACAAAGCAGGAATTCCTGACCCTGCTTTAAATTTATCACGTAACAATTGTCCTCCACCACTTGGGGCGACCATAGCAACATTTATATTTTTAGGAGGATTAATTAATTTATAATGAATATTATACCCATGTGAAAACAAAAGCGTTTGTCCATTTGAAAGATTATCATGAATTAAAGCTGAATAAACAGATTCCATTTTAGAATCAGGAACTAACATAGAAACTATATCTACATTTTTTACAAGTTTATCAATTGGGAAGTATTTAATATCATATTTTTTTAATAATGATATTGATTGACTATTATCTCGAACTCCGACAGCAACGTCTACCCCGCTATCTTTTAAATTTAAAGCTTGAGCTTTTCCTTGATTACCAAATCCTACAACTCCTACTTTTTTATCTCTTATTACAGATAAATCTATATTGGCATCTTTAAAAATCTTTGTTTTCATATATAGAAAATTTTAAATAAATAATTGAACTATGTAATTTACTAAGATAAACTAATTAGGAATGACTATATTATTTTCAGTTTTTTCAAAATTCTTTTTATACAAAATAAGAATTTTACCAATATCTCCTACGATATGACAATCTAGCTTATCTTCTAAGGTATTTTTAGACGCAAGCATACATTTCTTTTCTGAGAATTTTACTTTAATCAGTTCATTAGCTTCAAGAGAAGTTGAGATAGAACTTATTGAGCCTTCAGTAAGTGCTTTTTTACCAACGATAACTTGTGGCTTATAATTGTGAGCAAGACCTCTAAGATACTTACGTTGTGATCCCTTCAATATAATTTATCCTAGAATTAAATTAACAAGTGAAACAACATCAAGTACATTAACCTCTCCATCTGAGTTTATATCTGCAGTCTCTGAGGTTTGAGTCCCAAGAATTACATTTACAAGTGATACAACATCTAAAACATTAATATCACCATCTAAATTAATGTCACCTATTAATAAATCAAATGCTATTGCTTCTAATTTAAAATCATCAATGGCTGCTTCTACAAGAGATCCTCCTGAACCGACATCTCCGTCATATGATAGATCAGAAGCAATAAATTTAAATTGTATTTGATTTGAAAGTACCAAATAATCTCCTAGAACAAACCTTTTTCTATCCCAATTTGGATTCGATTGATTAGTAGATTCTAGATTAGACCAATTATTCCCATCATTGGAAACTTGAACTTGCCAAATGTCAGTTCCTGGATTGTTACCTAAGTTATTAGTATACCACCTCCAGTATGTTAACATTACATCATCGTAATTAGATAAATCATAAATAGGGGAATATAATGTTGTTGTGCCTCCATCTACATCATCTTGACCTGAATTATTTTCCACTTCATCATTTCCTGTAACAAAACAATTTTCCCCTTGTTCTGAATGGTCTAAATCAGGTTGAGCTAAAATACCATCATCATAAGTAGGGTTAGGTTCTACTAATTCCCATATTCCTGAAGATGCGTCTGATTCTACTGTCCATCCACTATCAGTTTCAAATTCATCAATCACTATATTGGGCAGCTCTCCATACACAAACATAATATTTTCATTATCTAAAACTGGATAACGTGAAGATTGATCAATATTATTTGATGCTGTTAGATAATAATAAATTAGTATTCCTGCTTGATCAAAAGTCATTACCGTGTCATAGATATTTGAAGAACTGTTTATCATTTGTACATCGGACCAATTTTCATTATCTAAACTATAATGCAATGTTACATTATCTACATTACCATCAAACGATTCTACAATAGCTTCAAATAAAACATAAGGTCCACTTTCATCAATATTCACATCTAAGATATCTTCATGAATAATACTTACGCCGCCAACCTCAAATACAAATAAACCTTGCTCTATATCACTTGAGATGATAAGCCCACTTGGTAAATATGCATATACTCCCCAATTACTAACATATAAGCCTTCAACATCACTCATATCATAATATGCAATTTCTTGCAAATTTTCGGGGTTAGATATATCAACAATTCTTGTCCCATCAGCATAATAAGAAATAATTAATTGATCAGTGCCAGGACGAACATATAAATTATGAGCAGTATGTTCCTCCCATTCAGGAGTTTGATATTCATCAACTAAATTAATATTTGAATAGTCAGATATATCCCAAACTTTTATATGACCTCCTAAATTTTCATCACCTGTAAATAGATAATTTTCATCCTCAGTTACAGCAACATCATGAGTACTAATACCATTTATGCCCGCGAAATGTGATGTTAGTGTTGTTGGATTAGTTTTATCTGAAACATCAACTATATAAAAATAACCTGAATAAATAGCAGCGCAATATAATTTATTATTAAATACTTCTATATCATGACAATATTCTTGATTCCACGTCCCAACTAAATTAGGATTTGATGGTGATTGCAGATCATATATCCATACATCATGCTCATCAGCTCCAACAATATATAAATATCCATCATGATCTACATGGATGTTATGAGAATTATCTACATCAGTTATTGTATTAACTAAAACAGGGTTATCTAAATCATCAACACTTACAATTTTAATACCATCATTTGCCTCAGTACCTATATAAACATGTCTGTCCCAATATTTCAAATCTCTCCAAATACTGTTACTACCTGAAATTCTACCAACTTCAAAAGGATTATAAGGATCAGTTATATCGACAAAAGATGCAGCATTAGCAAGACCAATTACTGCAAATTCTCGTTCATCTTGTGAAAACCCTGTAATATCTGAGCAATCCATCTCATATGGAATATGTGAAAGAAGTTGCATATTATAGCCTTCAGATAAACTTATATTTAACAAAAGTGTTACTATTATAAAACTTGTGAGTCTATTCATTTATATATCCAATTTGTATACGTTTATAAATTATATAATATTTAAATATTATATATGTATAAAACTGTAACAAATTAGATAAAATGTGACCTTCATCAAATAAATATCATATTAAATAAATTAACTTGGAATAAGTGAGATTAAGATGGTTGTCTTACTTTCTTACTGAAATGTCTCTGATTGGCCTTGGTGACACAAATAAACCCCTGATAGTTTTCAGGGGTTTATTATTTTAAAGATTATATTT
>CAYSDL010000005.1:0-9140 GCA_964429875.1 uncultured bacterium
GTTGGAATAGTTCCACCTGTAAATGAAAACCCAAGTACAAGAGTTCCGCCTGTACTTACAGTAAATCCATTAGCAGCAGCATCACCACCACTTGCACCTGTTAAATCACCTTCTACTCTAAATTGGAATCCTGCTATATCATAATCAACATTATACCAAACATCACCACCATCTAAATAAAGATTGTTTGTTGGAAGATCACAAGCAGTTAAATCACCGCCATCATCACCGCCATCTGCAGAACCACTACAATCATCACCATCGCATGTTATGCATGCATCAGAAGAAACATCAGAAGAATTAAAATTGAAAATAATAGGCTCAATTGCACTACCTTCAGTCATATCAGTTACAAACTCATATGTATCAGAAATATCATAGACAGTATCTGTTTCACTATCATAATATCTAAATGTCATTGTTTCACCTGAAGCAGCATTTGAATAAATGTATAATGCAAACTGATATTGCCCTGCCCATTCACCAAAAACGGGGAATACATCAGGCACTAGAGAAAGAGCACCTACTCCTCTTAATTCATCACCTACAAAAGCAGCAAATAAATCTCCTTCATTAACTTCATTTGTTCCATCAAGGAAAATTCCAGCTGTAATGGAACCGGTATTTTGATAATCATTATAATTACTGATTATACCATTTCCATCACAATCCCAGTCGGGAGCTCCAGCAAAAATGAATGTTGATAGTAACACAAAAATAATGCCTTTAAGGCTAGATACAGACTTCATAAAATATCTCCTTTTATCTCTCTATATATATAATTTTTAATTGAAGGACATTCCAAATATAATAAAGTAAAATTATGTAACACAACGATAATAAAATTTATTTTATCATATCAGAAAAGAGGCCAAAAAATTGGGATTAAATAACTAGCTAAAATCCAAAAAATTAAAGTGATCGGAAAACCTATAATCAAAAAGTCTCTGAATTTATAGTGACCAGGGGCAAAAACCATCAAATTTGTCTGGTAGCCTATGGGAGTCATAAAGCTAGCTGATGCACCAAAGCATATAGCCATCAAAAATGCTCTAGTTGGTTCTATTGGTAAATCAAGATTCATATTTATAAAATATTGCGCTAACAAAATTGATAAAGGAGAGAGAATAATAGCTACTGCAGCATTCGAAATAAACGCAGAGGTTATACAAGTGACTAAATATAGAACTGAGACTACTGCTTTAGCTTGGAGATAAGGATCTTCTCCTAAATTGAGACTTAAAGAAATTATCATGTCACTTAAATATTGTGCTGCACCTGTATTATCCATAGCTGTACCAACAGGGATTAAAAGAGCAATTAAAAATATAACAGGCCAATTAATTGATTTATATGCTTCATCCATTGATATGGCTCTTAACACCAACAATAAAATACATCCTAAAACAGAGGCTTCTGTTATAGACAAAATGCCTATAGAGGACAATACCATAACAACAGGAATAACAAGAATAGAAAGCCACCAATACCTTTCATATCGCAAATGGATATCTAATTCCTCCAAAATCACTAACTCACTTGAATCTCTTAAGTTATCCAGTCTATTTCTAGGAATAATAATTAATAAAGTATCTGAGAATTTAAGTTTTACATGGGCTACTTTTTCTCTTAAGAGCTCGTCCTGTCTTTTAATGGCTAGTACAAAAGAATTATAAGCTTTTCTATAATTTAACTGACTTAATGTTTTATTGATCATCGAAGATCCATATGCAATCAGGCCTTCAACTAGAACATGATCAGACCCTGCTAATTCATTCTGTGACATTTTTATATCTGAAAGGAGCAATAAGCCTAGGTGATCCTTGAATTTAATGATATCATTTACATTAATTTGAATAAGCAAAACATCATTTTTCATGATAGGAGCCTCTTCTAATGATATAGTCAAGTCAGTCTTATATCTTATTAGCTTTACAATATCAAAATCAAACTTTTCTTTCACTTTTAATTCTTTTAAGCTTTTGCCAACTAATTGAGATTCCTCAGAAACTTTAAATTCAGTCAGATATGTTTGCATATGGTATTTTTGAGTTAAAGAGTTCGTTACAGCTCTAGAAGGTAAAAGCCACCTGCTTATAATTAGATTATATACAGTACCTACACATAAAAATATCAGACCAAGCCTAGTAAAATCAAACATAGAAAAGGGCTTTACTCCAGGCAAACTTTCTAAATAAGAATTGACAAGTAAGTTAGTTGAGGTCCCAATTAGAGTTAATGTCCCACCGAAAATAGCTGCATATGATAGCGGCAGAAGAATCTTAGTTGGGCTAATGTGGAACTTTTGACATAAATTTATAGCTAGAGGAATAAATATTGCTACAGCTGCTGTATTATTAATAAAACCAGAAATTATTGATGTTGTAATAAAAAATATTGAAAATGTGAACCACTTCCTATTACCCCCTACTTTATATAGCTGATTAGCAAGAACCTCCAAAAAACCTGTTTTAACAAGAGAGCTGCTAATTATAAAAATTGCTCCAATAGTAATGACAGCTTTATTACTAAACCCACTCACTGCCTCATCAATTGTAATAATATTAAATAATAATAATAAACCGATTGTCCCAAGGGCTGTCACTTCCATTGGAACAATCTCAAAAATAAAAGATATCATCATTAATAATATTATTAATGAAAATTGTAATATTTGGGCATCAATATTTAACATAAATAAAAAATAAATATACTAAATTTAAATATATATATGTTTATATAAAATAGAATGGAAATAAATAAGGAATATTGATGCAGGGCAAAAACCCTGCATCAATACAGGGGAGTTATACTTTTACAGTGTCATGAACACAAATAGTTTCCATTAAAGCTGTGCACACTGTATATGGATCCATATTGGCAGCGGGCCTTCTATCCTCAAGATATCCACAACCTTTTTTATATGTATCCATTGGGATTCTAATAGAAGCACCTCTATCGCTATTGCCCCATCTAAAATCATTAATACTGCATGTTTCATGCAGCCCAGTTAATCTCTCATCATTATTTGCACCATAGGCCATCATGTGTTCTTTATGTTTTTTACCTAATCTCTCACATGCCATCTCGATATCCTTAATTCCACCTTCTTCTCTCATAGCTTTTGTGCTAAAATTAGTATGTGCTCCAGCACCATTCCAATCACCCTTCATTGGCTTTGGTTCAATTGAAACTTTTACATTCCAATCTTCTGAAACTCTTCTAAGAAGCCATCGTGCAAACCATAGTTGGTCAGAAACGTCCAAAGGACCTAATGGACCTACTTGATATTCCCACTGACCAGGCATAACTTCTGCATTTATTCCTGATAATTCTATTCCAGCTTCTAAACATAGTTCCATATGAGCCTCGACAATATCTCTACCATATACTTGCTCTGACCCAACACCACAGTAATATTTTCCTTGAGGTGCAGGGAAACCATTTTCTGGCCATCCATATGGATTGCTCTCATCATCCATAAAAGTATATTCTTGTTCAATTCCAAACCAACATTCCTGATCTTTAAATTTTTCTGCAAGCTCTCGTAATTTTGCTCTTTTATTACTTGAATGAACGGTTCCATCTGCATTAAAAACTTCACACATAACCAGGATATTATCTCCCCCTCTAACAGGATCAGAGATAAAAGAAACAGGCTTTAACATACAATCACTATCATTCCCTTCTGCCTGCAATGTGCTTGATCCATCAAATCCCCAATCAGGCAGACTAGATAGATCTTTTACAGGGCCATCTACTATTTTTGTTTTACTTCGCAGATTCTGAGTAGGTTTATATCCATCAATCCAAATATATTCAGCAGCTACTTTTAACATACATCCTCCTTTTTTTATTTTTCATACGATGAAAGAATGATTTGGGTTTCAGTTCTTTTTACTCCAGGCCAACTTTGTATTTTTCTTAAGATTTTCTCAAGTGAATTAGTATTTGTTACATTAACAACTATTACATGCGAGCCATGTCCAGTTGTAGCAAAACAGCTAACCACCTCAGGAGTTTTTTTTGATTTATTTACGATATCTGAAAAATTAGAAGAAGATTCAGATATAATTGTAATCAACGCTGAAACATCTAAACCAATATTTTTATAATTTATTACAGCTTTAAAACCAGAGATCACATCTAAATCCTGCATCTTTTTTATACGATCAATAACTGTAGGTACAGAAAGATTTAGTTTTTCAGATATACCACTTGCTGACTCTCTCCCAGATTTAAGCAAAATATCAATTATTTGTTGGTCTCTATCATCTATCATTTATTTTTCCGGAATTATTTAAATAAATTAAGATAATAATCATTATTATGCAATAAATATAAGTAATATTTGATAATAACTTAATTTTTTATCTAAATTACATATATACTTTAAATAATTAAATGAGGCTAAATGAGAGCACTTATCTACCATAACCCGAGATGAAGTAAATCAAGAGAATCCGTGAAGATTCTAAATGATAATAATGTAAATTTCAAAATTGTAGAGTATCTTAAAGAAGGTATATCAAAAAAAGATTTACTTAATATATGTAAAGTCCTTAATACAAAACCTATAGATCTCATTAGAACATCAGATCAAAGCTATAAAGATTTGAAATTATCAGATGAAACTATAAATAATGATAAATATTTAGCAGACATTATAATAAAGAATCCAAAAATACTGCAAAGACCTATATTTATCAATGGGAATAAAGCTATTATTGGGAGACCAGCTGAAAAAGTACTGGATATATTATGAAGACAGGATATAATTAACTAGAGTAACTATATCTACAACATTAATTATTCCATCACCATTTATATCTGAAGCGCACAGTTCATAATTTGATGGATCAAAAATTTCAAAAATTATATTAACCAGCTGAACTATATCTACAACATTTATAAATCCATCTTGATTAATATCCATTAAGACACATCCTCCACCAGACGAATAATTAGGAGAATTTGTAGTAAATTTTATAGCAAGGTCTGATACTTTTCCTAATGAATTAGGCTCCCATGCACTGCCTAATGCTTCATGAGTGCTAAATAAATATTGGACTCCATCATCTTGCTCCTGTGATTCTATTCCGATAGTTGAATAATTTCCATTTTGGTCAATATCATATACTTCTTTATATTGGAATAAAATTTCTCCATCACCAGTTGAAGTTGGGAATGTCTCCTCATTATATAATATAAGCTGAAATGTTTCTTTTATACAGTTTGGGCAATCTTGGTCATCTTCTCCATTAGAAACATCATCCCACTGAATTATAAATTTTTCATTATTATCATTATAGTAAAAAACATTAAAAGGTTCAGTTCCATTATTATCATCCAAATCATCCATAAAAGGAGCAATCATCGCAGATGGCCCAAGTGGATTTGGTATTGAAAAATTCCAGAAATAATCAATAGTAGTAGGCTCAAATGAGATCCATCCATTAGAGCATACATTTATTTGATTATAATCAAGACCAAAATACTTGAAATTAAATCCTATATCAAGATTATTATACATTGTGTCATCAGATAAATTTAAATTTTCACCTATCTCATTAATTTCGATCCAGTCATATAATACATTAGTTGAAAATCCTTCATCTGTATTATCATAAGCCCAGTAGCCATAGTCACAGGGTGGAGTAGGGTCACTTGAAGGGTACATATTTTCATTTGAGCTTACTATTATAAAAATATTATTTGATGTAATATCATACCCTTCAGCAGACAAAATACTTTCAATTTCAATTTTATTTCCAATTTCATAATCTGATGAAATTTGAATCTCAACTCCATATAAAATTTGATCTGAAAAGGAGTTTAAATCTAATGCAAATGATTGCAGAGGAACAACTACATCATTAGATGGTGATTGAATAATAAGATCAGCTGATTCTATTTCATAATTACTCAGATTAGAATATTTTAAATCAATATTTATGCTACCTCCTGGAACTATATATTCATGACTAGAGTTTTCTATACTTGAAATGATATCTAGAGAAACATCTACATCTATTGAATTTCCTAAGTCTTCGATATAATTAAATATAATCTCATGCTGCTTATATTGTGCTTTATTTAAATATAACATTAAGGAATTTCCAAAAGATACACTTTCAAAATCAATAAATAAATGGCCAGAATTATTAGAAATGCCTTTTGCTATTAATTCGCCCTCAGAATCAAGCAATGCTCCAACCACCATATCAATAGGAATACCTAAATTATCCTCTAAATAAATCGAGATATAAGATTCATGTAAATCAGAGTCACTATTAACAACTATATCCTTAGGTTCCTCTAAAATAACGGGAATACTTGGATCCCCCAAAACACCATAAACATGATGATAAAATTCATCTATAATTGTACCATCTGGAGCTGATAATCCAGAAAATTCAGTAATTAAAGATTGTTTTCCATAATGTAAAGCTTGTCCTAGCTCAGGAGTTTTGCCTTCAAGGAGCCCATCCCACATAACTCCACAAATCACATTATTAAACCTCGTATCTGTATCTAAGTCAGAAGGACCAACTACAGCTGTAGCACCTTTTGGATTAACAACACTTCCACCTGTTATTAAAACTTCACCAAAACATTTAGAAAGGCCTGTCCCAGAATAATCATTTCCAAAGTCACCTGTATTGCAAACAAAGCTCATGACTATTGGCATCCTCCAACCATTAGAAAGGTCTTCTACTTCTTCTCTATGAAAATAGGGCTTATGCCATCCATTTGCATCACCCCAACCTCTATAATTAATAACACCAACACCACTATTCCAAGTATTTGCAATAAGAGGATTATACTCAGCAGTTTCATAATTTCCCGCATGAAAAAAAGCTGTATCAATTTGTGCGTAACCATACTGACCTAACTCATCATAAAGCCACAAAGATGTCCATACAGGAGTTACAGGCCATTCATTAGGAGGGACTTCTACCCCTTCTGCAGTCTTGTAATTACCCGCGACCAATAAAGCATTGTTAAAAATATCGTTATCAATGTAATCATTTCTAGTATATTGTATTGTTCTACTTTTGACATTTATAAAGTCCACAACGCTTCTAATCGTCCATCTTCCAATAAAAAATTTAGGTTCATATGAATCATCAGTAAATGTATACGGATAATCTGTAACATCAATATCTTCCTCATTGTAGGAATTAATAGTAAAAGTAGGTATTGTGTAGGGACCATTAACATCTCCTACAAGGAGCACATATTCAAGCATAGGGTTTTCATTGTAATAATTCATAATATGCTGCTTAAGTCCTAATGCATCAGAAGCTATTTGATCATAATACATGATTTCAACATCATAGCCTTGCGTTTTTTTAAATTTAACAAAATCGCCCCCATAGTTCTCATTAACCAAGTAAGATTCAATATCATTCTGAGGAAGCACTATTAGATAGGTGCCTCTTCCATATATAAGACCAGAAGAGTTAACATCAAATGGACGAGAAGACAAAGGTAAAACATCTTCAGAAAAAACTAAGGAAAATAAAAATAATAAGGAAATATTTTTTATGTATTTCATATCTAATTACTCAATATATTTTCAACAACTAAAACAATATCATTAACATTAATTAAAGCATTTGAATTCATATCACCTGCACAAAATAAAATTCCTTCTAAACTAATAGTTTCAAAAATTGTATTTATAATCAAAATAATATCATTAACATTAATACTACCATCAAAATTTAAATCACCTTTGTAGCAATCGTCAACTGGTTTAAATAATAAACTAATCCTATCCAATTCTGCTCCTCTGTAAAATAATGTAGAGTCAGAAAAAATTGATATATTTATTTTTTTTGGCTGAGGACTTTCAAAAGAAGAATAATACCTTTTTGTATTCCAGGATTGATCAGTTAAAGTAAGCAAAGTATCTGATGAACAGTTATCACATGAAAGATAAAACGTAATGTAATCATTCTCCCATTCTAATTCTTTTTTAAGATCTACTTCTAGAGTGAAGATGCCCCTACCGTGAGTACTTATACCAAAATCAAAATTACTGTGCATAGAAATAATTTCATTTATTCCATTTTCATAAAATTCTGAATTTTGAGTTTTTAAAAAACCATCACTGAAAGTCCAAGTTGAAGATTCAGTCCATAAATCAGATGTATCAAATTCTTCGATAAATGATACGCCTTTCCACTTAAGGTCAACATTTATTGATGAATCATTTAACACATTAAAGTATATAATTTCTGGGAAAATATTTTCTGAAAGTATAGTCAACTTATGCTCTCCCTGACTAAATGAATTTGGACCAATTAATAACTGATGGTCTTCATTTAAATCATTAAAAATCAACGTATCTGAATGAAAATCATTTTCAAAAATAAATGAAACAGGTTCATTAAAGTAAGAAGGAAACAAAACATCAAAATCTATATTGTATTCAGGGAGTTTATTCAAAACAACATCATGCTCAGTAACAGTTGATACAGATGGAACAAATTGGTAAACATAATTTTCATACCCATCTGCTCTTACTTGGAGCGTATAAGTCCCTTCAATTAGCAATCTTCTATAACGACCAAAAGAGTCTGTATATCTTGATTTAAGCATAGGACCATCAAGCTCTAAAATTTTTACCTCAGCAGATGGAATACTTCCATCAGAACCAGTTACAATACCTGTTATTTGGTGCATATCAGGGCCACCTTGGATATTGGTTCCAGCTGCTCTTTTTAAAAGATGGAGCAACCCCTGCATATTATTGTCAATTGTTTCTTCTATAAACTCAATATTATCTGACTGCATATCTGAAGTTCCCACTTCAATCAAGTATTGAATACATCCAGTATTTGCATACAACCAATCATGTGCATTCCCTCTTCTACTTGTACTGTTTGCTGAATAATAATTGCTTTGCCCATCCCATGAAGGTGTCTTTGAAGCTATCTCATCTCCTAATCTAGATATAACAGGCAAATCAGGAGAAGCTTTATTCCCTTCCCATAGCCATGGAGATATAACTTTTTCTGATACACAACCAGATCTTGAACTATGATATGCAATTGATAAAATAAAATTATTATCTAAAGTAAAATTTTTAATTGCTTGTATTTCAGGTTCAGAAAAAGGATGGGGACCTC
>CAYSDL010000005.1:9162-49394 GCA_964429875.1 uncultured bacterium
AATCATAATTTGATAAGTATGAAGGGTTTGCACTACACCCTGTATCTACCTCAAGAAAATCATCGCCAAAGATCCAATTAAAATCATAATTTCTATTAAGATCTACTCCATCCACATCATCACCTATACCATAAAAATAATCAAAAACATTATTTTGATTTGCATCATATTTATTTTTTCTATAAGATTCATCCTGATGCCATTGGTTTAAATCATCATACCATCCATGAACTATATTTAAACCTTCAGGATTGTGTGTAGGGATTACCCATATTTCAGATTTTGACATAATATTTAACAGAGATTGTTGATTTCCACCAGAATTTAGAGGATTAAGCAACCACTCAATAAGCTCAATAGCAATCTCAACACCATAAATTTCCTCTGCATGACATTGACCTAGAATCAATACCTTTGGCTCGTCTTCATCAACATTTGCATTAAAGGAAAGTTTTATAGCCCAAATGGGCAGGTTGTCAACATTTGTATATCCAATTATTTCATGATGAAATATCACACCTTCACCATTAACAAAGGAGTAAGGATCATCATTTTGGCCATACATCTGGTCCCATTCAATAATTTTATTTTCAAGCTCTAAATAAGTAGTATATCTTTCAGATAGAACATCTTGAGAATAAATAACATTAGTTAATAGTATTAATAAAAAGCACATCATCATTATATTACTTTATTAAAATGATAAAATTGCATTAACTAAGTTAACAATATCTAGAACATTAATAATTTCATCACCATTTAAATCAGCAGAACATAATTGTTCATTTGTAAAATCACCCACTCCAAAAATATAATTAACAAGATTAACAATATCTAACACATTCAATTGTCCATCACCCGTTACATCCCCTAATAAACATTCACTAGGAACAACAGTTATAGATTGAGCATATACATTTATTAAATCTTCCTTTCCAGAACTTCTACTATCATTCCAATAAATTAAATATGAATTGTTATTTTCATCATACAAATCAATTTGTGGATAGGTTTGACTAAAATCTTCATCACATACAACAATTCCATTAGTTTGAAAAACATTCTGACCGTTTGATAACAATTGGATATAGATATCATCATCAGGGGCTAAATTCTCCCCAGGATCATTTCTGGAATCCTGCCAAGCAACTAAATAACTGCCATCTAAAGTTGAATGGACATCAGGAAACCTATGATTATATGAAAGCACAGCAACAGGAATTTCTTCCCCAAGTGATAAATTTTCATTATTAATTCCTCTGCAATAAATATCATAGTGGATACCAGAACTGTAATCTTCCCAACAGACCATAATTTCATTCAACGTTTCATTATATGATATGCTAGGCTTTGTTTGGTCTCCATTTGATGTTGCTATTGGTATTCCATCTAAACTTCCAGCTAAGGTACCATCAAAATTAATTTTTTGTCCGTATATATCACTACTCCCACTTCTATTATCAGACCAGATCACAAAAAACCCATCATTTGACCTAACCATCCCTCTATATTGTTTTGCTGAATTATAATCTGACAAATCCCCTGTACTGCCCCAATCATCTAATACATTTCCATCATAATCCAATCCTATATAATTTACTGAATAGCCTTGCCAACTTTCCGAATCATAAGTGATTACAAAACCAATATTTGGAATTTCACTAACGCCTCTAGGGACATTGTCTTGGGTACCATCTTCAACTACTACTATTGGTGTGCCAAACGATTGATTTCCTGCTTCATTAATTTTTTGAACAAAAATATTAGCTACAAATGTAAATGGATCAAACTCAGAAAAAACATAATAAATGCCATTATCTTGCGTTTCTAATAGTTTTATAGAATTAGTCATAATTGGAGATTCTGTAATAAGGTCAGAATATTGCAGATCCAAAGCATCATCTAAAATTTGATAATTAGGCGTTGCTCCACTTTCACCATCTCCTTCAGAAAACTCTAAATCTGAAAATCCAAGTATAATATTATTTCCATTTTTTTTAGCTATTGGGTAATCAGCAGTTCCAACATCTGTAAGTTTAGTCCCATAATTTTCAATATATTCAAGAAGATCATAATCATTATACTCTTCATTCCAACCAGAAAAAATCTTTTGCCCAAAAATATACTGACCAAAAACACCATACCTTTGATCAACCCAATATAATAGTGTTTGATTATTTCCAAGATACAATGAGCTTGGTCTATAGGCATATTCTGTATAGGTATTTCCACCAAGTCCTGATGCATATTTTGTTCCATTTTGATTCAGAGAAAAGTTTCCAGAAATATCAATTTGCTGCCCATAGATTGATAGACTCCCCGTTCTATAATCTCCCCATACAACAAATGCACCATCACTTCCATCTGTTCTAACCAGAGGATTTATCTGCAAACCATCAGAAACAGCTAGCCCTATTCCATCAATATCATAAGAAATATCTCCTGATGAATTAATATGCTGAATAAAAATATCATCAAAATTTGCTTCATTTCTATCATCCATCCAAGTTACGAACGTGCCTCCTGAACCATCTGAAGTTAACCTGGCTTGAGTTTGATCTCCAGACTGTTCTGAACAAACAGCCACAGCTTCATCCCACACCAAACCACTTTCTAATGTTAATTTTTGTGCAAAAATATCATTCAAATCATCAGTGCTAAATCTAGTATCTGACCATATTACAAAAACTCCCTGTGAACTTCCTTTTATTCGCGGTTTATATTGTCTATCATTTGCAGTGCTCACAGCTATACCACTGCTATTAAATAATAAATTTCCATCCATATCAATAAACTGTGCATAAATATCTTCTGTTGATGCTCCTCCTTGATCTGGATTATCATTTCTATTATCATCCCATACTATAACAGATGTTTCATCTGAATAATAAGTAACCTTCGCATGTGCTTGAGTATAATAATCTGAGTAAACAGGGATTCCACCTTGTTCTGGAGTAGACCATAGGGTATTGCAGTTTGAATCTATTCTTTGAGTATAGATATCTGTTTTATAAGTAATACAATTGATTTCACATCCAGGCACTTCATCATTATTTTCATCAAGACAGCATTGATTTGTATTTAAATTACATGTCTCACTCCAAGTATTATCCTCACAGAATGGAGTAAAATTTCTGTCATCTGTCCATACCATAATTGCAGAACCTGGGGCTGCCATTTCTATACTGACTCCTGAAAACCCATAATTAGAAGTAATAAGAGGAACTCCAATACCTGGATTTACAACGCCATCTGGGCTAAGATGAGTTCCATATAAATGAGAAGATGCGCCAGTACCAGCAGTATCATCACTCCAAATTGCAAATGCTCCACCTGCACCATCACTAGACATATTTGGGGCACCTTGAGGACCCGGAACTGTTGTCAAAGGAATTCCCTGAGCATCCCATGCGAGTGTTCCATCAGAAAGTACATATTGTGCGTAAAAATCTCCATCATCTGGTTCTGATCTATAATCTTTCCACATTACATATGCTCCCCCAACACCATCTGATATTAGTATGGGGTCTTCTTGTCTTCCAGGAGCACTTACAATTAAAATTCCATTTCCATCGCCCCATAATTCCTGTCCAGTAATGTCAATTTTTTTAGCAAAAACATCTCGACCACCATCACGTGTATCAGACCATGCAAATATCATTTCTTCCTGATTTCCAACATCCCCTGTTCTGAGCCATTCTATATGGTTCCCTTGCCTCACAGCTATACCATTTTCTTCCCAATCAAATTGTGCTAACGCTATTGAACTCATTAAAATAAATTGTGTTATTCTATACATTAATCATTCTCCTATATTATAGATTTCCATACCATTTTTTGTGCCAACAAAAACAGTATTTTGATCAAACATTTTTGCAACATAAGCATATGAAGATATTATGTGACCTTCAAAATCTTCTTCTAACAATAAACCATCTTCATTTTCATCATGATACACTAACACTCCATTGGAACCACATGATAATAACAAAAACTCTTGGCCATTAAATTTTTCATAATGAATATCATAAACTGAAAAATTTTCCGGCATATATAATATATTATCATTTTCATTTAAGATCCCATCTCCAGGTAGTAACGTTATGTAACATCCATTACCCTTAATCCCTGTATACAAATAATTTTCAACAAGCAATGTTGAAAGGACCTTTCCTGGAGACAATGTTTCAATTTCATTTACTAGATTAAATTCGTTTGCATTAAAATCATACGTTCTAAAAGAATAATATTCATCTGTTGGGTTTGCTAATACAAAAACATCATTGGAATAAGAAATATCAGTTACATTATAACTCAAATCATCATCTTGAGAAAGCAAAGAATTTGTTGTAGTTAAAGGAGCTCCATTCCCTTCACAAGATGTCATCGAGGGCTGAAAAATGGACTCAAATGATTCATACTGAATTTCTGAATATGATTCTTCAAGATATAACTCATTATTAGCATTGTGTTTATTGACAACAAACAAACCATCAATAGATTCATCATTATCATCTAAAAATAATTTTGTTGCATGGTAAGTGCCTAGACTTCCAACAACTAAACTATGTATAGGATTTTGGTCTGTGCAATATTGTTTATTTTCATCATCTATTAATATTGAGGGTAGAAATATTTGGTATATAAATTCAAATTTATCTAAAACATATATTGTATGATTAGAATTAGAATAAAATATAGAACGTAGTTCTAAATCTAAAATATTTTCTAGAGGATCATCAGTATATTCAAATCCATTATTACTATATATTAGGGTAAATTCTAATTGTGCATCTGATTTGATTTCATATATCAAGAGACCATCTAATTCATTAGCTACAAATAAGAGGTCTTTTGAATCAGCCTCACAAATTTCTTCACTCCAAGTGCACCAAAATCTATTATTACAGCTTTCACTATCATTTTCATCTGAGCATAGCACCATAATATCAGTACTCCCAAATAGACCATTAGAAGAAAAGTTTTCTGCATTAACATTTTTTTCTATGATAAAATCTCTTGCTTTACCACCCATACTAATATCAAATTGATAATTATCTGAATTCCCTGGATCAAAAGGATTAGATTGCTTATCACAACTTACATAAAATGATAATAGTAAAAACAATATATACTTTATTTTTTTCAATTATTATTTTCCAAATGATATCTTTTTAAAAAAAACTGAATATGAGATATCATATCTATTAAATGTTTTTAGATCCTGAACCCATTCTTCAGGAGATGATGTTATCCTATTTCTATTTGAAAAACTGATTTTATGTTTCAGATTTCTAATCTTAAATTTAAACCACATTATTAAAGTTTTATCTACATGCTTGCGGTTTAAATGTAATGCATCTTGTAAAATTACAGATAAATATTTTCTATCAACATTATCTAATAAACCTCCAAAACTGAAGTTTCTAAATTTTCTACTAAATGAAATTTTCACCTTACCTTGGTCATACCCCCTATCCATTAATGACGTAGATGTACTACCATCAAATAAAGTAATATTGTCAGCAAGAGAGTACTCATAAGAAATACTATAACTAGAATTAGAATATTTTTTGTTAAATAATATTTTTATTCCATTTATTTTAAGATCAAATTCTGTAAAATATTTATTATAGTATTGTGTCTCTTGACTAACAATAAAAGAAATTTTATTATTTTTATTACTAATTGGCATCTGATATTGAATACTTATTTTTGATAAATCAAAAAAGCATTGATATGATATATCTTGTACAAAATCAAAATATTGATATATGTAATCGCTATCATCATATTCTCTTAAAAAAATATCAGAAATAAAAGTATAACTAAATTTCAGATACCTATACCCACCTATCGGCTGATTAGCTTTAAAATAGATTCCATAATTTGATTTTTCATTTAAATCAGAATAATGGTTTGTTTTTACAGAAAGACCTAACTTTGTTTTTCTTTTAAAAATAGGTATTGAAGACTGGAAAGTTGTGTTTATCTTTATATATTTTGAACTAATATTATACTTATCCATAAACAAATAGCTTGCAGATTCATTAATTTCATCAAATGACAATTTCATGGGGTTTGAATCATAACCTATTGATATACTATTTGACATTGAAATAGTATTATTAAATGATAGTGCTAAGAAAAAAAATAAATATAATATTTGCATATTTTATTACTCTATTAGAGCTGATTGAAGTTTAACAAATATCTCTTGATCTTCTTTTTCAGAGGTTTCCATTGAATAATAATGTATCCCCCTTGGGACATTAAGATAGGTAACTTTATAATTACTCACATTTATTTTTTCATCATTTATTAAAAAGTGAGCATCTTTTTTAGATGGAATAATATCATATAAAAAATTCCCCATATATCTGCCATTCTCATTTACAATAAGATTATAATTAACTAAATCTTCAATAAATACACTCCTAGTTAATATTCTAATTTGCATAGGTCCCTGGATTTTATATTGCAGCTTCTCATCTTTCTTTAAACTATACCAACCTGATGAATCTTCGTACTCATCTTTTTTACCTTTTTTATAAAAAAACACTCTATGAGTTTTTTCTTTATTCACAGTCTTTATAATTTTTTTATGTACAAATGGTTTTATTTCTTCTATTACTACTCTAATATCAACTCCGGGGCTGCCTTCCATTTTACTAATTAATATTTTGGTACTTTTTATATCCTCTAATTTTTCAAACCAAAATCCTCCTTGGGTATAATTAAATCCAGATTTTGTAGCTTTTTTAGCAGAAGACGGTCCCTTCTTATATGTTAATTTTTTTTCCATAGTAATAAAATCATTTTTAATAATTTTCAAATCTATTCCAAAGGTTTTGCTTGAACTACTATTAGGGGATATTTTTGCTCTTGATATAATCTTTACTGCATATTCTACATCTTTTTCAATTACAAAATCATCGAGATTTTCAAAAATGAGTGGATCATTACCAATAAGCCGAAAATACATTCTTGTTTTATTATTTTCATCCGTTATTTTTACTACATCATATTTATCATTAGATGGTTTTAATATCTCAGCATATGATATTGCAAAAAAACATACAATAATGAATAATCTATAATATGGAATCATATTCTTCATTTTGCATCCTATGTTTAATTTCATTATGACTACGCAATCCTACTATTGATATAATAACGATATTAATTATTAAAGAAATAAGAATTGTTAAAACTGTAAAAGGTTCTTGAGAATAAAACAACCTACCCATATTTTTTTCAATTGATATATTTGGAGGATACAATCCCCATGTTTTTGATAATTTTTCAATATTTTTAATATTAATAAATACTACATCGTTATTTAAAAAATGATTAGCAATCGAACCACTAAAATTATTATTTTCTTCAATAATATCAACTCTCTCTATAGGGAAAACAACACCTACCCTCATTGTATCTTTTCCAACTCCACCAATTCCTATAGATGAAGAATTTCCACCTATATTAATAAATGCACTGTAATTTTCTATAGGAAGATAATGAGCGTATGTAACTATTTTTTTCTTTATATTTTTTTCAAGGGTATTTTCATTTATCAATTGTAAATCATTTCTTATAATACTTTCTTCTATAATAACAATTCCTTCCTTTGTTAGATTATCACCTATATCGCCTTCACCTCCAATTGAAACTGCTTTACTTTTATAACCATAGTCAATACTTTCATCGTTATATAAATATGATTCCATATCAATCCATGTTAAACTTTTCTTATTAGCACCCCAGGCAGATGAAGCAACAGAAGATATAATAATTGGGGTTATTTCAAATGAATGGCATGCTGATAACAAGGCGAGATTTGCCCCAGGCAATGAGCCACTCATGCTTACTGCAACTGTATCACCTTTTTGCAATTCAGATTCATTAAATAAATTAACTATTAATGCAGAAAAGTTTGGGTGAGAGCACGCTATTTTAGATTTTAGAAAACTTTTTTCAGGATCATTCACTATACTTGTTATTTCAGAATATTCTAGCCCAATTAACCCGCTGTTGTATATATCATTATCATCCTTTGTATTCCCAGGAATTTTATTAATTGAATCAATGTAGTTTGACATTGTTTTTGTTGCTAACATTTTTTCTTCGATATTATCTGCAGGTATAAACTCTATTGATTTCGCAACCCAAAATACAGTAAGCATTGTAATAGTTGCCATTGCTATTAGAGTTCTTGATTTTTGAATTTGTGGTCTAAACATATTAATTACTCAACTTATACATTAACATTAAAAATAAATGAATAATCCCTGATTCAATTATAATAATTGAAACTGTTCTAACAATACCTTGTCTATCCATCCATGAAGCTATCAAGCCAGGGATTATAAATCCAATATAATCAACTTGCATTTGAATGAAAGTTCTAAAAATAAGTCCTATTAAAAACGCTATTAATAGACTTAGAATTAATCTTCTTTTTCCATATATCAAAATAACTTTTGATAAATAATGAATTATAGAATATGTAATGATAGATATTAAAAACGTTAAAAATACTGAGGGGATATCTTGAAAATGTAGCGCAAAATATCCAGGGACTATTACTCCTCCTGCTACAACACCTAATGTTTCTCCTAGCATTAGGCTTAAAACCATACCTAAACCAATGGCTATATATACATAATCAGAATATGGAAGAATAAAATAATCTTGCATTATAAAAAAGTCAAACATTTGAATGATACTTTTTTAATTTATTTAAAAAGATTCCGCCCCACCCAACCATATTACCAATACCAACAACTAAATATTTATTTAGATTAATGATACAGTTAACTACCTCATCCTCTGTTGAGGACATATTGAACGTTATTAATTTAATTTTGTTATTATATTTATTTAATAATGAATTAATATTATCACCACGAACTATTAATAAATCAGGTTTAATTTCTTTGTGTATTAAATTTATTAATTGAATTGTACGGTACCTTCTATCATTGCGAGTATTTAAAAAAATACATTTCTTATTATTATTTTTTTCTTTTATTAAACGCCACACTTTTAATGTAGAATCAGGATCATTTGCTGCAAACCCACTAACAAATTGATTTTTTTTATTTCCATTCACAATATCCCACACACTCAATGCACCTGGGTCTGGGTTTGTTTTCAACATGCCTTTTAATGCAACTTCTTTTTTTATTCCTAAATTTTGACAAACATTAAGAGCTAGTTGAATATTTTCGGGGTGTTCTAAAAAAGGAAATTTTTCAAGGTATTTCTTTGAAATTTTTATCGAAGATGCATTTTCTATTTTTGAGTTTCTTGATGCAGCAATATTTTTGAAAACATTATAATGTTTATCTTCAGAAGTTACCACTTTTGAATTAAATGGAATTGTATTACCTATAGAAGAAGCTATTTGATTGCTGGTTATCCCCATTTCATCTAAATGATCCCTTCTTACATTTGTAATCACTCCTAATGTTGACCTTACAATCCTATGTTCAGATATCCATTGATATTGAGGGTTTACTGCCATGCATTCTATAACTAATGCGTCAATAGATTTTTTTGCAAAATATCTAATTAATTTGATTTGCTCTCCAATCGAGGCACTCCTCAATCTATGCAAACCAATATCTTTTCCTTTATCGCTTATAATTCTTGGAGTTGTGCCTGTTGTTTTAGCAAAAGTTCTAAGGCCACCTTCTCTAAGACCTGAGGCAATTAGTCTAACAACACTTGACTTCCCTCTTATTCCATTTACATGAATTCGTATTGGTATATTTGAAATTGAATTTTTGTGCAAGAAGATTTCAACGATTCCTAACATAAGGATTGAAAAAATTATTATAACTAGAATTACAATTGAAATTATATTGATATCAATCATTTAATAAAAATATTTATCCCTGATCTAAAATAACATTAATAATTTGTATAATATCTAATATATTTATATTCCCATTACTATCCATATCTGACATATAAACACCCATGGAATCAAGCAACTCTATGTTAACTATATGACTAACTATTAAAACTATATCAAGAACATTAACTTCTCCATCTTGATTTGCATCACCCATCATTGTTGCAACAGGTTGTCTTGTTGTAATAAATATTGCCGTTTCATCTGATAAAGGCATAGAAGCAACTGGATATTCATTATTAAAAGTGTATTGTAAACCAACATCTGATAAATGATTTTCTAAACCAACTGTTGAATACCCTCCATGTGTACCACCCCAGCTATAACTTCCTTGAGAGGTATTATTAAATACTTTATACTGAATTTTTATTTCATTATCACCTGTTGGAGTTAGAGAGGTGTTATCATATAATATAACTTGAAATGTTTCAATATCATTATTATTGTATGTTCTCATTTCAGACCATTCTATTATAAAGTAGTTATCTCCAGTATATTTATAAATTTCAGCATTTGAAGTTGTTTTTAAATCATCCCAAAATGCTGCTAGCATAGGTGAAGGACCTCCTGCACCAGGAATAGGATAATTTCTAAATGATTCAAGAATAGATGCTCCAAATGACAACCATCCATTTGTATTTACAGTTACTTGGTCATAAGTAACTCCATAAAATGTAAAAGGAAAAGGCAGATCTACTACTAAAGAACTATTTGAAATATTGTTTCCATTACCACTATCACTCATATTCAATTCAATCCCTTGTCCTCCAAAATCATTATCTATTTCCATCCAATCATAAAATGGGGAGAGACTATAACCTAGATCTCCTGAATCATATATATAATAACCATATTCATCTGGACCAAGAGGATCTACCTGAGAAGCATGTCCAACATTAAGATTAAACATAATATTTTGATCATAACCATTAGAGCTGTTTACGTTTGCATTCATATTAACAATAGAACCATTAATAGTATTTTCATCTACATACAAATATAAATTAGAAGAAATAGATGAACCAACTATTTGGCCAGGTAAAATCGTACCAAAACTTGTTTGAGAATTAATAATATCAACCATATAACCAGAAGGAAGCAATTCCAAGTTAACATCATCAATTGGTATATCTCCATTATTTTTTAAAAATATTCTAAAATATGAATACTCATTAGGGTTTAACTCAATATTATCAATCAATTGAATATGATCTACAGTAAGTAAACCAGCCTCAACATTTAAATTTATAATTGATTCCCATAAATTATTATTAGAATCAGATATTAATAACCTTGTATCTAAATTATCAATACTAGTTGTATTTGCATCTAATTGTACTATAAAATATAACAATCCATTTGAAGTTTCGCCCGATGTAAGTCCACCATATTGATTAATATTATTTATTATATTTAAATTTTCCGACTCAGAGGAAAGCACAGCTTGAACATCATTAATAAAATCACTGCCTAAATTAATAAGTGGAATTTCTAATTTAACAGTTTCTCCAGGATTTAATATACCATCATTATTCCCAACAACTAGCTCATCTAATTCATTATCAATTATATTTATTAAATCATGATCAACATTAACAATTGGACCTGATGATGAAATATAAAATGAATCTTCTATTGGTTTACAATTCTTTTTTGTTGCAGTAAGCAAAACTTCTCCCGAAAAATTATATTCAAGATCTATAGTAACAAATCCATTAGAATTAGTTTTTCTTGAAGTGAAAATCTCATCATTTCCTTTCAATAATGTTACTTTTACATCTTCAACAGGATCACCATTTTCATCTTCAATTTGGATATCAATAAAATTTGTACCAAAAGAAATTTCTTGATTGAAATTTGCATTAATAATTTTTGGAGTATCTGTCCATAAATGTAAAGCAGGATCTCCCATTAAATTATTCCAATGTGAAAAAATACTTACATTGTTATTTGGATCTGAAGGATAAGTCCATAATAAAGACAAACGGCCATTTGCCATTGCACCTCCTGCATACATTAAGTTTTTTGGGAAAATTCCATCATAAATACCCATATTTACAATATTATTAAACATAGTGTGAGTGCCTGTTGTTGCTGTTCCTATTGCAGCTACTGCGCCTTTAGGATTAGAGGTAGATCCTGCTCTAAATAACGACTCTGACAAGGAAGTTCCATTATAGTCTCCTGTTCCACATGTAATAAAGACCGCAAAAGGATTCATATATCCATTATTAGCTCCATTTATATTTGAGGTTCCAAAACCACTGGATCCATAATATCCTCTATAATTCATATAAAGGCAACCATCTTCAAGTTGATTTTCCATCCAACTTGAATAGCTGCCATTACCATAATTTCCATTTATATCTTCAAATCCATATGAATCTAAAATATTTCCTATATATTCATTTGTAATAACAGTAGACCATCCTGATGATGAAGGATCACCACAAAGCGCACCTCTTTCATACCAATCATCATTAATTTGAGTTAAATACGTTGCTTTTTCATATACTAAAGTTTTATTAATTACATTAGATAAATCACCAGTTGAATTGACTGAAATTCTCCCTATATAAACTTCAGGTAGTAAATCATCGCCATCAAGTAAAGAATAAGGCATATCACCCGGACCATAATACCCTGACCAGCTCTCAGTAAAATAATCTATTGCATAACTTCCTCCCGTATCTCCAATCAAACCTACTATTTCAGGTGGGTTTTCCAAAGTTTCATACAAATTTTGTATATAGCTTTTTATAGATGATGCATTAGAACCCGTTTCTGATGTAGTAGCAGTATAAACAATATACCCAGTTTTATGTCTCCAATCAATAAGCTCCTGTACATAAGAATTGTTTATTGAAGTTCCTCCACATATATATAAAATTGCAGGATGTTGGTAATCTTCTTCTCTTGATGAAGGTTCATAATTTATTATTAAATCCTGATATAGGGGTTCAAAAGCTTTTGATATTTTTGTTTGTTGATAATCCCTATGTTGCTCATATGGAATCTCTTCTATAATTACATCAACATTATTATAAATTTCAGCAGCTCCAGAGACTAAATCTATTTTAAAAGGATAAAAAGTGATTTGTCTTATAACAACTCCTCTAAAAATCATGGGGTCAGAAATAATAAGATTTTTATCCGGATAATATTGCCCTGTTGTATTTATTTTCATTTCTTCAGTTATAAAAATATTTTCCTCAGAAAATGAGCTATCTACTTCATAACTCACCAAAATATCTACACCATCTTTAACCTGATAAAACATTGATTGAGATGGAATATGAGAAGTGTCCTCTAAATTTAATGATTCATCTATTAAAAATTTCATACCACCAATTTCTTTAGCATTAATAGATTCATTTATAAAGTTCAATTTCAATTTATCATTTTGTTTTGAAACAATATTGAAACTTTCTTTATTAAATCCAAAAGAAATTGATAAGAAAAATAAACAAAAGATTAATTTAATTTTGAAATTCATAATTAGTATTTTTTCCATTTTTAAAGTTAATACCAAAACTATTTCTTCTGGTAAATATTGTTTGTATCAAGATGTAAATTTATCAAATAAATTTAATTATTTATTAAAGAAAGTTTATATTCTATAATAACAATCAAAAAAACCAGCAATTTCATAGCTAATATTTAGCTGGTTTTTTTGTTACAAATAGTAATATTAGAATAATAAAATTAGACCTAAATTATTGCATCTAACTTACAACATACTTTTAAATATAAAATAAATGGGGAGAAATAATGTTTTTTAACAATATCAAAAAAAGAATAACTGAGGGATTTACATTAGTTGAAATATTGATTGTTGTTGTCATTATTGGAATATTGGCAGCTGTAGCAATTCCAACATATTTTCAATATGTAGAAAGAGGATATGCATCAGATGCTAAAGTTCAAATTAAAAATATATTAGAAAATGCAAAGTTATATTATTCTGAGAATGATGAATTTCCTGAAGATGTTAAAATAATGAATGAAGAAGGATATGCAAACGTTCCGGAGTCTACATTAAGAAAATGGAATTTTACACTTGACCTAGCTTATGAGTCAACAACAGGGCTAACAGGCACGGTTACTGCTGAAAGTCTTGAAGAAATGAAAGGTGGTGCAGGAAAAGTACTTCTTTATGATGTCACTACAGGTAAATTCATGGGATATGGAACAAATGAAGAGCTTAGTGGGCAATAAATCATGGCAGATATTAATGAATTATTAAAGTATTCCTTAGAGTCTGGGGCCTCAGATTTGCATTTAAGTGTAGGTTCGATTCCTATGGTTAGAATTCATGGAACGATGAAAAAACTTCAATTGCCTGAACTTGATTTAGACACAATGATCAAAATCAAGGATTCCGTTCTAAATGATAATCAAAAACAAATATTTGATGAAAAACTTGAAATTGATTTTTCTACAGCTTTAGAAAACAAAGGTAGATTTCGTGTAAACTTCTTCAATCAAATAAATGGCATGTCTGCAGTATTTAGAACTATACCTTCAGAAATTAAAAGTACAGAAGAATTAGGTATTCCTCCAATCATGAATCAACTTTCAATGAAGGAGAAAGGATTGATTTTATTAACTGGACCTACAGGAAGCGGGAAATCAACAACTCTTGCTGCAATGATTGATCATATCAATGAGAACAAATCATGTCATATAATTACAATAGAAGATCCTGTTGAATATTTTCATTACTCTAAAAACTCACTTATAAACCAGAGAGAATTAGGACAATCTACACATTCTTTTTCTAATGCTCTAAGATCCTCACTTAGAGAAGATCCAGATGTAATTCTTGTTGGAGAAATGAGAGACTTAGAAACTATTCAACTTGCATTAACAGCTGCTGAAACAGGCCATTTAGTTTTATCTACACTCCATACATCAAGTGCAGTTAAAACAATTGATAGAATAATTGATGTTTTTCCGTCAGGCCAGAAATCTCAAATTAGGTCTATGCTCTCTGAAAGCTTGGAAGCAGTAATTGCCCAAAAATTATTACAAAATAAAGATAGAAATGGTAGGGTCCCAGCTTCAGAAATAATGATAGCAAATGATGCTGTTAGAAATCTTATTAGAGAAGACAAAATATATCAAATCCCAACCTTGATTCAATCTGGCGGTCAAGATGGTATGCAGAGTTTAGATCAAGATCTCCAAAGATTAGTTGGCCGCGGATTAATTGATAGAAATGATGCTTCAAAAGTTGCTGATAATAAAGAAATCTTTGAAAAAGGTGTTTTTTGATTTCTATGCCTTCTGCAGTTAAATATTTTAATGGTTTTACATTAATTGAGACTCTTGTTGGAGTACTTCTTACTGCAGCAATCTGCTCAGCACTATTTTTAGGAATAACACAGACAAAACTTTATTTAGAGTCAATTAGAATAAAAGAAAAGGCATTTGAAGAATTGAAAAATTGGACAAATGAGTGGAAAAGCATGGTAGCTGCTGGAGTTAAAGAGGATTATAGTGGAGGGCCTTCTGAAGGAGTCAAAGTTATCTTAAAAAAAGATTCCAGAGGAAATTCAATTATTGAAGGGAAATTATACAAAGATATTTCTAAAGCCTCCTCATCTGGTCAATACTCTATATTTTACAATATAAATACTTACATTGTTTGGGAAGTTAATAATTTCTTCTTTAAAAGTTCGAAACTCGACACTATAAGATTTAACACTTACCAAATTAAATTTCACATACAATGATAAAAAATAACTCATATTATGAAGGATTTACTTTAACAGAAATGTTAGTGAATATTTTAATAATTTCATCTCTAACATTTTCAATGATGTTTGTTTTTTATCAAATACAAATAGATTTCGATATTGAGCAAAATAGAACTGAGGTAACTAACTATGCAAATAGAGTATTAGATGATATCTCAAATGATTTAATGTCTTCATACAAAGTAAATAACAGGCCTATAGGCAATACAACTAGCATGCAATTACATTATTTAAATACAAATGAGATTACTAGAATTTGGGTTAATTCAAATTATGGATTTTATAAAAACAATCATCCAATGTACAATTACTACCCAAAGGATGGACAAAATAGAACTAAATTTAATATTTCGAGGTTTGATTTACATGAACCTACTTTTAAAGCCGGGGATATTTTTTCATCAACGGCCAATATGGCAAGAGATGCTTCATATGAATTAGAACTGGAAATAGATTTATTTGATAGATCAAATAATAAAATAGAAACATTAAAGTTTAATCGTTTAGTTTTTTCTGCAAATAAATATTTATACAATATAAACTCATGAAAAAAACCTTAACTATCAATCAACTTCAAAAAGGAATTTCACTTCCAATTACTATTCTATTTTCTTTTATTTGCAGTGGACTTTTATTTTCCTACATACTTAATGTTTATGAGAAAGATTGGCATCTACAATATAAAATTGCTGAAACTAAAGCTATGTATAATGCTGAATCTGGAATCGCATTAAGTGCATATTCTAAATTATATAAAAAAGACTATATCCCTGCATCAACAGATACTATCAAGAATATTGACATAAAAGGTATGGGGTCATATTCCATTGGCCTTTTTGAAGGTATTGATACGGCCACCTATAAACCTATGCGAGGAGCAAATTCAACTGGATATTCTACAGTTAAACATGCGCTAACAAATAAAGAAATTACAATTGAAAGAAAAAAAATACTAAACCTTGGGCATAAAGGTTCTTTATCTGATTTTTTATATCTTACAGATTCAGAGTTAGCAGGAGGCCATCCTTGGTCTTTTGACTCAACACCATCTTATGATAGCAGAAGAGAAGTTAATTGGGGGGGGAATGATAATTTAAATGGTGGATGGAATGGAGATCCTATTTGTGATGTAGGATTTAAGACTAATGGGACATTTATTATGAGTAGTTATGGCTCTCCTCAATTTGATATTACTGTAACAGTTGTAGAAAATGATGGAGAAGTAAATGATCCTGATATGAATGGTCAAAATCCAAACTGGGTGTTTCAAGGAGAACCAGGCTTAGATACAACAACAGCAACCTGTCTTCCTCCTCCAGGCTATGAAACTATGAAAAGAGTTATTGAAAACAGCAATGATCATATTACCCTTGATGCAACACAAAAATTGAAGTGGCAATCAAATTTTAATTTTAGAGATACTCTAATCATGACTGATATAGAATTTTTTGTCGAAGGAGAAAATCACGGATTTAGAGTTAAACAATGGTGGTATCTAATGCCTCCTTATCTTAAAGATCTTTTTAATGGATTTGAGTCTCCATATATATCATCTGCTGCAGCTATAGGGAATTCAAATGCTGAGTGCGATCCAATTACACAGACAGCTCCATCTTTTGATATACGAGGATGTGAAAACTATATAGAACATCTAGAAGACTTTCATTCTAGAACAGTTGATCTTACAGATGGAAGTGATGCATTTGTTAATCCTGATTATTTTGGGATTGTTTCTGGAACCTATGGTTTTCATCATTATGATGTTCCTGAAATTTATGCAAATGGAGGCTGGAAATCTCAAACAGATAATGCTGGTGAAGGAAATATTAATGATTTAATTGATGCGGCCCCACCTTTTGGAATGAATTTTCCAGATCATTTATTGGTTGAATACATTCCATCAGGGGGATATAAAACATATAACTATTCTGGGCCAACAGCTATTTATGTTAAGGGTGGCCCTGTAAGAGTGCATGGCAGATATAAAGGCAGATATACGGTTGTCACAGATGAGTACACTCCCTACCGTCGACATGCTTGGGGAATTAATGTCCAAGGAAGTGTTCCTATCGATACTTTATGGAACAACATATGGATTACTGATGATTTATTGAATAATGATACAAATAGTGCGGAAAGTATGCTCTTTGCTCAACCAGATGAAGATGGGAATGATGGATCTGAAAATGCTTTAGGACTAGTCTCTGGAGCAAACGTTTTTATTGCAAATACAGAAAAAAATGGTGCTCGTGATTGCAACTCAAACAATAATTCTAATGATAACTACTGTGATATAAACATACATGCTCATATAATAGCATTTAACGAATCTTTTGCAACTCATTATTCACAAAACACTTATTCTTCATCTGGACAAATTTACTCTAACCCACCTTATGGTGATGGACAAGGAATTCAAAAATATGGAGCATCAGGAAGTGATGATACAAGAGGGACAATTCATCTTTGGGGTGGAGTTGTTCAAAAATTTAGAGGGTATGTTGTTAGAAATAGTCCGGGGCCATATAATCTTCCAAATGGGAATATAGGTTATAGTGGTAAGGATTATAATTTTGATTGTAATTTAAAATACTCATTACCACCACTATATCCTGAAAATACAACATGTGATGAAAGTGCTGATGAATTACCTTGGAGCGTAACTGGTTATTATTAAACATAAGAAAATAATATGATCTTAGGAATAGATATTGGAAAATATAGTATTAAGATGGTCCAACTATTAAAAAATGGCGAACAAATAATAGTGACTAATGCTGGAATTATAAATACATTTGATGATTTAAATAAATTTAATTTAGATAATTTATCTAAATCACAACTATCAGCTTGCATTCAAGATTTAGCGACTTCTCTTAATATTAAACCAAAAAAAATTAAACATATTGTATCATCTCTGACAGGAAGATCTATAGATGCCAGACAAATAACAACTTTAGATATGGCCGATGAAGAATTAATTGTATCATTAGAACTTGAAGCAAAAAAACATATACCATTAGATGGTACAGATGCAATAATTGATTATCATCATTTAGGAAACAATCAAAGTGAATTAGATAAAATAAATGTTATTCTTATTACTACTACAAAAAATAAAATTAGAGATCATTTAGATATAGTTAAAAACTCTGGCTTTAAGCCTGGTATTTTTGATGCTGACCCAATAGCACTAAGTAATTTATTCAAATTTACAAAAACATTACCTGAAGAAGGAGCTGATGTACTATTAAATATTGGACATTCTTCAACAACATTAATTGTTTTGGGAGAGAAATCTAATTTTTTTACTCGAGAAATCGAAATTGCAGGGCATGAAATAAATAAAAAAATTATGCAGGAATTAAATCTTGATTACAAATCTGCAGATCATAAAAAAAATCAATCAGGAATAAATGTATTTAATGAAGAAAGTAGTGAAGAAACCTCTGAAGAAAATATTATAGCTATTGAGAAGAGGACTGTATTTAATGATTTAATTGAAGAAATAAGGAAAACATTAAGATTTTACATGAAAAGTAATAATCAATCATTCTTCAATACATTTTATCTTTTTGGAGGATGTTCAAATATTCCTGGTTTAAAGGATTTCATAGCTTCCAATTTAAATGTAAAGATAGAAAGCTATAATCCATTTGATGGGCTGACATTTGAACAGGACATTGATAATAGTGAGCAGTATGCAATTGCAGTTGGTCTTGCTTTAAGAGGTTTGGAAGAATGAATTTCATTAAAATAAACTTAAATCAAACAGTCAGCAAAGCTCAACGAGATTTTATGCTTGAAGAAAGAAAAAGATGGTATTATTTTGCAGGGATATGTTCATTATTTTTCGTCTCTTTTGTTTGGCTTTTTATAATTAATAGTAGACTGAACTATACCATAGAACAAAGAGAGAGAACTATTAATAATATTCTTAATGAAACAGAGAAGCTTAAAAGTGGTGGTAAAATTAATTTATCTAAAGTAGATATAAATAATTTATATAAAGTAGAAGAAAAAAGAATATTTTGGGCAGATAAATTAATAGCTTTATCTAAGATAACTCCTGATGATATGGCAATCACAAAAATAGAATTTAAGAATAAAAGATTAAATATTTCTGCTGTGTCTAACTTGGGATCTGGGCAAAAAGAATTTACTGTTGTTGAAAATTTCATGAAAAGAATCGAAGATAACAAGGAATTCAATAAAGATTTCATTGGAATTAAATTTGATAATTTAGATAAGGAATTTTCTAAAAATGATGAACTGTTGTCCTTCAAGGTTGAAGCAAGATTAAAAAAATGATTTTTAAGAGAAACATCATACTATTCTCTATTTGTATTGTTTATATAATAATTAACATATCTTTATCTTCTGTACTCTTTGATAAAAAAACAATGCAGATTAAATCCCTAGAAATAAAACATAAAGATGTAAATGAAAAATATATTACTGCACAAATTTTATCTCAAAGTCTTGAAAAAGTATACACTATCTTTGAAAACAATTTATCTGGAAGTAAAAAAGATGAAAAAAACAAAGAAGCTTCCATGGTTTTTCTTAAAGAATTAACTGATATACTTGAGTCTCTTAATATAAAGTTAGATCAGATAGTTCCTGGTAAAAAAGAAACAAAGGGAAAAATCATTAAAATCCCATATCAATTACAGTTCAGTTGTGATTATGAGAAATTAGGGGAATTTGTTACTGAACTAGAAAAAAATAATCGTATTATATTAATTGATCAGCTGATACTTAAAAATGATATCGAAAAAACAAGATCAAATAATAACAAAGATGTTTTAGAGCAAGATATTGAAATGAAAATATATACTGTAACATTAAATAAATCAAAAATACTATAATGAATCTACGAGATAAATTTTTGTGGAATGGAGCTATTTTATTATCCATGCTGACTATAGCTTGGACATCATGGCAATTATATACAACAAATATAAAATCAAAAGAATTATTATCAAATTATAATAATGAAGAAGTTGGAACTGATGAAGAGCTGGAAAAAAAAGTTTTAGAACTAGAAAATATATATCTTAAAAGAGATGCAATGAAATTTACTATGTCAGATAATCCTGTAAACCTAAATAAAGTAATATCTTTAGAAGGTTCAAATAATTCAAAAAGGAGAAAAAACCTATGGGTATCAGGTATAATTAATAGAGGAAATGATACTCCTATGGCATTAATCAACTTCAAAGATCAAACATATAATGTTACCAAAGGTGACTCTATTGCAGGTGGAATAATTGTAGATATTTCTAATACTGAAGTTATTTTTAGAAAAAATAGTAAGTTATATACCTATAATTTAGGTATCAATAATAATATTGAATAATTCTGGAGAATGAATGAATAATATTTTTTTAACAAAATTTCGCTGTTTTCTATGTTGTTTATTTGCGATAACCCTAATTTTGCCCAATGAAATAGAAAGCATAACAAGCAATGAAATTGAGAAGGAAGATACTAAGCCTTTAGTTTCTATACATGCTGAGGATACTCACCTTCCTACAATTCTAGCCATTTTAGCAAGTGAAAGTGGTTATAATATTGTTACAGGGCCAAATGTTCAAGCTCAGAATAAATTAACTATTCATTTAGATGATGTCCCTATCGATCAGGCCATTAATCTAGTTATTAGAGCTGCTGGATTAAGTTATGAAATAGTTGGGAAATCAATTCTTGTTGCTAATCAATCAAAGATCAATGAAGATGTAGGGGTAACTCCACATGTTATTTCTCTTCAATATGCTAATGCAGAAGAAGTTGCAAACTTGCTAAAAAATGTTACAGAAAACATTACTATTGATCCTACAGGAAATAAATTATTAGTAACAGCTAGTCCAAAGAAAATTGCAGAGGTTATTGACATAGTTGAAGAAATAGATGTTCCATCTATTCAAATCATGCTTGAAGCACGCTTAATTGAAGTATCTCTAACAGATGAAGAAGAAATAGGAATTGATTGGGAGCGTCTTGCTCAAACAACAGTGATTCTTGCAGAGAGTGGAAAGCCACAACAAATAACAGAGAATCTTACTACAGGTTCATACTTACCTGGAGGCTCATGGGAAGTTGTAGATCCTGACCCTGCAAACCCTGGTGATGAGTTCTTAATGGAAATGATTACAGGAACCGCAACCGGTCAAGTCCCTGATCAAATGCCATTTACTAGAGGTGGGAGCAGTGGTTTGTCTAGACAACTAACAGCATTTGATGTAACTCTTGATATGCTTGTAAAAGATAACAAGGCTGATATTATTACAAATTCACAGGTAGTAACTGTTAATGGACATGAAGCTACTATTGAAATGGTTGATGTAATTCCCTACCTTGCTTCAAGTGGAGGCCAAGGCAATAGCAACTTTCAAGTTCTTAAAGAGTCTGTTGGAATCAAACTACATATTTTACCTTATGTGAATACAGATGGTTACATCACGACTAAAGTGACACCAGAAGTAAGTTCTATTCAAAGCTGGACTGCTCAAGGATATCCCTGGACTAAAAAAAGAATTTCTGAAACGACTGTGAGAGTAAAAGATGGTCAACCAATTATTATTGCAGGCCTTATAACTTCAGAAACTATTAAAACAGAAAATAAAGTTCCCCTTTTGTGGAGGATCCCTTTCATAGGGAAAAGATGGTTTACTCATACTGAAATGCAAGATAAAAAAACAGATTTAATTATAGAAGTTAGACCTAGTATCATTCAAGATAATTATTCAGGAATATTGAAACAGAATTATCATGAAGAAGCGGAGAAAAAAATCATCAATAAAAAAAATGATAACTTAAATGAAGAATAAGGTTAAAACAATGACAAGAAATATTCAAAATAGATTAATGTATATATTAACTCTAATACTAATGCTATTCATCCTTTCTTGCGATGAAGATACTCCAGTTACTAATCCTGATCCAACTGATTCATTCTTTTATTGTTTAACCCTTGAACATGTGGTTGAAGGTGGAAACATAGATTATGCTGATAATAATTCAAATGATCAACGTGTAATTACAGTTAAATTAGAAAGCTCTACTAATCAAGAATGTACAGAATCATTAACTTCTGTCCCTAATGCATCATTAACATTTAATTGGGATTTTGCTAATTCAAGTTCGCAGGGTTCAGCTGAACCTCATCTTCAAACTATTCCAATTGGAAATGAATCTGCTATTGATATCTATCAAAATGAGGCAGCTACAACTAATCAAAATGGTGAAATTTCATTTTATTGGATTGATGAAGGCCAAGATGGGTGTATATCTTTATACTGTGATTATATAGAAGATGATACCATATGGTCTTTACCTGATCCAGATGAAAATTGTGAAAATTCATCTAATAATTCAAACCCATTTCAAATTGAAGCTATTGAAGTAACATATTCTAATATTGAATATTTTGAACTTGACTTATCTCCAGATACATTAATTTTCAATGATTTACCATCTTCAGTTGATTCAACAAACAGTGATAATGAGTTAATAATAAGAGCTACTGTAAAAGATGAAAGTGGAGTTGGCATACAATATATTCCTATTGATTTTTCTAATACTACCCCTAATTTTGGAACATTGACTCAAGGGACGGTCAACACAAATGCTACAGGTGTTTCTGAAAACACTTTAGTTAATATTGATACTGATCAGATTGATGAGGAATCTCTTTATGCTACAATAACTATTAATGCTAATATCACTGGAGGCGAATTCAGCGAGACTAAGACTGAGTCTGCATTTTTAGTTCCTCAATCATTAAATAACATTTGGCAGGTATCTAGTTTAGATGCAGTTTTTCTACAAAACTTAAACTTAATAAATAATGTAAACTTAACTTTTTCAGACACAATTTTTACACAAGTTTTAGATGAACAAAATACTCCTATCCAAAGTGTTCCTATTCATTTCAACTTATCAACAGAAAGTAACGTTGGTTATATTGATAATGAACTTGTATATAGTGATCAATTTGGTATAGCTAAGACAGTTTTTCATATAACCCCAGCAGATTTAGATAATTATTCTTCTGAAGAAAATGAAATTGATTTATCGATCACTGTATTTGTAAGCGAGACTTATCAAACAACACTTAATAGGACATATGTTATTGATGGAAGTGCTAATATTGAAAACGATGTATCTGAATTTTATTTTTATCCTGATCAATCCATGGAATCAATAACATTTTATGCATATCCTAGTGATAATCCTGGATCATACCAAGGAATTGAAGAACGTATTCCTGTTATGGTAAGAGATGGCGAGGGTCATCCCATATCTAATGTTCCTGTTCAATTTGATATAACAAGTTCAGGCTCTAGATCTAATGGGTCTTTAAGCTCTGCATTAACATATACTTGCTGCGATGAGACAGGTGGTTCTGAAGATAATACTGATGATTCTGGTGGAGATACAGGGGCAGAAGAAAATCAGGATGATAATTCATCTAATCAGTTAATTGATTGGAATGGTGATGGGAACATTACTCAAGAAGAAAATATGGGGATAGCACATGTTACATATTCTAATTCTGTAATAAGTTCGTTTGATGTAATTCACGCTTTTATAACAAATCCAAATTCTCAAGATATAAATATTGCATCTAAAACACTTACTGTAAACACCTCATATATTGATGATCAGGCCTCACTCTTAGATGTTTTTGCAACCCCAGCATCAATTAATGTGAATGTTCTTGATTCTACTTATTGTGATACACTGTATGCTATTGCAAGAGATCCATCTGGGATGCCATTAAAAGATATTCCTATTAATTTTTCAATAGATCAAAATGATATTAATTATGGATTAATTAGCAATAATTATTCCGTTACTGATACTGTATCATCTTTAGGTTATTTCGCTGCAACTTCAACTTTTTGCACTTGGCCAAACATTGAGTTTAATGGTGAGACTATAAATGTAGATATATCTGCTCAAATTCAAAATTCAGAATTAATTGATAACGTATCAATACCAATAACCGAAAATTTGCCAGATTGCCCCGATTGCGAAGAATCATTAAATCTTGAAGCTACTTATTATGAACTTCCAGGAACAGATCAATCAAATGAGGATGTATTTACTTCTTTAATCACAGCAACTGTTGTTGATTCAACAGAAAATCCAGTTCCACAAAATACTTTAGTTCAGTTTCAAAGTTTAACCGAAAATGAAAATGGTGATTTAAATACACAAATAGGTAATATTGATCCTTGGTCATATACAGGCACTGATGATAATGGAGATGCAAATGGCAGAGCAGAAGCAATTTTTAATATGGGCAACGATGTTGGCCTAGCTACTATCATTGCTACAGCACCACAATATAATCTAGCAGATACAATTTACATTTCTTTATACTCAACAGATGCAGCCTATGTTGAGATAAATCAACCTTTTCCAAATGAAATAATGCTACAAGGTGGTGGTGGTTTATCATCTACTGAAATTGAAGTTGAAGTTAAGGATGGAAATGGGAATTTAGTATCTGAGCCATTTTCATTAAGATTTGAAATTCAAAGCAATGCTCCAACTGGCGTATTTTTAAATGAACAAGATGAAGACTGGAATGTTGAATGGGTTGAGTCATCTAATGGGATTGCAACAGTTACTCTAAATTCCGGAGATCAACCAGGGTCAATCCCAATTAGAGTTGAATTGTATGATTCAAACTTGCCAATAGATGTAAATGAAGATGATTGTGAATTTTTTACTAACAGCACATGTCCTGATTCATGTGGGGATTGCGATGAAGATGATGATGGAGTATCAGATAATTTTGAATTATATGGAATTGCTTCAGCAGAAGATATTCCTGTAACGGTTCTTACAGGCCCCCCACATTCAGGTGAAATTAATTTTAGCTATGTCGATATTACTCCTATTGGTGGTGGATTATATCAAGTGCCATTATCTGTTCAGCTTGAAGATGAATGGGCAAATCCTGTATCTGATTCAACTAATGTATATATCTGGATTGAAGGACATGCCCCTGCTTTTAATATGGATTATTATAATGGTGGCCTTTATGATACAAGAGACACTTTAAAATGGGGAGAAGAAACTATAGAAAACAGTATAAATATTCGAGATAGCTTACTTTATGTTTTACTTGTTGATGACGCAGATGATAATGGTTCTATTACAGCGTCAGATATTGCATTATATACTCCAAACCCTGTTGATATGACTACTCCAAATCAACAAAACTTCCAATCAACAGGTGATTCGAATACATTAGGTATACCTGACACTGATCCCTCTGCATGCAACTGTTATGCAAATGAATTATATAATCAATGTAGCAATGGAAGTGGTGGGACATTATGCATTTGGGAGGTTATTCCTACTCAGCCGGGCTCAGTTGTAGGTGAAGCAAAAACAGGAATGTTAGGTCCAAATAATGAATCAATACCTGGGGTTGCTTGGTCTAATGTATATTATGGAACATCAGATATGTTTGCAAGAACAGTAATTAAAGCTTTAACATATGATATAGATGGACAAGAACTTGTTATAGATAGTAGAAACAATCACTCAGGAGAACCGTTAATTTTACCTTATCAACCTGGGGGTGAAGGAGTAACCGTATCACCATCCCTTGTTTTTTGGGATTTTGGGACAATGGGGATGGCTTCTGCTGCTGTAGAACCTGACTGGGTAAATGATATTAATATAGCAGATGATATTAGTGCTGGTATTTCAGTTACTGTTACCTTGACTGATTACTATCAATATGGAGTAGATAATGGAATTGTATTATTATCTGCACCAGGGTCTGCAGTTGATGAAACTTTTGATGTTGGCTTTTCTCAAGTTGGGAGCACCTATGATTGGGTAGCATGTAACCCTGTTGATACTGATGGTGATGGATTCACTGGGGCATGCAGTCTTCCTGAGTATGACAACAATTGTTCTGAATGTGTTGCCAACCTTGGTACGTGGGCACCTGACCAAACAGAAAATGGTGCAACCAGTGGTTCCTATGATGATAATCAATCTTTATGTATAACAAATAGTTCAGGACAATGTACCTGGATTATTCATTATTCAGAGTACTTAACACCTGAACAAGGTGGCGGCGGCGGAGATGTCACCTATGCTGATTTCACATCAACACTTATTGCAACGCTACAAAATCCATTAATAACAACAAGTGCTGGAGTAGATATTAGATTAGAAAAAAATCCACCAGCTGAAGATTAATATTTTTAATTATTTAAAATGGGAACTTAATAATGAGTAATTTCAATCCTTCTTTTTCAAAAATCGGTGATATATTAGTTCATCAAAATATCATTTCAACAGAGCAGCTAGAAAGTGCTTTATCTGAACAGAAAACTAATAATGATAAATTAGGTAATATTTTAATTTCTCAAGGGGCAATAACTGAAGAGGATCTAGTTAGCGCTTTTTCTATGCAGTGCGGTCATAGATCTATAAACCTAGAAGAAATGCTAAAGGTAGATCAATCAATTGTTGCAATGTTACCAGAAGATTTTGCGAAAGAAAACAATGTGTTATCTCTTAGCAAAAAAGATAATTACCTTGCAATTGCTATGGAAGATCCTGAAGATTTATCTACATTAGACTCTATTAGAAAATTAACAAATTTAAACCCTGAAATTCTTGTTGCTGGGAAAAGCTCTATTGAATCTGCATTAGAAACACTTTATGATAAAGTAAAGAAAAGTGGAGAAGTAGAAAGTGCTATTTCAAATATTAGTATTATAAGAGGCGATGAGGAAGATGGCGATGAATTAGATTTAGGAACAGAACAGGTGTCTGCCGAAGATGCTCCTTTTGTAAAACTTGTTAATCTTATTTTAACAGAAGCTATTAAAGAAGGTTCAACTGATATTCATATTGAACCAGGTAGGGATAATGTTAATGTTAGAATTAGAGTTGATGGAGTTTTAATAAAAATTATGTCCCCCCCCATTAATTCATTAAATGGAATGGTTACTAGATTAAAAATTCTATCAAAATTAAATATTGCAGAACATCGGCTTCCTCAAGATGGAAGAATGAAAATTAAAACAACTGATAAAGAAATAGATGTAAGAGTATCTATTCTACCTACAGTTCATGGTGAAAAAGTAGTTCTCCGTTTATTGGGTAGTGGTGGTAAAAAATTAACCCTAACTAATTTGGGCTTTCCTGAACAAAAACTACAGACATTTAGAAAATGGATCAATCAACCATATGGCATGGTTATTATATCTGGGCCAACTGGTAGTGGTAAATCAACAACGTTATACGCATCTCTTATGGAAATTCAGAGTGAAGGGATTAATATTACAACAGTTGAAGACCCAGTTGAATACCAAATACCTGGGATTAACCAAGTTCAAATGCATGATGCAATAGGACTAAATTTTGCATCTTCATTAAGATCTATATTAAGGCAGGATCCTGATGTGCTTCTTATAGGAGAAATAAGAGATGAAGAAACAGCTGATATTGCTGTCAAGTTTTCTCTAACTGGCCATTTAGTTTTTAGTACTGTACATGCAAATGATGCCTCATCAACTATTGCTAGGTTACTTGATCTAGGCATCCCTCCATTCTTATTAGGTTCGTCATTAAACTTAATTATGGCACAAAGATTAGTTCGAACTGTAGATGAAGAAGCAAAAGAAGAATATAATCCATCTAAAGAAGAATTAAATAGAATAAATTTTTCAGGGAATGAAGTTAATAACATAAAATTTTATAATGGAAAACCAACAGCTTCTAATCATAATACTGGATACAAAGGGAGAACTGCCATTCATGAAATTCTAGAGGTAAATAGTGCTATGAGACAGCTTATCTATAATAACTCTAGTCAACTAGAGATTAGGGATCAGGCCTTAAAAAATGGGATGACATCTCTAAGAGATGCTGGCATCGAAAAAATCAAAGAAGGCATAACAACAATTGAAGAGGTCTTAAGAGCAACAGTTGAGGATAATTAATGCCTGATTTTGAGTATATTGTAAGAACTGAAGGCGGAGCAAGAAAAACAGGCTCAATCACTGCAGAGAATTATAACTTAGCAATAGAAAAATTACAATCTCAAAAATTAACAGTTGTAAAACTTAATGAATCTGATACTTCATTTGATTTTGTAAAACCTTTTCTTAAAAGACTATCATTAGAATTAGAAAAAATAAAAAATAGTGTCCCACTAGGTATCTTAGTTTTTTTTA
Source organism: uncultured bacterium (assembly GCA_964429875.1). Classification (GTDB taxonomy): domain Bacteria; phylum Fidelibacterota; class Marinisomatia; order SCGC-AAA003-L08; family D37C17; genus CAYSDL01. The sequence continues at coordinate 38,073 of CAYSDL010000005.1, forward strand.
CCAGACAATTAGCTACAATGTTCTCAGCTGGATTGACAATTGAAAGATCATTATTTTTTCTTAAGGCTGAAGAAAAAAACAAAAGATTTAAAAAAACATTAGAAAAAATTGAAGATAATGTGAAAAAAGGGCTCTTATTATCAGATACTCTTGAAAGACACCCAGGAATTTTTTCAAATTTGTATATTTCTCTTGTTAGAGCTGGAGAAGTTAGTGGTAAACTATCTGAAACTCTTGAAGAACTTTCTCATTATTTAGAAACTGTAGAAGATACACAAAGAAAAGTAAAATCTGCTATGTATTATCCTGTTTTTATTATAATATTCTTAATATTTATATTATTTGTCACTTTTACTTTTTTAATCCCTAAATTTTCATCTGTATATGATCAGTTAGGCACTGATCTTCCATATTATACTGTATTATTTGTTAATATCTCAGTTTGGCTACAAAATAATATTCTTTCTGTAATTTTCTTTTCATTTATTTCTATTGTATCAATTTGGATATTTACTTTAACTGATGTTGGAAGATTAGCTAAGGATAAATTTCTTTTAAAACTTCCAATATTTGGAAATTTAATTCAACAAAACATTCTAAGTAAATTTGGTAAAACATTTGGGATACTTATAAGTGCAGGCGTTTCAGTGATGGATGCCATGGATCTACTCATTAAAGTAGTAAATAACAGAGTCTATGAACTTGCATTAATTGATGCAAAAAAAAGTATTGAAAATGGAATAAGCATATCAGAATCCCTAAAAAATACAAATGTTTTTCCACCTATTATGATTCAATTATTGTCAACAGGTGAAGAGACAGGTGAAATAGATAACCTTTCTCTTAAAGCATCTGATTTTTATTCTAAACAGGTAAATGCAATTGTCGATAGGTTAACATCTTTAATTGAGCCATTATTAATTATTTTTGTAGGTATTGTTATTGGAGCTGTAATAGTTGTTACTTATCTTCCAATTTTTCATTTCGGGTCTGCACTTGCTCAATAATTTTTTTCTTAATTTTTTATTTTTTTATTTTGGTGCAATTCTTGGAAGCTTCTTAAATGTTATTATATATCGGTGGCCTATCTCTATTTCTATAGTAGCACCTAGATCATTTTGTCCTGGATGTAAAAAAACTATTCAATTTTATAACAATATACCTATTATATCATTTTTACTTTTAAGAGGCAAATGTTATAAATGTAAGAATAAAATCTCCCTTCAGTATTTATTAATTGAAATGATAACTGGTTTTTTGTTTTTATTTTCTTTAAACAACCATACTATTATAGAGTCTATATTTTTCATAGCTATAAGTTCTATAATAATATGTATCGCAATTATTGATTATAATTATTTTATTATTCCACTAAAGTTATCTATTATTAACTTCTTTATTATTATTTTGTATGTAGTATTATTGTCCGATATACAATACCACGTAAGTGGAATGATTATAGGCTTAGGATATATTATATTTATTTATTTATTGACATTTTTAATAATAAAAAAACAACCCATGGGATACGGTGATTTTATATTGATGATAATTTTAGGATTATGGCTTGGGCCATTAAAAATATTATTAACAATATTTTTAGCATCAATTATAGGACTAGTATATGGGCTACTATTAAATATTATGAAAGGTTATAAAAGAAATAGAAAATTACCTTTTGGAACATTTCTCTCTTTATCAGCTATTATTTTATACATTATAGAGATAGATTGGAATCTATTTAGAACTTTGTAATTGCCTTTGTCTCTCAAAAACTACTGCACTTAAAGCAGCTGAAACATTCAGCGAATTTATCTTCCCTTGCATTGGAATTGTTGCAAGAAAATCACATGCTTTTTGTATTAGAGGTCTAATCCCTTTTCCTTCACTACCAATTACTATAGCAATTTTTCCTTTATAATCCATCTCGTTCCAATTATTTGAATCAATACTATTCTCAATTCCAATAATCCAAAAGTCATTAGATTTTAAGTATTTAATAGTATTATTTAAATTTGTTTCGATGAATACATTTAAATGAAATATTGCACCTTGACTAACTTGAATTACACTATTAGTAATATGCACACTATTATGTCGAGGTAATATAACCCCATTGATACCAGCACATTCACATGTTCTTAAAATTTGTCCAAGATTTTGGGGATCATTGATTTGATCACAAATAATAAGACATATATTATTTTTGAAATATTCAATCTCATCAATTAATTGTTTTGTTAAATATCCATGAAACTCAATGATAATTCCTTGATCATGTTTAAATTGAAATTCATCTTTATATTCCTTATCATTTAAAAAATGTATATTGAATTTTAATTTGTTAATTAAACTAATTAATTTATTATTCTTCGCTGCAACCCCTTGCCTATTCATTGTTATACATACAGATTTAAACTTACTTTTAGATAGTAAAAAATTGATGCAGTTATTAATACCATAAATTGTATGATAATTATCTTTATTTTTTTTATTAACCATGATTAGTAATTTAAGTTATATGATGAAAAAAAATAATATAAGAATAGATAAATTTCTTTGGGCCGTAAGATTATGTAAAACTCGAAAAATTGCATGTAATGCGTGTACTAAAAAGAAAATAAAGATAAATACAATAGTTTCAAAGCCATCAAAAATAATTAATATTGGAGATTCTATAATTTTTAATAAAAATAATATTTTTTATAAGTATGCTGTGATCCAATTAACAGAGAATCGATTACCTGCAAAACTTGTATCAGATTATATAATTGATCAAACACCACAAATAGAGTTAGATAAACTGAAAATAAAAAATATTTACCCAAGAATAATAAGAGAAAAAGGAACGGGTAGACCAACAAAGAAAGAAAGAAGAACTTTAAAAAAATACAAACTTATAAATTAATCATTCAGATTTTCATCTTCATTAATTTTATTAACAGAAATTTCAATATTATATATTAAATCAGCATACATATTAGGATCATATTTTTTTAAAATTGCTCCTGGATATACTCTTAAAATTTGATTATTTTTATCTATTAATACAGAAATAGGGATAGAATAAATTCCACCATAATCTGATAATACTTTTTGCATTTCATTTTGCCCTCCATATAATACAGGATAATCAATTTTATATGCATTTAAAAAATTCATCAATTGATCTTTTGTATCAGAAATACTAATTCCAAGAATTTCAAAACCTCTACTATTATATTTATCATACAATTCATTAAAATCTGGGATTTCTAAACGACAGGGGCCACACCATGTTGCCCAAAAATTTATTAAAACAACTTTATCTTTCATTTCACTTAGAGTATAAGTACTATCTAAAAAGGTATTATCAGAAGAATGAATAGAATTTAAAGTAAAATCAGGAGCTTTATTAACATCTTCAGTAACTTCTTTAATTTTTTCAATTTGCTCAAGTGTTAAATCATCTAAATAAGCGATATTTATAAAGATCATAAATAATAATAAAATATTTTTGATTTTAATCATAAAATTCAGATTTTGCATTTTCTAAAAAATTAATGAATTTTTCAGATCTTACATCCATGCCTGGAAAAGTTGAAATCAACTTGTCTTCAGGTGTTAGAATAACATAATAAGGTAAAGCTGCAGTTCCAAACCTATCAATTTCAAGCTTTCTATTTATGGAATGTTCCTTTTCTTTTCCATCAGTGTATAGCTTAACTAAAATAAAATCTTCAAATAATAGTTTAACAGCATTTAGTTCGAAAACATTTATTTCCATCCACCTACAGTTAGTGCAGGTATATCCAGTGAAATCAATAAAAATAGGTTTATTTTCTTTTTCTGCTAATACGTAAGCTTGATCTAAATCTTCGATCCAATTTTCAGCTTTTTCTGGAGGTAAATAAGATTCAATTAGACCATGAATATTATTTCCAAATAATCCAGTACTTAAATAAATACCAAAAATAACACAAATAATACTTAATAATTTTCTTAAAAAACCTATTTGACTATTTTTAGCAGAATCAAATGGCATTTTTATTTTTCCCATTAAATAAATACCAATAATAATAAAAATTAATGACCATATTGTTAAAACTGTTGTTCTTGTAAATATTTGCCAGTCCCAAACAAGATCTGTATTACTAATAAATTTAAATGCTGCAGCTAACTCAAGAAATCCCATAACAACTTTTACAGAATTTAGCCAACCTCCACTTTTAGGTAGTTTTGATAAATATTGAGGAAACAAAGCTAAAAAGAAAAAAGGGAATGCAAATGCTGTTGAGAAACTTAGCATACCTATAATTGGCCAAAAATATGCTCCCTGACTAGCTGCTGCTAATAAAGCTCCAACGAATGCAACAGTGCACGTAAAAGATGTTAAGGTAAATGTCAAAGACATAAAAATGATTCCCATTTTCCCACCTTGAGATTCTTTTTTAAGACTAAATTGTCTAAGTGATGATGGAATCTGAATTTCGTAATATCCAAAAAGACTAAAAGCTAAATAAATAAACAAAATCCCTATGAATAAATTGACCCATGGATTAGAAGCTAAATCACCTGCACCTGAAGCTCCTATTGTAAAAGATAAAATCAATCCTAAAAAAGTAAAAATAATAATAATTCCTAGAGCATATATCAATGCAGATATTAAAGGATTATTATTCTCTTTTTCTCCTTCTTTGGTAAAATATGATACTGTTATTGGGATCATTGGAAAAACACATGGAGTTAATAAAGATAAAAAACCCATTCCTATAGAAAATAAAATAAATGAGAATAATCCTTTATTAATTTCTTCATTGAGGCCAATTTGAACTAATTCATTATCTTGGACAAATGATTGTTCATAATTCACATCTAATTCTTTTGAAAATTCTTCTCTTGCATCACCTTCTTTTATATTAAAAGAAAATGAAAAGTTGTCAAATTTTGGAACACAGAACCTTGGATTACATGCATAATAATTAAAAATAGCATTTACAGTATATTCTCCTTTATTAATCCCTTCAGATAATCTTAAATCTTGAATTAATTTTATTTTATTCTCATGATAATAAACATCCATATTAAAAGTAGAATCAAATTTTGAATAAGCCTTAGGCTCATGAATTATTCCTATAATTGAAAATAAAGAAGAATCAGGAAAATCGATATAACTTGATGCAAGACTTTTTGATGGGTCAACTGAATAAATATGAAAGCCATCTTCGATATTGATATCCAGTTCTAGAAAAATATTTTCTCCTGGAAAATAGACATCTCTATCTGTATCAAAAGAAAAACTAACACAATTATCTACAGAAATTTCACTATTAGCTGAAAAAAGAATTGATAAAGATAAAAATATATAAATTAATCTACTCATTATTACTATCGATTCTCTTATTTAAATTTTTTAACAAGGTAAAATCAATTTTACCTTTACTTTCATTTTCAGATATTTTATTTCTATCTATTACTCTAATTTTTTTTATAGTAATAGGTATACTGGGTCTGTATATATTACTAATTCTATCAGTAATAAATTGCCTATAGGAGTCTTCAGTTTCAGTTTCAGGGATTCTAAAAAATAACTCATTATCATTAAATACATATATCAACCAATTATCTTTAGAATTTTCAGGTATAGAATTTTCAGAAAGAGATATGATTTGCTTTGATTCTGAAGGAACATTTTGGATAATTTCTAAAAGATTGTAGTTTTCAACCACTTCACCAAAAGCAGTATAATTTTCATCTAAATGCTGAGATTCTCCAGTGCAAATAAAAAACTGACTTCCTGCAGAATTAAGGTCAGATCCATGAGCCATCGACAGAATTCCTTTTTTATGTTTAGTGTTATTAATTTCAGCATCAATTGTCCATCCAGGATTCCCCGTTCCATCATTTTCAATATTACCATCTCTAGTAAGCAGATCTCCTCCTTGTACCATAAAGTTTTGTACAACTCTAAAAATTAAAGTTTCATCATAAAATCCACTATTAGATAATTTTTTAAAGTTATTACAATGGTTTGGAGCTAATTTATTAAATAAATTAAGTTTCATTGTTCCTAAGCTAGTTTCAAATATGACTATATCTTGATCTGTTACAGGTTCAACTTGAAATTCTCTAGCTCTTTTTTTTATTTCATCAATTTGAGCAGGAATAAGAATTTTGGATCTATCAATTGGGTTTTTAAAAATATCAACACCAAGGTTTAGAACAAGATTATTATGTTTTAAATCTAATAGCGGACTCTTTTCTCCTTCTTGTGGAATAAGGACATGGTTGAAAAAAATAAATAAAAATAAAATTTTCATTTTCCTGTACTTCCAGGTTTAGTTATTGGAATCTCTTTTAACCAATTGGGACAATTGTTATATTCCCAGCTTTGACTAGGGAGATTTAACAAACTTATAAAAGGACAACCAAAATCTATGTTTCTTTCACTTCTATTCACAATACAAATTACTCCTTTAATATTCACATCATAATTTAGTAATAAATTAATAAGTTCTTGTATAGATCCTCCAGTTGTGATTATATCTTCCACTATAACAATATTTGATTTTTTTTCAATTTCAAAGCCTCTTTTAAAAACCATTTTACCATCTACTCGTTCACTGAATATATGCTTAGAATTAAGATGCCTACCTACCCCTCCAGCTATTAGAATACCTCCAATAGCTGCCCCAATAACTAAATCTATATCATCAGCTTCAAACCTATCTGACATTGTTGTGCAAATTTTATCTAATGCAATAGGATTTTCTAGCAACCTGAATTTCTCTATATATGTATTGCTATGCCTTCCAGAAGTTAATTTAAAATGTCCTTTCATAATAGCTCCTGACCATTCTAAAAGATCCAATACTTCTTTTGAGTTCATAAAACACTCCTAATTTGATTTGTATATATTTCTGTAGCTTTTCTTATATCATCTATGCTTCCCTCACCGTGAGTTAATATACCCCTTGATACATTTATAATAGCCAAACCTTTATTTTCACCTATTTTGATAGATTCTTCTAAATTTCCTCCTTGAAAACCGACACCTGGCATTAACCAGGGGAGATCCATAGAAAGCGATTTGATTTTATTTAAATAATCTACATTTGTTGCACCTACTACTAAACTAATATTATTATTAACATTCATTTCAAGTGCCATTTTAATAATATGTTGATAAATTGGAATACCTCTATGATCATTTCTTTTTTGCAAATTTTTAGATCCAGGGTTGGATGTTAAACATAAAATAAAAACACCCTTATTATATTTTATAAAGGGTTCTATAGAATCTATACCCATATAAGGTGAAACTGTCAAACTATCATAATTTAAATAATCTAAAATTCCTTCTGCGTAAAATTTAGATGAATTACCTATATCTCCTCTTTTTGCATCTGCTATAGTAATAGCTCTATTATCAATAACTTTGCTTATATTCTCAAGAATTTTAAAACCCTGAGAACCAAATCTCTCATAAAAAGCAAAATTTATTTTATAAATTGGACATAGATCTATAGTAGCATCAATAATATCAACAATGTAATCCTGCATATAATCTAAAGATTGATTTTTTAAGTTATTATTATCTATATCTAGCCCTAAACATAGTCTATTATTTTTTTTTCTACATTCTTCTTTTATTTTTTTATTGAAATTATTCATAAAAAGTATCACCTATTTATTTTTCTAATTCCATAAATTACAATGTATTCATGGAACAATTAACACTAAATATTGCACCAAAATCTATAACTAAAATAATTGCATCTTCAGCATTTGATTTCAGAATAGAGCTAATTAAAAAAATTGGAGGTGATGATGCAAATGAAATTATAGGTATATCTAAAGATTTATCAGAAATCTTTGGAAAAGATTTATTATTGACAAAAGATAATATATTAAAATATTTCAGTAAAGACACTTATCCTTTTATTGCACGACATAAAGGGAAAATCATAGGATTTATTATTGGAGTCCCTATTGAAAGATTCAAGCAGGAAAGCTGGGCAAGATATGATGTTAATTTGTTAAAAAATAATACAATCTATACCTATGCTTTTGTTATAACAAAAAAATATCGGAAAATAGGAGGATATAGTAAAACTCTTAAGAGAATCTATCTCAACTGGATCAAAAAAAAGGGCTACAAGTATAATACTGGTCACGTAAAAGAAGGTACTGCAAAGCAATTTTCAAAAAATATTGAAATAGTTAAAATTTTTCCGCATTGGTATGGAGCAAAAACTGCATTTGAATATTATAGAAGATTATTATAATATTATTTTAATATATCTTAATAGTTTAATAAATTATATTCATGATGTTATTTTATCAAATATTATTTTTGAGCAATATGATATTATCTCAAACACTTGAAGATGCATATCAAGAAGCTGGATCAAATCTTGGTTATGATAAATATGTGATTTTAGAAGAAAATTCAATTTACACAGGTGGGCTAGGAATATATGAAGGAGATGTATATATTAATTGTAATGGTTCTACAATTGATTTAGAAGGTGGAAACGGTATTTGGGTTTATGCAGATGAACAATATCCAAGTAGTTTAGATATAGAGTACTGTACAATAATAAATGGTGATTATTATGGACTTAGTTATGGTGGCTCATCAATAGGAAGTATCAGAAATTGTAATTTAATTAGTACTAACTTTGGGCTAAAGCTCTTTGATGAATCAAATATAGATGTTACAAACACAATCTTTGCATATAATCAAACCTATGGCATAGGTGTTTATACAGAAATTCCTACATTAAATATATCTTATTCACTATTTTGGGAGAACATAGAAGATGACTGTATGGAAAATTGTCCTGGTTGAGGGGGCATTTGGACTCAGTTAGAGTTAGATGATGAATCAGGCATGTTATATGATAATCCACAATTCAATAATAGTAATGATGGATCACCTTCAATTAATTGGGACTTTAGTTTAGAGGATAATTCACCATGTATTAACTCAGGAAATCCAGAATTATTTGATGTCGATGGGACTATTTCAGATATAGGTGCAATTATTTTTCTCCAAAACTGTCCTATGCAAGGTGATGCAAACGGTGATTATGAGATAAATATATTAGATGTTGTGCAAACAATTTGCTTGATTATTAATTCTTCAGATAACAATTGCGAAGCAAATTCCCAATGTACTGATTTAAATCAAGATAATATAATAAATGTTTTAGATATAGTAGCCCTCGTTAATCTTATCATAAACTAAAAGAATTTATAATCTTTCCATTTTTCATAACAGCTCTAATTTTTGTAATATTTGAATCAAACCAATAAGGTATTTCTTTTATAGAATTTATATTCCAAAAAATTAAATCAGCAGAATAATTACTTTTTATCATACCAATATCTTCTCGTCCAATTGCTTTTGCTGCATTATAAGTTACTGCTTTGAAAGATTCTTCTAATGACATTCCACAAAAATTCATTGCTAAGAGCATGATATTAGGCAATGACCTTATAGTACATGTCCCTGGATTGAAATCAGAGGCTAAGGCAACCTCACAGCCTTCATTTATTAATTTTCTACCATCTCCATATTTTTTTTCTCCAAGAAAAAAAGTAGTTCCTGGCAACAAAGTTGCAATTACATTTGCTAAATTTAAAGCATGTATACCTTCATCTGTAATTTTCATTAGATGATCAGCTGAAATTGCTTCAACTTTTCCAGCTAATTTTGAAGCACCAAAATATACAAATTCATCTGCATGAACTTTTGGAATTAAACCATGTGTTTTAGCTATATTTAGAATTTTTTCACTATCAGCAATATTAAAATAATCTTGTTCGCAAAAAACATCACAAAAAACAGCTAATTTTCTTTTTGCTATTTCAGGTATCATTTCATTACAGATTAAATCAATATAACTTTTTTTGTCATTTGAAAACTCAGGGGGAATAGAATGTGCTCCTAAAAATGTTGGAATTATATCAATATCTAATTCTTTATTAATTTTTTTTATTATTTCTAATGATCTGATCTCATCTTTTAAAGTAAGTCCATAACCAGATTTAGCTTCTAAAGTTGTAGTTCCAAAATCGATAAAAGGTTTTACATTATTATAAACAGAATCATATAATTCTTGATCAGATGCTTTTCTAAGCTTATTAATAGAAGAGTTAATACCTCCACCATTCTTATTGATTTCATTGTAACTTAGATTCTGAGACCTCATTACAAATTCATCTGATCTATTATTTACAAAAATTGGGTGGGTATGAGAATCTATAAAACCTGGAGTGATTAAAGAGTTTAAAGCATCTACTTCAATATCAAAATTGATTATTTTATTTTGAGATATTTTTACTATTTTATTATCATTTATTAAAATTTCACAATCATGAAATTCTTTTAAACTTTTCGAGGTATCATCCCATGTACAAATTGATGATATATTTTTTATCTTTGTCTTCAAGGTATTGAAGGAATATTCAATTTACGATCCTTTGCAATTTTGATTGCTTTCTTATATCCTGCATCAACATGTCTTGCTACACCAATACCAGGATCATTAGTTAATACACGATTAATTCTTTCTTTCATTTCCTCAGTTCCATCAGCAACGACGACAACACCTGAGTGTAGAGAAAGGCCCATTCCAACTCCACCACCATGATGAAAAGATGTCCAAGTGGATCCTCCTGCTGTACTAAGTAGAGCATTTAAAATAGGCCAATCAGCAACAGCATCAGAGCCATCTTTCATATTTTCTGTTTCCCTATTTGGAGATGCAACAGATCCACAATCCAGATGATCTCTTCCTATGACAATTGGAGCTTTTAATTCACCATTAAAAACCATATCATTTATAGCTTCTGCAAATATATTTCTCTCTTTATAACCTAACCAACAAATTCTTGCAGGCAAACCCTGAAATTGAACTTTATTTTGCGCCATTTTTATCCATCTATGTAAAGATTTATCTTTAGGAAATAATTCAAGAACTTTTTGATCTGTTTTATAAATATCATTAGGGTCACCAGAAAGTGCAACCCACCTAAAAGGACCTTTACCTTCACAAAATAGAGGTCTGATATATTCAGGAACAAATCCTGGGAAATCAAAGGCATCTTTAATACCAGAATTTTCTTTTGCTTGGCCCCTAATATTATTACCATAATCAAAAACAACTGATCCCAATTTTTGCAAATCTAACATTGCCTTACAATGAATCCCAATTGAATTATAAGATCTATCAATATATTCTTTTTGATTAGAATTTCTAAGTTGATCTGCTTCTTCTATGGATAAATCAATTGGAATATAACCATTTAATTCATCATGACAAGAAGTTTGAT